>JBDHTL010000025.1:0-33905 GCA_039808645.1 Rhodoblastus sp. | reverse complement strand
CGGCGCGGCGGCTGGCGGGCCGCACAGGAGAGGCGCAGCATGAGCATCACCCGTATCGCCGTCGGGCCCCGCATGAGCCAGGCCGTGGTCCATGGCGACACCGTCTATCTGGCCGGCCAGGTCGCCAACAAGGCGGCGGGCGAATCGGTCGAGGCGCAGACCCAGGAAATCCTGGAGACGATCGACTCGCTGCTTGCGCAGGCTGGCTCGGACAAGACGAAGATCCTGTCGGCGACCATCTATCTTGTCGACATGGCGACCTTTCCCGAGATGAACAAGGTCTGGGACGCCTGGGTGGTCGCGGGCCAGACGCCCGCGCGCGCCACGGTCGAAGCCAAGCTCGCCGCGCCGCCCTACAAGGTCGAGATCGCGGTCGTCGC
This sequence comes from Rhodoblastus sp., assembly GCA_039808645.1. Lineage (GTDB taxonomy): Bacteria > Pseudomonadota > Alphaproteobacteria > Rhizobiales > Beijerinckiaceae > JAJXWB01. The sequence continues at coordinate 33,525 of JBDHTL010000025.1, read as the reverse complement.
CGCGAAGTGAGGTCTATTTCCTGACGCCGCTCAGGGGATTGTCCGGATCCCAGCCGTAGGCGAACGTTTCGAAGCGCATCGCGCGGGCGTCGAATAACAGGAGACGGCCGACGAGGCCTTCTCCGAAGCCGACGATCTCGCGTATCACTTCGAGAGCCATCATCGAGCCGACAACGCCGGTCAGCGCGCCGAGAACGCCGGCTTCCGCGCAGGTCGGCACGGTTCCAGGCGCCGGCGCTTCCGGAAAAAGACAGCGATAGGTCGGGTTCGGCCTCCCGTCTTCGTCCCTCTCGAATGGCCGCAGCGTCGTGAGCGAGGCGTCGAACGAACCGACCGCCGCAGTCACCAGCGGTTTCGCTTCATAGAAGCAGGCGTCCGACATCAGATAGCGGGTGGCGAAATTGTCCGAGCCGTCAGCGACTATGTCGTAGCCGCGGACAAGCGCCCGGGCGTTGTCGGGCGCGACCCGCAGTGCGTGGCTCTCGATTGTCACATGCGAGTTGAGACGCGCCACCGCCTCGGCGGCGCTTTCGACCTTGAGACGCCCGAGATCCGGCTCGCCATGCAAGACCTGCCGTTGCAGGTTGGACAGAGATACGACGTCGTCGTCGGCGATCCCGATCGTCCCGATGCCGGCCGCCGCCAGATATTGGATCAGCGGGGCGCCGAGACCGCCGGCGCCAATCACAAGAACCCGCGCGGCCTTCAGTCTGAGTTGCCCCGGCCCGCCAACGTCGCGCAGGACGATGTGACGCGCGTAGCGCTCGATTTCCGCAGTTTCCAGAGACATCGGCTCTATTTACGACTCGCGGCCCGCCCAATCCAGCGCCGTCGCGAGCCGGTCGAAACCCCAGAACAATTCGCCGGCCGACATGGTAAACGAAGGCGCGCCGAAAACGCCGAGGGCGCGGGCCTCGTCGACGCTCGCCTTCAGCCCCGCTTTCACCGCGTCGGACGCCGCGCGGGCGAGCGCATCGTCGGGCAGGCCCAGATCACGCAGGACGCCTGCAATGAATTCCTTGCTGTCGATCGATCGGCCGCGTCCGAACTCTTCCGCGAAGACGGCGCGGCAAAAACGCGCGCGCTCTTCTCCATCCAACGCGGTCGCCGTGCGAGCAGCGAGCAGCGAATGCTGCGGAAACGGGTTCGGCCGTACGAAAGGCAGGTCCTCGGCGGCGCAGAGCCTCTCGAGATCGCGCCACATGTACCGGCCTTTCGCCGGGTAGACGTTGAAAGGCGAATCGCGCCAACCCTGGTCCGCGAATATCGGACCGAGCAGGATAGGACGCCACGCGATCGCCACGGCCCGCTCACGCGCCCATTGCTCGATCCGCATCGCTGCGGGATAGGAATAGGTGCTCGCGAAATCGAACCAGAACGTAAGTGAAGCCATGCCGGATACTCGTCTCCGGCCCATCATGTCGCAGCGCGTATCAGAAGCCCATAGGTCATGCCGGAAACGCGTCTGATCCTCGCCGTATGCGTCGCGGCCGCCATCGCGGTGGCCGCGACTGCGGTCGCGCCGGAGGTCGACCTGTCCGCGGCGCGCCTCGCGTTGCTTCCCGCAGACGCCTCCGCGCAGGCGGTTTTCCGACCGCTGCGAGAGGTATTTCGAACAACGCCCTATGTCGTCTGCGGCGGCGTTCTGATGCTGCACTGGCGGCAGGCCGCGCGTGGACTCGTCCTTACATCGGCGGCATGGCGGCGCGCCATCTTCGTCGTCCTCGTGCTGGCGCTTGGCCCGGGTCTCGCCGTCAACGCGGGGCTGAAGGCGCATTCGCATCGCCCGCGACCACTGCAGACGCTTGAAGCCGCCGGCGGCGATCTGGCGTTTCGGCCGTTCTATCGATTCGACGGCGGCTGCGAGAAAAACTGCTCGTTCTCGTCCGGCGAGGCGGCGAGCGCTTTCTGGACGACGGCGCCGGCGCTGCTGTCGCCGCCGCAGCTGCGACTTGCCATGACGGCGGCGGCGCTGGCCTTCGGCGTCATTGTGTCCGCAATGCGGATGGTCGCTGGCGCGCATTTCCTCTCGGACGTCGCCTTTTCGGCGCTGCTCGTCCTCCTTCTGACCCTGGCGACGCGGCGGGCGTTGCGTCTCGATTGATCTCGAGCGTCCATCGGCATGCGCCGATGAAGGGTGCAAGCCCGAGCGGGCGTCGCATTTCAGGCTCAATCCCCTATATCCTTGGTCCACGTCGGCGGACGGAGAGATCCATGCTTCGGGGGTTGTACATTGCATCGGGTCTCGGTCTCGCCCTTGCGGGCGTCGCGGTGGGACTCAACTATGCGTTTCTCCGACCGACGACACTGCGGGTCGCGGTTGCGCAGGGAACCGACGACCACAAGCTCGTCGAGGCGATCAGCCGCGTTTTTTCAACCAGCCGAGACGGCGTGAGACTGCGCGTCGTGCCCGTCGGCACCGCCGGCGCAAGCTCCGCGGCGCTCCAATCCGAGAGCGTGGACCTCGCCGTCGTTCGGTCGGACATTTCCATTCCGCCGAACGGGCAGACGCTCGTCATTCTGCATCGAAATCCGGCTCTCCTGATCGCGCGCGGCGACGATACGATCAGATCGGTTTCCGATCTGAAGGGAAAAACAGTCGGCATCGTCAGGGGCGCCGCAACCGGCTTCGGCAATGTGAAGCTCTTCGATACGATCCTCGCCCACTACGAAATCGACGTCGATCAGGTGCGCCACGAAGTGATCGAACGCAGCGCCATGGCCGATGCGGTGAAATCGAGACAGGTCGACGCGCTGTTCATCGTCGGGCCCGCCACGACGGAATTCCCCAGCGACGCCGTCGCCGCGGTCACAAAGTCGGCGGGGTCGGCGAAATTCATCCCGATCGCAGACGCCAAGGCCATAGCCCAGCGCACGAGCGCGCTGGAATCCGCCGAGATCGTGCGCGGCGCATTCGGCGGCGACCCGCCGCGCCCTTCGGAAGCATTCGAAACCGTGGGCGTGTCCGTCCGGCTCATGGCGCGCGCGACCCTTCGGGATTCGGTCGCGGCGGAAGTGACGCGCAGGCTTTTTGCCGAGCGGCTATGGATCGCCAAGCTCGAGAAACTGGCGAACCAGATCGAAGCGCCGGAGACCGACAAGGGCGCGGCCATGCCGGTGCATCCGGGAGCTGCTGCCTACCTCGACGACGAAGAGAAGACCTTTTTCGATAAATACAGCGATTTCATATATCTGGGAGCCATGCTCCTGAGCGTTCTGGGCTCCGGCCTCGCCGCCGTCGCCACCCGAATGTCCAACAGGCGTCATTCGGAGTTCGACCGGATCCTCGAGAGATTGCTGGAAATCCTCAAGGCGGCGCGCGGTTCGACCCGCACCGACGAACTCGACGAGCTCGAACGCGAGGCGGACGAAATTTTCGTCTCCAGCCTTGCGAACCGTCGATTGAAAGGTCTCGACAGCCACGCGATGACGGCGCTCGGCCTGGCCCTGGACCAGGCCCGGGAGGCCATTCGCGAACGGCGGGCGACCGTCTTGCGGCAACCGCCGCGCCCCGTGGAGGTCTCCCGGATCGCACGCGGGGAATGAGGTTTCCTTCCCGGGCCGTTTAGGGTAGAAGGCGCCGCAGCGCAGCACCGCGCGGTTTCCCGCGCCCGCGACCTTTTTCACACGGCAGATCCATGAAACTCCGCAATATCGCGATCATCGCGCACGTCGACCATGGCAAGACCACGCTGGTCGACCGCCTGCTCCAGCAATCCGGCGCCTTTCGCGAGAACCAGCGCGTGGCCGAACGCGTCATGGATTCCAACGATCTGGAAAAGGAACGCGGCATCACCATTCTCGCCAAGGCGACGTCGGTCGTCTGGAGGGACACGCGCATCAATATTGTCGATACGCCCGGTCACGCCGATTTCGGCGGCGAGGTCGAGCGCATCCTGTCGATGGTGGACGGCGCTATCGTTCTGGTCGACGCCGCCGAAGGCCCGATGCCGCAGACCAAGTTCGTCGTCGGCAAGGCGCTGAAGATCGGTCTCAAGCCGATCGTCTGCATCAACAAGGTCGACAAGCCCGACGCCCGCGCCCACGAAGTCATCAACGAGGTGTTCGACCTGTTCGCGGCGCTGGACGCCACCGACGAGCAGCTCGACTTCCCGATCATCTACGGGTCCGCCAAGCAGGGTTGGATGGCCGACGCCGCCGACGGCCCGAAGGACCAGGGCATGGCGCCGCTGTTCGACCTCGTGCTGAAGCATGTGCACGAGCCTGTGGTCGGCGAGGGCGGCTTCCGCATGCTCGGCACGCTGCTCGAGGCCAATCCTTATCTCGGCCGCATCATCACGGGTCGGGTGTTCGCCGGCGCGGTGAAGCCGAACCAGCCGGTGAAAGTGCTCGATCGGGCCGGCAACGTGGTCGAGCAGGGCCGTGTCTCCAAGATTCTGGCCTTCCGCGGCATCGAACGTCAGCCGATCGAAGAGGCCGAGGCCGGCGACATCGTCGCGATCGCGGGTCTCGAAAAGTTCAACGTCGCCGATACGCTGTGCGCGCTTGAACTTTCCGAGCCGCTGCAAGCGCAGCCGATCGATCCGCCCACCCTCTCCATGACCTTTTCGGTCAACGATTCGCCGCTCGCCGGCACCGAAGGCGACAAGGTCACCAGCCGCGTCATCCGCGACCGCCTGTTCAAGGAAGCGGAGGGCAATGTGGCGCTGCGCGTCGAGGCAGCGCCGAATTCCGACGCCTACATCGTGTCGGGCCGTGGCGAATTGCAGCTCGCGATCCTGATCGAGACGATGCGCCGCGAGGGTTTCGAACTGTCGATCTCCCGTCCCAAGGTCGTCTTCCAGAAGGGCGAGGACGACGAGACGCTGGAACCGATCGAGGAAGTCGTGATCGACGTCGACGAGGAACATTCCGGCGTCGTCGTGCAGAAAATGTCCGAACGCAAGGGCGAGATGGTCGAGATGCGTCCGTCCGGCGGCAACCGCCTGCGCCTGGTCTTCTACGCGCCGACGCGCGGCCTCATCGGCTACCAGGGCGAATTGCTGACCGACACGCGCGGCACGGCGATCATGAACCGCCTGTTCCACGAATACGCGCCCTACAAGGGCGACATTCAGGGGCGCCGCAACGGCGTGCTCATTTCCAACGATCAGGGCGAGGCCGTCGCCTACGCCATGTGGAAGCTGGAAGACCGCGGCCCGATGATGATCGAGCCGGGCTGGAAGGTCTATCGGGGCATGATCGTCGGCGAGCACACGCGCGACAACGATCTCGAAATCAACGTGCTCAAGGGCAAGCAGCTCACCAACATCCGCACGCAGTCCAAGGACGAGGCGGTGCGCCTGACGCCGCCGATCAGGATGACGCTGGAAAAAGCGCTCGCCTATATCGAGGACGACGAGCGCGTCGAGGTGACGCCGAAGTCTATCCGCCTGCGCAAGGCGATGCTCGATCCCAACGATCGCAAGCGGGCCGAGCGCGCGAAAGACGCGGCGGCCTGAGGGCTCAACGCGCCTTGCGCGCCCGCCGGCCGGCTAAATAGGCGAGGCCGCGGGCGCGGCGAGCAGCGAATGCGGCGCGGTCATCCGGCGCTTGCCGGCGTCTGGCGCGCCGTGTTGACCCTTCTCGATTCCGCAACAGCGCCGTTCAGACGGCCGGCCGGCATCCGATTGTCATCGGCCGTTCAAATGGCGAATGTGCCGTCATGTCCGACCTGTCCATCATCGATCTCGGCCACAGCGCCCGACGTCTGCGCGTCGACACGCTCGTTCGGCTGCGCTGGCTCGCCGTCGCGGGCCAGCTCGTCGCCATTCTCATCGTCCATTTCGGACTTGGCTTTCCCCTGCCGATCGTGTGGTGCCTGGTGGCGGTCGCCGCATCCGCGGCTCTCAACATCGGCCTGCGGCTCACGTTCGAGCGGAATCACCGTCTGGCCGACTGGCCGGCGACCGCGCTTCTGACCTTCGATCTCCTGCAGCTTGCCTCCCTTCTCTATCTGACCGGCGGCCTCGACAATCCGTTCGTCGTCCTCGCTCTGGCGCCGGTGGTCATCGGGGCCGTCTCTCTGCCGCGCGGGCAGGCCGCCTGTCTGGTCGCCCTGATGATCGCCCTTGCGCTTCTCCTTGCGTTCAACCATTGGCCGATGCCCTGGATCGAAGGGGCCGCGCTTAGCCTGCCGCCGGTCTACCGCGCCGGCATCTGGGTCGCGCTCGGCCTCGCCGGCCTGTTCGTCGCGCTCTACGCCGGCCGGGTCGCAGAGGAGGCCCGACTTCTGTCGGACGCGCTGGCGGCGACCGAACTCGTGCTCGCGCGCGAGCAGCATCTGAGCCAGCTGGACGGGCTCGCCGCAGCGGCCGCGCATGAATTGGGGACCCCGCTCGCGACCATTGCGCTGGTGACGAAGGAATGGAGCAGGCATCCCGACGCGCTGCCCGTCCATGACGATCTGGACCTGGTTTCGCAGCAGGTTCGACGCTGCCGCGAAATCCTCGGCAAGCTCACCTCGCTCGGCAACGACCCGGGAAGCATGCTCACGCACATGACCCTCAGCGTGTTGCTCGAGGAAGTCGTGCAGCCGCACCGAAATTTCGATGTCGAGGTGAAAGTCTCCCTGAGCGGGCCGCCGCCGGAACCGGTCTGTTCGCGAAGCCCCGGCGTTCTCTACGGTCTTGGCAATATCGTCGAGAATGCGGTCGATTTCGCGCGCTCGGCCGTCGAGGCGCGGGCAAGCTGGACGTCTTCGGAAATCGTGGTGACGATCACGGACGACGGGCCGGGATTTGCGCCGGAAATCCTTGCCAACCTCGGCGAGCCCTATGTGACGACCCGGGCGACGGACCGGCGCGCCAAGATCGACGAAACGACTGGGCTCGGACTTGGCCTGTTCATAGCAAAAACGCTTCTGGAACGCTCGGGCGCCATCGTCCGCATCGCCAACCGGGGCGGGGCCGAAACCGGCGCGGTGGTCCAGATCTCCTGGCCCCGCGCCGAATTCGAACGCGATAGCCCCAGTGCCCGCTGAAGGTTCGTCATTTCGCGGCTTGACGGCACCCGGGCAAAACCGGATAGAGCGATCATGAGCAACGAGGGACCAGGCCCGGAGAGCCGGCAGCCGTTCAGCGACGTTCAGCCGGACGACCGTTCGTTGCTGATCGTCGACGACGATTCGGCGTTTCTCGGCCGACTGGCGCGCGCGATGGAGGCGCGCGGCTACAAGGTGCAGACGGCGAATTCGGTGGTTGACGGAATCAAGGCGATCGAGATCGAGCCGCCGGCCTTCGCGGTCATCGACATGCGTCTCGGAGACGGAAACGGCCTGGACATCATCTCCGAACTAAAGGCGCGCCGGCCGGACGCCCGCGGCGTGATCCTGACCGGCTACGGCAATATCGCCACGGCGGTTACCGCGGTGAAACTCGGCGCTTTCGATTATCTGGCCAAACCCGCCGACGCGGACGAGATCGACGCCGCCCTGCGCTCGATCACGCCCGATCATGCGCAATTGCCCGAAAACCCGATGTCCGCGGATCGGGTGCGCTGGGAACATATTCAGCGCGTCTATGAATTGTGCGGTCGCAACGTCTCGGAAACCGCGCGGCGGTTGAGCATGCATCGCCGCACCCTGCAGCGCATTCTCGCGAAACGCGCGCCGCGCTGAGGCCGGTCAGGGCCGCACGCGCGCCATCGGGTCCTGCAACGTGAGCAGTCGATCGGCCGCGGTCCTGGCGAACCGCAGCGTCACCGATTTGCGCCGGGCGGCGGAAAGCCGATGCTCGGCGCCCGCGCGTACGACCTGCGCCCCATAGCCGTCGGCGACGATGAGCCCGACCTCCGCGGGGATGATGTCCGGCGGCGTGGCAAGATCGATCGCGAAATAGAAATTGTCGCAGAAGTCGCGATATCCGGGCCATTTCCGATCTGCCCGGAAATCGGCGGCGCAGGACTTTATCTCGACGATGTGAATGGCCCCGTCCGGCAGCATCGCCATGACGTCGGCGCGCCGACCGTCGGGAAGGCGCATCTCCGTGATCGTCGAATAGCCCGCAGCCGCAAAGAGGCGACAGACGCCGCGCGCTATGGCCGGCGCGCGCTCGGCCACCGGCGGCTGTTGAACGTCCGTGTCAGTCATGTATTGCCAATCGACATGCTCGCTGCGGCGAATAGGATCGCGCCATGAAGACACTCCCCATGCTCTCCCGTCTCGTTCGGTGCGCAACCCTTGCCCTTTGTTGCTGGGCGACTGCGGCCGCGCAGGCGCAATCGACGCTCAACGTCGCCAACTGGACCGATTATATCGACCAGAGGGCGCTCGAGGAATTCACGAAGGAAACGGGAATCAAGGTCGTTTACGACACCTACGATTCCAACGAAATCCTCGAGACGCGCCTGCTCGCCGGCGGGACTGGCTACGACATCGTCGCGCCATCGGCGACGTTTCTTCAACGTCAGATCAAGGCCGGCGTATTCCAGAAGCTCGACAAGTCTCTCCTGCCGAATCTGAGGGGCGTGTCGCCCGAGATCGCCTCCCGTCTGGCGGTCTACGATCCCGGCAACGACCATGCGGTCCCCTATATGTGGTTCACCACCGGCATCGCCTACAACACGGCCAAGGCGAAGGACCGCCTGGGCGACAGGCCAATGGACACGTGGGATATCGTGTTCAAGCCCGAAAACATGCGCAAACTCGCCGATTGCGGCGTCTATTTCCTCGACAGCCCGGAGGATATTCTCGCCATCGCCGCCAAATATGCAGGTCTGTCGCCGGAGTTGCGGGACGCGTCGAGCATCCGCAAGGCGGCCGAGGTCGTGGCCCGCGTCCGCCCCTCGGTCCGCAAGTTCCACTCGTCCGAATATATCAACGCGTTGGCCAACGGCGACATCTGCCTCGCGATCGGCTGGGCCGGAGACAGCTTCCAGGCGCGGACACGCGCGCGCGAGGCCGGCGCCGGCGTCGATATCGGCTATGTCATTCCCCGCGAGGGAACGCTGATATCGATCGATGCGCTCGCCATCCCGAAGGATGCGAAGCATGTCGCGGAAGCGCACAGGTTCATCGACTTCCTCCTTCGGCCGGAGATCGCGGCGCGCAATACGTTGGTCACGAACTTCGCCAACCCGGTCGTCGCCTCGAAGCCGCTGCTTCCTGCCGCGATTGCCGAAAATCCGTCGATCTATCCCGACGAGGCGATGGAAAGGAAGCTTTTCACGGTGTCGACAAAAGACGCCGACCTTCAGAAAGTCATCACGCGCGAATGGTCCCGGGTGAAGCTCGGCCGCTGAACGCCGCGCGCTACAGCTTGCGAAGCGCGACCTGCTCGATCTGGTGCGTATCGCCCTTGGTCAGCACGAGGCTGGCGCGAGCCCGGGTCGGGAAGATGTTTTCGTGAAGATTGCGAAGATTGATCCGCGACCAGATCGAGGTGGCGACCTCCATGGCTTCGTCATCGCTCAGATCGGCGTATTTGCGGAAATAGGATTGCGGATCGCGGAACGCCGTCTGGCGTAACCGCATGAAGCGGTTGACATACCAGCGCTCGAGAATCTCGTCGTCGGCGTGCAGATACACCGAGAAGTCGAAAAAGTCGGATACAAACGGGGTCTCGTTGGCGTCTCGTGACAGCCTGCTCGGTTGCAGGACGTTGACGCCTTCGACGATCAGAATGTCCGGTCGATCGACAACGACCGTTTCGCCGGAAATGACATCGTAGGTCAGGTGCGAATAGACAGGCGCCTCGACGCGCGGCTGACCGGCCTTGACCTGCGAGAGAAACCGGATGAGCGCGTTCTGATCGTAACTCTCCGGGAATCCCTTCTTCTCCATCAGCCCGTCGCGTTCAAGAATGGCGTTCGGAAGAAGGAAGCCGTCGGTCGTGACGAGCTGCACTTTCGGCGTGTTGGGCCACCGCGACAGCAGCGCCTGCAAGACGCGCGCGGTTGTCGATTTCCCGGCGGCGACCGACCCGGCGACACCAATGATATACGGCACTTTCCCGTCTTCGGCGCCGAGAAAGCGCTGCGTCGCCTTGAATAGCCCCTGCGTCGCGGCGACATAGAGCGCCAGCAGACGCGACAGCGGGAGATAGATCGCGATGACCTCCTCGACGGAAATCGGATCGTTGATCGATTGAAGTTTTTTCAGATCCTCGATCGTCAGCGTCAGCGGCGTGTCCGCGCGCAGCGCCGCCCATTCGCCGCGGGTGAAGTACCGATACGGCGACAGGGTTCCGTTCGTCTGGCTATCGCCGACCCGCTCGTCCATGTCACCCCGCACTTTCACCGTGAGTCGAACGGCCCTTTCGCGTGGCTTTTTCCTGAAGGCCTGACTGTCGCGTCCGTCGCTGAAGTTCAGCGAAAACTTCTTCGAGCGCAATGCCTCTCGCGTGCAGCATCACCATCAAATGGTAGAGGACATCCGCGCTTTCCGAAATCAGTTCGCGCTTGTCGCCGGCGCAGGCGGCGATCACCGCCTCGACCGCTTCTTCGCCGAACTTCTTGGAAATGCGCATAATTCCGGCGTCCACGAGAGAACGCGTGTACGATCCTGCGTCATTGGACGCGGCGCGGGTCGCGACCAGGTCGCGCAATCGTTCCAATGTGAACGTATCCGACGCAGACGCGTCGAGCCGCATTGGAATCCCCGCCCGCGCCATGAATTCCTTGGCTTCGCGGACCGTAAACGTGCCGAAGTGGAAGACCGACGCCGCCAGCACAGCGGAAGCGTGGCCTTGGCTGACGCCGGCGACCAGATGTTCGAGTTCGCCGACGCCCCCCGACGCGATCACGGGGACCGTGACCGCATCGGCGATCGCGCGCGTCAGTTCCAGATCGAAGCCGCTCTTCGTGCCGTCCCTGTCCATCGACGTCAGAAGAATTTCCCCGGCCCCGAGCGAAACGACTTCCCGAGCAAAGGATACGGCGTCGATGCCGGTCGGCTTGCGGCCGCCGTGCGTGAAGATCTCCCAGTGGTCGCCGACGCGCTTGGCGTCGATCGCGACGACGATGCACTGGCTGCCGAACTTCTCGGCCGCATCGCGCACGAAAGAGCGATTGGAGACGGCGGCCGAATTGATCGAGACCTTGTCCGCGCCCGCGAGAAGCAATTTACGAATATCGTCGGTCGCACGGACGCCGCCGCCGACCGTCAGAGGCATGAAGCAAGCTTCCGCCGTGCGCTGCACGACATCGAAGATGATGCCGCGATTCTCGTGCGTCGCCGTGATGTCGAGAAAGCAGAGTTCGTCGGCGCCGGCGGCGTCGTAGGCGATGGCGCATTCGACCGGATCGCCGGCGTCGCGCAGGTCGACAAAGTTGACGCCCTTGACCACCCGGCCGTCCTTGACGTCCAGGCAGGGAATGAGACGCTTCTTAAGCACGAATGTTCTCGCGAGCCTGTTTGATCAAGGCGAGCGCCTCGTCCGGCCGCAGCCGGCCGTCGTAGAGAGCGCGGCCGGAGATCGCGCCGGCGAGCCGAGCGCAATCGGGCATCAGCAGACGCCTGACGTCCTCCAGCGAAGCGAGGCCGCCGGACGCTATGACCGGAATCGAAACGGCGTCCGCCAGCGCGAGCGTCGCCTCGATGTTGAGCCCGAGCATCACGCCATCGCGCATGATGTCAGTGTAGATGATCGCCGCAACGCCCGCGTCCTCGAAACGCCGGCCGATATCGACCGCCGTCGCCGTGGATGTCCGCGCCCAGCCTTCGATCGCAACAAGACCTTCACGCGCGTCGATACCGACGGCGATGCGGCCGGGATGAAGTCGCGCGGCTTCCCGCACTAGACTCGGGTCGCGAACGGCGGCCGTGCCGATGATGACGCGCGTCACGCCCTTGCCGAGCCAGCCTTCGATCGTGCGCAGGTCGCGAATGCCGCCGCCAAGCTGGACCGGAATTTCAAGTCGGGCCAGCATTCCCTCGACGGCCTGTGCGTTGACCGGCCGCCCGGCGAAGGCGCCGTCGAGATCGACCACGTGAAGATACTCGAATCCAACGCGCTCGAACTCAACCGCCTGCGCGACGGGGTCGACGTTGAAGACAGTCGCCTTGTCCATGTCGCCGTGGACGAGCCGGACGCATTCGCCGTTCTTGAGATCGATTGCGGGAAACAGGATCACGGCGACCACCGGAGAAAGTTCGAAATGAGTTTCAGTCCGAGTGACTGACTCTTTTCGGGATGAAACTGAACGCCTGCGATATTGTCGCGACCGATCATGGCGGTCAGAGGACCGCCGTAGTCGACTTCCGCGATCACCGCGTCCGGGTTCTGCGGCTTGAAATGGTACGAGTGGACGAAATAGGCGTGCAGCCCGGTCTCGCCCAACGGCAGGTCCTTCAACAAAGCGTGCGTTCGCCGCGCCGTCACGGTGTTCCAGCCCATGTGGGGAACCTTCAGCAAGGCGTCCGCAGGCTCGATCTGCACCACATCGCCGCCGATCCAGTCGAGGCCGGCGACCGTTTCGTACTCGAGGCCGCGCGTCGCCAGTAACTGCATCCCGACGCAGATGCCGAGGAAAGGTCGGCCGCGCTCGAGCGCCGCTTCCGTCAGCGCGTCGGTCATGCCCGTCACGGCCTCGAGGCCGCTCCGGCAATCTGCAAACGCGCCGACGCCCGGCAAAATGATGCGATCAGCGAGGCGAACCACGTCGGGATCCGCCGTCACCGTTATGTTCGAAGCGGACAGACCGCATTCACGCGCGGCGCGCTCGAAAGCCTTTCGGGCGGAATGGAGATTGCCCGACCCATAGTCGACCAGCGCGACAGTCACGGCGCCGTCCTCTCAATGCCCCGTGCGCCGAGGCGAAAGGCTGCGTACGCCAAGGCGTCCGCCTCGTCGGCGCCATAGGCGAATCCCGCGATGGGGGCCCTGCGTCGAACCAGCGCCCGCCGTCGCCACTCCTGCCCCTCGAGACCGATGAGGACCGAGATCAGGAGCCAGATCAATTCGCCCGCGGCGCCGCTCAAGGCGCCGAAGCGGACCGCGGCGACGAGCGCGGCCGCCAGCGCGAGAGTGATGGCGGCCGCCCCCCACATTCGGCTCGCCAGGAGCCAGAGCGGCCCGAACCAGAATCCCGCCCAGGAAAAGCGATGCGGCGCCAGGCGAAGCGGCTCGCCTCTTTCCGAAGGTCCTGCATGGACCGTGAATATGGTCGGCATGACAGCCATCGAACTAGAGCACGCCCTTGGTCGAAGGGATGGCGCCGGCCTGACGCGGGTCGATCTCGACCGCCTCGCGCAAGGCCCGAGCCAACGCCTTGAAGCACGATTCCGCGATGTGGTGGCTGTTGGCGCCGCGAATATTGTCGATGTGCACGTTCGCCGCGCAATTGCCCGCGAGCGCCTGAAAAAATTCGCGGACCAGCTCCGTGTCGAACGTTCCGATCTTGGCGGTCGGGAACTGCGCCTCGAAAACGAGAAACGCCCGCCCCGACAGGTCAATAGACGCGCGCGTCAGCGCCTCGTCCATCGGCACATGGGCGGTCGCGTAGCGACGGATGCCCATTCGGTCGCCCAGCGCCTGCTTGATCGCCTGGCCGAGCGCAATCCCTACGTCCTCGACAGTGTGATGGTCGTCGATGTGCAGGTCGCCCTTGGCGGAGATCTCCAGGTCGAACAGGGCATGACGGGCGATCTGGTCCAGCATGTGGTCGAAAAAGCCGACTCCGGTTGAAATCATCGACTTTCCCGACCCGTCGAGAACGACGGTGAGGGTGATGTCGGTTTCCTTGGTCTTGCGCTGGACGGTCGCGCGACGCATATCCGTAGCCCCGTAAATGCTTGCGCGCCCTTCTAGCCGGTATTTCCTCCGTTTGCCACGCTGCTGGCGCATGGCGGCCGGCGCCGGCGGGCAGAATTCGCAAACTGCGTCAACACGAGACGAGAAGGCAGGCGGCAATGACCCACGATAGGCCGCAGTGGCATGCGACGACGATCGTTCTCGTCCGCAAGGGCGGCCGGACGACGATCGCCGGCGACGGCCAGGTCTCCCTCGGTCAGACCGTCGTCAAGGGCAATGCGCGCAAGGTCCGCCGACTTGGCAAAGGAAACGTGATTTCCGGCTTCGCAGGGGCGACCGCCGATGCATTTACCCTGTTCGAAAGGCTCGAGGCCAAGCTGGAGCAGTTTTCCGGACAATTGATGCGGGCCACGATCGAAATGGCGAAGGACTGGCGGACCGACCGCTATTTGCGGCGGCTCGAGGCCATGATGCTGGTGGCGGACGCTTCGTCGGCATTTCTCCTGTCGGGAACCGGCGACGTCCTGGAGCCGGAAACGAGTCTGGACGGCGCCGTGATGGCGATCGGATCGGGCGGAAACTACGCGCTGGCGGCCGCGCGGGCGCTGATCGACGGTCCGCTGGACGCCGAAGCCATCGCCCGGCGCTCGCTCGAAATCGCGGCCGACATCTGCGTCTACACGAACCGCAATATCGTCGTCGAATCGATCGAATCGATCTGAAAACAGGGATTTGGCATGACCGATTTCTCGCCGCGCGAGATCGTTTCCGAACTCGACCGCTACATCGTCGGGCAAGGCGAGGCCAAGCGGGCCGTCGCGATCGCCCTGCGGAACCGCTGGCGCAGATCGAAGCTCGAAGGCCAGATGCGCGAAGAAGTTCTGCCAAAGAACATTTTGATGATCGGGCCGACCGGGTGCGGCAAGACTGAAATCGCACGGCGTCTCGCCAAGCTCGCCCAGGCGCCCTTTCTGAAGGTGGAAGCGACGAAATTCACGGAAGTGGGCTATGTCGGCCGCGATGTGGAGCAGATCGTCCGGGACCTCGTCGAAATCGCTATCTCCCTGGGAAAGGACAAGCAGCGCGCGTCGGTGCGCGCGCGCGCCGAGACTGCGGCGGAAGACCGCATGGTGACCGCGCTCGTCGGCGCGAACGCTTCGCAGGGAACCCGCGATTCTTTCCGGCGAATGCTGCGCGCAGGGGAGCTCGAGAACAAGGATGTCGAGATCGAGACGACGGCCTCGGGTTCATCGACGCCCTTCTTCGAACTGCCGAACATGCCGGGGGCAGTCGGCGCGATTTCGCTCGGCGACCTCTTCGGCAAGGGCGCCAAGCCCACGCGCCGGCGCCTGAAGGTGCACGAGGCGCGCGAGCCGCTGATCGCCGACGAAGCCGAAAAGCTGGTCGACAACGATCAGATCGTGCAGGAGGCAATCCGCGAGACCGAGAATCACGGCATCGTATTCATCGACGAGATCGACAAGATTTGCGTTCGCGAGGGGCGCGGGGGCGATGTCTCGCGCGAAGGCGTTCAGCGCGACCTTCTGCCGCTGATCGAGGGAACCACCGTCTCGACCAAGCATGGCGCCATCCGCACCGATCATATCCTCTTCATCGGCTCGGGCGCGTTCCACCTCTCCAAGCCGTCCGACCTGCTGCCGGAGCTTCAGGGACGTCTGCCGATCCGGGTCGAGCTGGCGCCGCTCACGGAAGCCGATTTCGTTCGCATTCTCACCGAAACCGAGGCAAGCCTGCCCAAGCAATACCGGGCGCTGATGGCGACGGAGGGCGTGAATCTGGACTTCACGCCGGATGGCGTGACATCGGTCGCGGCCTTTGCCGCGCGCATCAACTCGACGGTCGAGAATATCGGCGCGCGCCGCCTGCAGACGGTCATGGAGCGCATCCTCGAAGAGGCGAGCTTCAACGCGCCGGATATTTCCGGTGAAACGATCGTCGTGGACGCGGCCTATGTGGAGCGCAGCATCGGAGATCTGGCGCGCAATGTGGATCTGAGCCGCTACATCCTGTGAATCCGCCAGAGTTTGCCCGACAGGCGCGCCTGCGATAAGACCCCTGCGCCTTTCGGAGCTCGGGACTTATGGCGGCCTTTCCTCAACTCGTGTTTTCCGGCGTACAGCCGACCGGTAATTTCCATCTCGGAAATTACCTCGGGGCGCTGGTGAAATTCGTGGAGATGCAGGCCAGCTACGAATGCATCTACTGCGTCGTCGATCTGCATGCGATCACGGTGCCCCAGGACCCGACCGAACTGACCAAGCACACGCGCGAGGTGACGGCGGCGTTCATCGCCTCCGGGATCGACGCGAAGAAGAACATCGTGTTCAACCAGAGCCAGGTTTCGGGGCACGCCGAACTGGCTTGGGTCTTCAATTGCGTTTCGCGTCTTGGCTGGCTTAACCGCATGACGCAGTTCAAGGAAAAAGCCGGCAAGGATCGCGAGAACGCATCGGTCGGTCTCTATGCCTATCCGAACCTGATGGCGGCCGACATTCTTGTCTATCGCGCGACCCACGTCCCGGTCGGCGAGGACCAGAAGCAGCATCTCGAACTCACCCGCGACATTGCGCAGAAGTTCAACAGCGACTTCGCCGAATCCATCTCGCGTCATGGACACGGCGAGGGATTTTTTCCGTTGCCGGAGCCGATCATCCAGGGCCCCGCGACCCGGGTGATGAGCCTGCGCGACGGATCGAAGAAGATGTCCAAGTCGGACCCTTCCGACTATTCCCGGATCAACCTGTCCGACGACGCCGACCAGATCGCGCAGAAATTCCGGAAAGCGAAGACCGATCCCGACGCGCTTCCCTCGGAGGCCGCCGGCCTGTCGGGCCGCCCGGAAGCCGAAAATTTGGTCGGGATATTCGCCGCGCTGCAAGGCTCGAGCAAGGATGCCGTCCTCAAGGATTTCGGCGGCCGGAACTTCTCCGCCTTCAAGGCGGCGCTTGTCGAACTGGCCGTCGAAAAGCTCGGGCCGGTCGGCGCGGAAATGAAGCGCCTCCAGGCCGACCACGCCTATATCGACGGAATCCTGCGGGACGGGGCGGCCCGTGCGCGCGAGATCGCCTCAATCAACGTGACGGCCGTCAAGGACATCCTCGGTTTCGTGCGCTGAACAGAGGCCTATCTGTTGAAAACCAACGGCAAACCCATATTTTAGGCAACGCGCGTCGCTCATCGTAAAGGCCAGCCATGTTTATCCAGACCGAGCCGACCCCCAATCCCTCAACGCTGAAGTTCCTGCCCGGCCGGGAGGTCGCGGGCGCCCGCCTTGCCGAGTTCCGGTCGGCTGCGGAAGCGCAACAATCGCCGCTCGCCGCCGCGCTGTTTTCCGTCGACGGCGTTTCGCAGGTTTTTCTCGGCAGCGATTTCGTCTCGGTCACGAAGAGCAATGGCGAGTGGCAGCATCTGAAGCCGAGCGTTCTCGGCGTGATCATGGAACATTTCGTGTCGGGCGCGCCCGTCTTCCTGGAGGGAGGACGCCAGGAGTCGGACGAGGACGAGTTCTTCGACGCCGCCGATTCCGATACGGTCGAGCAGATCAAGGAGCTTCTGGACACGCGCGTACGGCCTGCTGTGGCCGGCGACGGCGGCGATATCCGGTTCCGCGGATTCAAGGACGGCGTCGTCTATCTGGCGATGAAGGGAGCGTGTTCGGGGTGTCCGTCGTCGACCGCGACGCTGAAGCACGGCATCCAGAACCTGCTGAAGCATTTCCTTCCGGATGTCCGCGCCGTCGAGCAGATCTGACGGGCGATCGTTGATCGGGAGCGGGAATAGCGCCACGATAGCGCGATGAAGATTCTCGCCATCGACACGTCGCTTGGAGCCGCGTCCGCCTGTCTTTTCGACAGCGTCGCCAACGAGGTTCTGGCGCGGGAGACCCTATGGCTCGACCGCGGCCACGATCAGGCGATCATCCCCTTGATCGACCGCATCGTGGCGCAAGGCGGCGGTCGTGCTTCGGTAGATCGCGTTGCGGTCACCGTCGGTCCAGGATCTTTCACGGGCATCAGGGTCGGCATTTCCGCGGCTCGCGCGATCGGCCTTGCGACCGGCGCGCCTGTCGTCGGAGTTTCGACGCTTTCGGCGTATATCGCGCCGATCATGCTCGATCGGACCGATGGCGTCGCCGCGGCGGCGGTCGATGCGCGTCACGGACGAATTTTCGTCGCCGCCTTCGCTGGCGGCATGCCCATCATTCCGCCGCGGATAGCTGCGCCGCGCGAGGCGGTTCGAGCCATGGGATCCGGCCCGCTTCGGCTCGCGGGCTCAGGCGCGGCGGCTCTCGCCATCGAGGCCTGGTCAATGGGCGTATCCGCCGAACTCATCTCCGACGCCAAGGCCCCCGACATCGCCATCGTGGCCCGCCTCGGCGCGGCCGCCGACCCGCCTTCGGCGCCGCCGAAACCGCTGTATCTCAAGGCTCCCGACGTGACGCCGTCTCCAAGCGCGGCCATTCCGGCGGCATGAGATGAACGGCCCGGCCTCGATTCGAGCATCCTGGCGACCTCTCTCCGCTTCCGTGGCGGCGCGATGCGCATCCCTCCACGCCGCAGCTTTCGCCCATCCATGGCCGGCGGCGGAATTCGCGAGATTACTGACCGATTCGTCGGTGGTCGCCGACGGAATCGGCGACACGACGACGCTTCAGGGCTTCATTCTATCGCGCCGCGCGGCCGATGAGGCGGAAATACTGACGATTACGGTCGACGCCTCGGCCCGCCGCGCCGGTCTGGCGACGGCGCTTCTCGGCCGCCATGTGTCGCGGCTCGTCGGCGTCGGAGTCTCCAGCCTCTTCCTCGAAGTCGACGAAGCGAATTCCCCGGCGCTGGCGCTCTACGGGCGGTTTGGTTTCCAAGAGGTCGGACGGCGGCCGGCCTATTACGCGAAAGCGGACGGTTCGAGAGCCAACGCACTGGTTATGAAATTGAATCTCTAGCGCCAACCTCATCCGGCCGTCACGCGGAGCCTGCAAATCTTACCCATGTCGGCGTTCAGACTCGTCTCGATCGGTGTCGTGATCGCCCTGGCGCTGGCGTTCGGCATGCTGTTGGCGCTGGCGCCGGAGCGCGTGGCGAGGCAGTCCGCCCGTTTCCTGCGCGTAGGACTTTGCCGGCTAGGCTGCAAGGCGCTCGGGCTACGTGTCGAGATGGCCGGCGCGCCGCCCGCGGGTGGGCCGGTTCTTCTTGTCGTCAATCATATTTCCTGGACGGATGTGCTTGCGCTCGGAAGCGTCGCGCCTGTCGTGTTCACTGCGCGACACGATCTGGCGCACTGGCCGCTTCTCGGCCCGCTCGCGCGCGCCTACGGCACGATTTTCGTCGACCGCGGCCGCCGCCGATGCATACCTGTCGTGAACAGGCAAATTGCGGCGAGCATGGAGGCATCCGAGGTCGTTGTCCTCTTTCCCGAGGCCACGACCGGGGACGGCACGCGGCTGCGTAAGTTTCACAGCCCACATTTGGCGGCGGCGCGCGATTTTCTCGAGAAGCGGGCGGACGCCGAATATGTCGATGTCACGCCGGTCGCCCTCGCCTATACCCGCCGAAACGGCCACCGTTTGGGCCGGAACGGTCGCGCTGCGGTTGCGTGGTATGGGGATACCGAATTCCTTCCTCACCTGCTCGACCTCGTTCGGAGCAGTCCGACCTGCTGCAGCCTGCGTTTTCTCGCTCCGATCGGATTCGATCGCGCCACGGACCGCAAGATCGTCGCGCGCAAGGCCGCCACGGCGATCAGAACCGCCTTCGTCGGCGAGGTCATGGAGGTCGCGCCGGAGCGGGCGACAGCTTATGTTCTTTCGGGACCGCAGGCCTTATAAGCGTGCTGGGGTCGCGCCGATGCGCGGCGAAACACGGGGAATGGAAAGGCGTGACCGAAGGTTCGAAGGCGCTGGGCGGCGGCTACGTCAAATCGTACGGCTGCCAGATGAACGTCTACGACTCGTCGCGCATCACGGGCCTTCTCGAAGGCCAAGGCCATGCCGCAGTCGACAGCCCCGAGGCGGCCGACGTCATCGTGCTCAACACCTGCCACATTCGCGAGAAGGCCTCGGACAAGGTTTTCTCCGAACTGGGCCAGATCAGGCGAATGAAGGCTGAGCGGACGGGGCGGGATCGTCCGCTGCTGATCGGCGTCGCCGGCTGTGTCGCTCAGGCCGAGGGTGCGGAGATTCTTCGTCGCGAGGCCGCCGTGGATTTCGTGCTCGGTCCGCAGGCCTACCACCGTCTGCCCGAAGCGCTCGACAAGGCCCGACAAGGCGAACGGCCGCTGTTCATCGATTTCGAGACGGACGAGAAATTCCGCGACCTGCGGCGTCCGGCCGGCGCGGCGGAGCATGGCAGGGTCGCGGCCTTTGTCACGATCCAGGAGGGCTGCGACAAGTTCTGCAGCTTTTGCGTCGTTCCCTATACGCGCGGGGCCGAAATCTCCCGTTCGGCTCCGGACATCGTCGCGGAAGTCGAGCGACTCGCCGGGTCGGGCGTGAGGGAGGTGACGCTGCTCGGGCAGAACGTGAACGGATACCGCTGGCAGGGCGACGACGGCGCCTGGACGCTCGCGCGATTGTTCGAGCGGCTCTCGGATATTTCGGGCCTGGCGCGTCTGCGCTACACGACAAGCCATCCGCTCGACATGACCGAGGAGCTGATCGCCGCGCACCGCGACCTCCCGAAGGTCATGCCCTATCTGCATCTGCCGGTTCAGAGCGGGTCCGATCGCATCCTGCGCGCGATGAACCGCAGGCATACGGCGCGCGACTATCTGGCCCTCGTCGAGAGGATTCGCAGGGCGCGCGCCGATATCGCGCTCTCTTCTGACTTCATCGTCGGCTTTCCCGGCGAGACCGACCAGGATTTCCGCGAGACGGCCCGGCTGGTCGAACAGATCGGTTTCGCCAGCGCCTTCTCCTTCAAGTACTCGAAGCGCCCCGGCACTCCGGGGGCGGAATTGGGCGACCAGGTCGCGGAATCGGCCAAGAAGGAGCGTCTCGCAGAACTCCAGCAATTGCTGGATACGCAGGCCGACGCATTCAACGCCGCGGCCGTCGGCGGCGTCATCGATGTTCTTTTCGAAAAGGTCGGCCGCCATCCTGGCCAGATCGTCGGACGGACGCCGTATCTTCAGAGCGTTCAGGTCGACGGCGCTTCGGAATTGATCGGCTCCGCGGCGCCGGTGAAGATCGTGCGGCAAGGGGCCCATTCGCTCTTCGGGACGCTCGAAGCGAACCATCGCGAGGAGATGAAGGTTTGAACGGAAGAAGCGGCGCGGGACAGCGCAGGGAGTTCGAGCCGTTGAGAACCGCTTCCGCAGAGAGCGATACGGAGATCACGCTGACGTTCGGCGACAACCGTCACGCCTCGACCGTGTTCGGCCAATACGACCACAATCTCGCGAAAATCGAGCGGCGGCTCGGCGTAACCGCGGCTGCGAACGGGAACCATGTGACCCTCAAAGGCGCGCCGCCAAATGTGGACCAGGCGCGGCGCGCGCTTGAACGGCTTTATTCGAGGGCGGCGGCAGGACACGCCATTTCGCTCGGAGAGGTCGACGGCGCACTCGAAGAGACATCGCTTCAAGGCTCGCTGTTTCCCGACGAGTCGAACTCCGAGCAGCAGGGCTTCGAGGAGATTCGTACGCGCAAGCGGCCGAGCGTGCGCGCCCGAACCGGCGTGCAAAGCGCCTATCTGCGCGCGCTCAAGAAATTCGAACTCGTGTTCGCCGAGGGCCCTGCCGGCACCGGCAAGACCTGGCTTGCCGTCGGACATGCCGTCTCGCTGCTCGAACAAGGCGTCGTCGAACGAATCGTTCTCTCGCGGCCGGCAGTCGAGGCCGGCGAGCGCCTTGGCTTCCTGCCCGGCGACATGCGCGAGAAAGTCGATCCCTACCTGCGGCCGATCTATGATGCGTTGCATGACTTCATGGACGCGCGCATGGTGGAGCGCGGCATGCAGACCGGCATGATCGAGGTCGCGCCGCTGGCCTTCATGCGCGGCCGGACGCTCGCCAACGCCTGCGTCTTGCTGGACGAGGCGCAAAACGCCACGACGATGCAGATGAAGATGTTTCTGACGCGTCTGGGCGAGGGGTCGCGGATGATCGTCAACGGCGACCCGTCTCAAACCGACCTGCCGGCAGGCCAGAAGTCCGGCTTGAGCCAGGCCATCCACCTGCTCGCCAAAGTCGAGGGGATCGGCCATGTGAAATTCCTCGAAGGCGACGTCGTGCGCCACGACCTCGTGCGACGCATCGTGGACGCCTATTCGAAGTCCGAGCGCGAGCAGGCGGGCTCCTCAACGGAACACAGATGAGCGTGCAGACGGAAATAGTGGTCGCATCGCCGCTTTGGCCCCAAGCGGAGGCCGAACAGGCTGTCCGACGAGCAATCGCGGCGTCGGAGGCCTTTTTTGAGCCGACGAACGCCGAAGTCAGCGTCCTGCTGTGCGACGATGCGGAGATACGCCGCCTGAACGCGCAATGGCGCGGCAAGGATTCCGCGACAAATGTCCTGTCATTTCCTTCCGCCTCCCATCATGCGGTCGAGCCGCATCTCGGCGACATCGCCATCGCCTTCGAAACGGTGAGCCGGGAAGCGTCGGAGGAGGGGAAGGCGTTTGCGGATCACCTCTCGCATCTCGCCGTGCACGGCTATCTCCATCTTCTCGGCTTCGATCACGAGACGGACGAAGACGCCGGGGAAATGGAGGGGCTGGAGCGCGAGATTCTGAACGGCCTCGGCATTGGCGATCCGTACCGCGCCCCAACCGGAGGGCAGCAGGCCGTAAGATGAGCGACGCAAGACGCGATAGTGATCAGGGCCACGGGCGCACGACGCTGCTCGATCGCATGCGCAACCTCCTCGGGCTCGCGCCGGCCTCCTTGCGAGACGACATAGAGGATGCCCTGGAGCAACCGCAGAATGCGGACGATTTCTCGCCGCAGGAGCGCGTGATCCTGCGCAATGTGCTCGAACTGCACGAGCACCGCGTTCGCGATATCATGATCCCGCGAGCCGATATCGTCGCTGTCTCGATTGCCGCCACGCTTGCGGAAGTCCTGACGGTCTTTCGAACGGCCGGTCATTCGCGCCTGCCGGTACATGGCGAAACGCTCGACGATCCCCGCGGCATGATCCACATCCGCGACTTTGTCGACTATCTTGCCGGAGCGGTCGAACTGGGCATGCGCCGGCGCAAACGCCCCGCGCCGGAAGCCCCGGTGGAAACTCCGGAAAGCGACGCTGACCCGCACGGCGATAAGCGCAGTCAACGCCTCGCGGCGGTCGGCGCCCTCGACCTCTCGACGCAGCTCACGCAATCCGGCGTCATTCGTCCGGTGCTGTTCGTGCCGCCCTCCATGCCGGCATTGGACCTTCTCGTCAAAATGCAGGCCAGCCGGACGCACATGGCCCTGGTGATCGACGAATATGGCGGCACGGAAGGTCTGGTCTCGATCGAAGACGTCGTCGAGATGATCGTCGGCGATATCGAAGACGAACATGATTATGAGGAAGAGCCGCGGATCGATCGAATCGGCGACAAGGAGTTTCTGATCGACGCCCGCGCGGACCTGGCGATTGTATCGGAGCAGATCGGCATCGACATTACCAAGATGTCCGAATCCGACGATGTGGAAACGATCGGCGGCCTGATCGCGTCCGCCGCCGGGCGCGTTCCGGCGCGCGGGGAAATCATCCGACGCGCCGACGAAGGCCTCGAGTTTGAAATTGTCGACGCCGACCCACGACGGATCACGCGCGTTCGGGTACGCTTGATCGAACCCGATTCGAACAATGACCCGGATCCGGCGCAGATCCGAGAGCAAGGACAGAGTTCGGCGCGATGACGCCTCGTTTCGAACAGCCGGCGGCGAGACTCGGGCCACGCAGTTACTGCGGCGCTCGCATCGCGGCATGAGCCGATTGGCGCATTTCGTCGTCTTGGCCGTCGGCTGGCGACGCTACGCTATAGCCTTTGCGGCCGGCGCCATTGGCGCGCTGGCCATGCCGCCGCTTGGGTTTGTCCCCGCTCTGATCGTCACCATGTCGGTCGCGGTCTGGCTTCTCGACGGCTGCGGCGGCAAACATGAGCCCGGCCTCCTGCTTCCGCGTCTTCGCGCCGCCGCGCTGGCAGGCTGGTTTCTTGGTTTCGGATATTTCATCGGCGGTCTTTACTGGTTGGGCGCGGCCTTCCTCGTCGAGGCGGATCGATTCGCCTGGGCGCTGCCGCTCGGCGTGCTCGGTTTGCCTGCAGCGCTCGCCATCTTTCCCGCATCGGGCTTCGCGCTGGCGCTCCTGCTCTGGAGCCCCGGTCCGGCCCGCGTTCTTGCCCTGGCGTTCGGGCTCGGCGTCGCCGAAACGGCGCGCGGTTATCTCTTCACCGGTTTTCCCTGGAACGCGTTCGGGATGGCCTTCGGGCAATATGCGCCGCTTGCGCAAAGCGCGTCGATCGTCGGGCTTCACGGGTTGACCCCGGTTGTGATCGCGCTGTGCGCCGCGCCGGCGACGCTTGCCGACATGAATCCGCGGCGCTGGTTTGCGACGCCGGCCGCGATCGCAGGTTTCTGCCTGGCGATCATCGCGGGGCTCTCGGTCTGGCGTCTCGACGCCGGAACGGTGGAAATGACGCCCAACGTCAGGTTGCGCATCATGCAGCCGAATCTGCCGCAGGATGCAAAGTTCCGCCCTGCGGCCGGCCCCGAAATCCTCCGGCGCTACCTCGATCTGTCCGATCGGTCGACGTCGCCGAGCGTTTCGGGGCTGGTGAACGTCACGCATCTGATCTGGCCGGAATCCGCTTTTCCTTTCGTTCTCGCTCGTGAGCCGCAGGCTCTCAACATGATCGGCTCGATGCTGGGGAGCCATACGATCCTGCTGACCGGGGCGATCCGCCTCGACGCCTCGCGGGGCGACGGAAACGCGTATAATTCGCTGCTCGCGGTCGACGGGAAAGGGGCGATTATCGGCAGCGCCGACAAGGTCCATCTCGTGCCGTTCGGGGAATATCTGCCTGCATCGCGCTTTCTGCGGTCGATCGGGTTGCGGCAATTCATAGCGCTGCCGGGCGGGTTCACGGCAGGCGCGACGCGTCGGCCAATGAGCGTGCCGGGTCTCCCACCCTTCCAGCCGCTGATATGCTACGAGGCGATATTTCCGGGCGAGGTGACGCCGGACATGTCGCCGGGCGAAGGCGCAGAGCGCCCCGCCTTTTTGCTCAACGTGACCAACGATGGCTGGTTCGGCCTGACCTCCGGCCCCTATCAGCATCTGGCGCAGGCGCGGCTGCGCTCGATCGAGGAAGGATTGCCGCTGGTCCGCGCGGCCAACACCGGCATTTCGGCGGTCATCGACCCCTATGGCAGGATCGTTCGGGAACTGCCGCTCGGCGTGGCCGGCATTCTCGACAGCCAGCTCCCCAAGCCCATTCCGCCGACGATTTTCAGTCGACATCCGATCGCGCCGGCGGCCGCGATCTACTTCGCTCTGTTTCTGCTTTCTCTTGCCGGGCGTCGCAGGATGTGACCTTCTTCGACGCGCTGAAGGTTCACGGGACAATGAGCGCCCGAACGCCGAATTGGACCAGGGATATGAACGCCGACCAGCAACTCACCGCCATCGATAGGCATGTCGGCAACCGGATCAAGCTGCGTCGCTCCTTCCTGCGGATCAGCCAGGAAAAGCTCGGCGAGCGGCTGGGCGTCACGTTTCAGCAGGTGCAGAAATACGAAAAGGGATCGAATCGCATCGGCGCGGGCCAGCTCTTCCAGATCGCCAGCTTTCTGAAGGTCGAACCGGGCTATTTTTACGATGGGCTCCCGACGGCCAAGTCCGCCGACGTCGGTTTTTCAGAACGCCAGACCGACATTCCCAACGCAGGCATCGAGGACACGACCGACGGAATGGCGCTCAACAGGGCGTTCGCGCGGATCAAGAGTTCGAAACTTCGACGAAAGCTGATCGAACTCGTCACGGCGATCGCGGATTCCGATCGCAGCTAGGTCGTTCGGCAAAACGAACGAAATCGGCTTAGTCGCTTGACGAAACGAACGCGGACTGCCAGAAGGCGCCAGCTTTCGGCCGCTGGGGCGGCCGCATGACGTCCAGGAGGCTGGCTTGGCCCGCAAGAATTACCTGTTCACGAGCGAATCCGTTTCGGAAGGCCACCCTGACAAGGTCTGCGACCGCATCTCCGACGAGGTGGTCGATCTGTTCTTTTCGCGCGGCGCGGCTGCGGGCATCGATCCCTACCAGATCCGCGTGGCCTGCGAGACGCTCGCGACGACCAACCGCGTCGTGATCGCCGGCGAAGTTCGCGGTCCGGACATTTCCAAGGCCGAGATCGAGGACGTCGCGCGCAAGGCGATCAAGGCGATCGGCTACGAGCAGGACGGATTCCACTGGAAGAACGCGGAGGTCGAAGTCCTGCTGCACGCCCAGTCGGCCGACATCGCCCAGGGCGTGGACGCAGCCGGCAACAAGGACGAAGGCGCGGGCGATCAGGGCATCATGTTCGGTTACGCCTGCCGCGAGACGCCGGACCTGATGCCTGCCCCGCTGCAATACGCGCAGAAGATTCTCCATGCGCTCGCGCAGGCGCGGCATTCCGGCGCCGAGCCCAAGCTCGGCCCGGACGCCAAGAGCCAGGTGACAGTGCGTTACGAGAACGGCAAGCCTGTGGGCGTGTCGCAGATCGTCGTGTCGCACCAGCACGTCGACGAAAGCCTGTCGTCCGGCGACGTGCGCGCAATCGTCGAGCCCTTCGTCCGCAAGGCTTTGCCGGATGGATGGATCGACGCCTCGACCGTCTGGCACATCAACCCAACCGGCAAGTTCTACATCGGCGGCCCCGATGGCGACTGCGGCCTCACCGGCCGCAAGATCATCGTCGACACCTACGGCGGCGCGGCCCCGCACGGCGGCGGCGCCTTCTCGGGCAAGGATCCGACCAAGGTGGACCGTTCGGCCGCCTATGCCGCGCGCTATCTCGCCAAGAATGTCGTGGCGGCCGGTCTTGCCGACCGCTGCACGCTGCAGCTCTCCTACGCCATCGGCGTTGCAGAGCCGCTGTCGATCTATGCCGACCTTCACGGCACCGGCCAGGTAGACGAAGGCAAGCTCGAGCAGGTTCTGATGCAGGCAATGAAGCTGTCGCCGCGCGGCATCCGCGAGCACCTCCAGCTCAACCGCCCGATCTACGCCCGGACCTCTTCGTACGGCCATTTCGGTCGTCAGCCTGACGCCGACGGCGGCTTCTCCTGGGAGCGCACCGACATCGCCGACAAGCTGAAGGCTTACTTCGCGTAAGCCCGGGACAGATCGACCGCTTGCACAAGCTGTACGGCCGCCGAAAAGGAAAGAAACTCCGTCAGCGCCAGGATGGCCTGATGACGGATTTTCTTCCGTCGGTAGCCGTTGATCTTTCAGGCGACATGGATCTCGACGCGCTGTTTCCATTCTCTCGCATGGAATTGCAGATCGAGATCGGGTTTGGCGATGGCGAACGGCTCATCGAGCAGGCCGCCGATCGGCCGGATGTCGCCTTCCTCGGGTGCGAACCCTTTCTGAATGGGGTCGCCAAGGCCATCGCCGCCATCAGCGACCGCGGGCTGAGCAATGTGCGCATCCATGCCGGCGACGCACGCGACCTGCTGACGGCGCTGCCCACGGGATCGGTGGACCGGATCGAGATTCTGTATCCCGATCCATGGCCAAAACGCCGCCATCACAAGCGGCGGATCGTCTCGGACGAGTTTCTCGCCGCAGCCGCGCGCATCCTGAAGCCGGAATGCGAATTGCGGTTTGCGACGGACATCGACGACTACTGCGCCTGGACGCTTGCGCATCTGCAACGGTCGCGCGATTTCTCGTGGCCTGCAACACGTCCCGCCGATTGGCTGATCCCCTGGGAGGGGTGGGCGCCGACGCGATACGAACAGAAGGCGCGACGCGAAGGCCGTCCTTCCGTCTATCTGACCTTCGTCAGAAGGTAGCCGGCTTCATCGGTCCGCCACGCCCCTTGGCGCCGTATCGATAGAGATCGAGCCCGTCCGTCTTCAGCCACGCTTCGGCGACGTCGGTCTCGGCGCAGATCGAGCGGCACAATTTCCAGAAGCGCGCTGAATGGTTCATGTGCGCGAGATGGCAAACCTCGTGCGCCGCGAGATAGGCGAGCACGTCGCTCGGCGCGAGAATCAAGCGCCACGAAAAATTCAAGGCGCCGGTCGCCGAGCACGAGCCCCAGCGTGTCGTCGTGTCCTTCAGCGTGATCGACGGCATCGGTTTGCCTATCAGGCCGGCGTAGTGACGGACGGCCGCAATCAGTTCGCTGCGCGCCTGCGCCTTCAGCCAGTCCTGGACGCGTCGTTCGATATGCGCCGCGTCCCCGGCGACATATAGTTTCTTCTCGCCTGTCTCGTCTGACGTGAGCCATACGACGCCGCGCGATCCTGCCGCGTGGACGATTCGTGTCGGCGCGCCGCGCAATGGAATGACGGCTCCCTCGACAAATCTGACCTGCTGCGGGAGCCGACGCAGGCGAACGCCGACCCAGGCCGCATTGCGTTCCGCGAATTCGGTGGCGTCCTTCAGCGACGCTCGCCGCGGCATCGTCAGCACCGCATCGCGCGTCGCGCCGCGCACGCGAAGAATGAAGCGACGCGCCGTGTCGACGCGTCGCAATTGCACCTTGTAGGTCTCGCCATCGTGCCGCAATTCGATGACGCGGCTCGCGGAGCTTCCTTCGTCGACGCTTCGAAACAGCCGCATGATTCGATCCTAGAGGCGAGAACCGCGCACCGCTACGCCGCGACGGTTGCACTTCGAGCGCGCGTCTTTGAATACGTCCGGATCAATGTTGACAGCTGCGGCAAAAGAATGTCGACCGACCGGATTGAACGATCCGTTCGATCGTTCCTTTGCACCCGCGCCTGGGACAAGCGGCGCCTTCCCGGTCGTAGACGCGGAACGAATGTTGAAAATATCCGGGCTTCCCATCAGCGCCCGAGAAATCCCGAAGCGACGAGCCGCCGGCCTCGATCGCGTCGGTCAGGACGTCGCGGATCGCGACCGCGAGCCGCCTGCGCGCCGTGCGCGCGAACGTGTCTGCGCCGGCAATCGTCCCCGCGCGTCGCGACGGCGCGAGTCCCGCTCTGTGCAGCGCTTCGCAGACATAGATATTGCCGAGGCCGGCGACCCGCCTCTGGTCGAGCAGAGCGGTCTTCAGACCGGTCTCGGCGCCGGCAAACAGCCGCGCGAGCCGATCGGCACCGATCGGCGGATCGAGCGGTTCGACGCCGATGCCCGCCATTCGAGGATGCAACTGAAGATCTGCGGCGGTCGTGACGAACATGAAGCCGAAACGGCGCGGATCGTTGTAGACGACCCGCGTCCCATCGGACATTTCGAAGATCACGTGGTCGTGCGCCGCATGACGCGGAATTTCCCTGTAGAGCGACGCGGGCTCCTGCGACGCGTCGCCGGTCTCCACGCGAAACGACCCGCTCATGCCGAGATGCGCGACGAGAACGTCGTCGCCAGACAATCGAATCAGCAGGTATTTCGCGCGCCGGTCTATGCGCTCGATCGCGCGTTGATCGAGCCTCTTCGTAAAATCCGACTGAATCGGAAACCGCAGGTCGGGGCGGTTCAGGACGGCCCGAAGGACGGTTTTCCCGACCATGGCCTGCGCAAGACCACGGCGCGTCGTCTCCACCTCCGGCAGTTCCGGCATGCGTCAGGCCCCGTTCGGCGATTAACCCTGGCTGGCCGCGGCGGCCGGCCGCGTAGATATAGTGGCTCGGAAGCGGTATTGTCGCACGCGATGAGGATATCTCGATGAGCGTGACCATGGGTACCGGACCGGCCGACCAGGACGGCGCAGATTTCGGGTTCGAGCGTGTGCCGCTCGGCGCGAAGCAATCGCTTGTCGACGACGTCTTTCACAAGGTCGCCGACCGATACGACCTGATGAACGACCTGATGTCGGCCGGCCTCCACCGCGAGTGGAAGAACGTCTTCGTCGCCATGGCGCGGCCGTCTCGCTCGCGCGCGTGGCGGCATATCGACGTCGCGGGCGGAACGGGCGACATCGCCTTCCGCATCGCAGAGCAGGGACTGCCCGGCGCCCATTCGACCGTGGCCGACATCAACGCCGACATGCTCGCAGTCTGCCGGCGCCGCGCCAGCGAGCTCGGCTATGCCGATCGCGTCGAGACGGTCGAGGCGAACGCCGAAGAGCTTCCCTTTCCCGACGCCAGTTTCGACGTCTATACGATCGCGTTCGGAATCAGGAACGTTCCGCGCATCGCCAAGGCCCTGACCGAAGCGCGGCGCGTGCTCAGGAAGGGCGGCCGCTTTCTCTGTCTCGAGTTTTCCCAGGTCGATGTGCCGTTCGTCGAGCGCGTCTACGATCAATATTCCTTCCGCGTCGTACCGAAGCTCGGCGAGCTGGTCACCGGCGATGCGCATCCCTATCGCTATCTGGTCGAATCGATCCGCAAATTCCCGAAGGCCGAAGACTTCCGGGACATGATCGCGGAGGCGGGGTTTCGACGCGCCTCTTACGAGCGTCTGACCGGCGGCGTGGTCGCTATTCACAGCGGCTGGAACCTCTGACTCCAAGGCGTCGTCGCGTGATTTCCGGTTTCCTGCACATTCTGCGTCTCGCCCGCGCCGGCTACATCCTGGGGCGGGAGGGCGTCTTTCTCGACGTCGATCCCGCGCTTGTTCCGCCGGCGGCGCAACCCGCCTTCTTTCTATTCCGCAAAATGGCGCGCGCCGGGGCGGCGAAACGTTCCGATGCCCTCGCTCGGGCCATGGCCCGGCTCGGCCCATCCTACGTCAAGCTCGGACAGTTTCTGGCGACGCGCCCCGACATCGTCGGCATGGCGACGGCGCGAAGCCTCGAACAACTGCAGGATCGCATGGAGCCGTTCCCGCAGGCGGATGCGGTCGCGACGCTGGAGCGCACGCTTGGCCAGCCTCTCGCGGAGCTTTTTGCGGAATTCGGGCCGCCTGTAGCCGCAGCCTCGATCGCGCAGGTCCACAAGGCCAGAACGCCCGCGACCGACGGCGGACGTGAGGTCGCCGTCAAGATCCTGCGGCCCGGCGTCGCCATCCGCTTCCTGCGCGACATCGACGACATGATGTTCGCCGCGCGCCTTGCGGAGCGCGCTTCAGCGGAAGCGCGACGGCTTCGTCTCGTGGAAGTGGTCGAAACCCTTGCGCGCAGCGTGCGGCTGGAGATGGACCTGCGTCTCGAGGCGGCAGCAGCGTCGGAATTCCGCGAGAACACGTCCGACGACGCGGACTTTCGGACGCCGGAGATAGACTGGAACCGAACCGGACGCGACGTGCTGACCACCGAGTGGATCGATGGCGTGCCTCTTTCCAGTGTCGAGGCGCTCCGCGAGGCCGGGTTCGATCTGCCGAAGCTTGGCGCGGAACTGATTCAGTCGTTCCTGCGTCACGCCGTGCGCGACGGCTTTTTTCATGCCGACATGCATCAGGGAAATCTTTTCGTTGACAGCCAGGGCCGGATCGTCGCCGTCGACTTCGGCATCATGGGTCGACTGAATGCGGCAGAACGCAAGTTCCTGGCGGAAATCCTCTTCGGTTTCATCACCCGCGACTACAGACGCGTCGCCATCGTCCATTTCGACGCTGGCTATGTGCCGCGCACCCATGCGGTGGAAGAGTTCGCGCAAGCGATCCGCGCTGTCGGCGAGCCGATCCATTCCCGCACCGCCGATCAGATTTCGATGGCGAAGGTGCTGACCCTGCTGTTCGAGATCACCGCGCTGTTCGACATGTCGACCCGCACCGAACTGGTTCTTCTGCAGAAGACGATGGTCGTGGTCGAAGGCGTCGCCCGCTCGCTCGATCCCAATCTCAACATGTGGACGACCGCCGAACCGGTGATACGCGCGTGGATCGAGGACAATCTCGGTCCGTCGGGAAAGGTGCGGGACGCCGGCGAAGCCCTTGGCGCCGCGGTCCAGGCGCTGGCTCGCGCGCCGGACATGCTTGAACGGATCGATGCGCTGACGGAGGATTGGCGCAACGGGAAACGCTCCGCCGCAGCAGCGCCGCCTGCATCGCCCTGGCAGACGGTTCCCCTGTGGCTGCTGGCGGCCGCCGCCATCATCGCCTTGCTGCGCTGACAAGGGAACGATCATGTCGAACCTCTCCGGAAAGCATGTGCTGCTGATCGTGAGCGGCGGAATAGCAGCATACAAGACGCTCGACCTCGTCCGTCGCCTGCGCGAACGCGGCGCGAACGTGACCGCAGTTCTGACGAAGGCGGCAAAACAGTTCGTCACGCCGCTGTCGATCGCCAGCCTCTCGGGTCGCAAGGTCTACGACGACCTCTTCTCGCTGACCGACGAGACCGAAATGGGCCATATCCAGCTTTCGCGCGGATCGGACTTGGTGCTGGTCGCGCCCGCGACCGCCGACCTGATGGCAAGAGCCGCCAACGGGCTTGCCGACGATCTCGCCTCGACCTTGCTGCTGGCAACGGACAAGGCGCCGATCTTCGTCCCGGCCATGAACGTCCGGATGTGGACGCATCCTGCGACGCAGAGGAACATGTCGGCGCTGCGCGCCGCAGGATGCGCCATCCTCGGTCCCGCCGACGGTGAAATGGCTTGCGGCGAATTCGGGCCGGGGCGGATGATCGAACCGCTCGATGTCATAGCGGGACTGGAAGGGCTGATCGCGGCGCGGTCGGACGCATCCCCCGCCAAACCGCTCGCGGGACGGCGCGCCATCGTGACGGCGGGACCGACGAGGGAACCGATCGACCCGGTTCGCTACATCAGCAACAAGTCGTCCGGGAAGCAGGGCTACGCGATCGCAAGCGCTCTGGCGGCGGCCGGCGCCGAAACGGTGCTGGTCTCTGGACCGGTTGATCTGCGTCCGCCGGCGGGCGTGACCGTCAAGCCGGTCGAATCCGCCGTGGAGATGCTCGACGCCGTCAGGGCCGCCTTGCCGGCCGATATTTTCGTGGCGGCGGCGGCTGTCGCCGATTGGCGCGCCAAGACCGCCGGCCTGCAAAAGACCAAGAAGGGCCCGGACGGTCCACCCACGATCGAACTGGTCGAGAATCCGGACATTCTGGCGACGGTTTCACAGATGCGGACCGGACGGCCGACGCTCGTGATCGGCTTCGCCGCGGAGACCGAGAACCTCATCGCCAATGCGCAAGCCAAGCTTGCCCGTAAGCAGTGCGACATAATCGTCGCCAATGATGTCGGCGCTGAGCAGGCGATCTTCGGCGGCGACCTCAACCGCGTCGTGGTCATCGACAAAGGCGGCGCCGCCGAGGCCTGGCCGCAAGCGAACAAAGCCGACGTCGCAACGCGCATCGCGGCGCTCGTGGCGACGCGGCTGGATGACAAGGCATGAGCGGACTGGATCAGGTACCGGTGCGCATTGCACGCCTTCCCCATTCCGACGGCCTCGACGCGCCGGCCTACCAATCGGCGGAAGCGGCCGGACTCGATCTGGTTTGCGCGTTGCCGGTGGGGGAAGTCGTCGTCTTGCCGCCCGGCGGACGTCTGCTGACGCCGACGGGCTTCGCGTTCGAGTTGCCCTTTGGATACGAAGGGCAAGTGCGGCCGCGTTCGGGCCTCGCCGCGAAACACGGAGTCACCATTCTCAATTCGCCGGGCACGATCGACAGCGATTATCGCGGCGAGATCAAGGTGATCCTGTTCAACGCCGGCAGCGAACCGTTCCGGCTCGAGCGCGGGATGCGGATCGCCCAACTGGTCGTCGCTCCCGTGGGGCGCGCTCGGCTCCATATCGTCGACC
>JBDHTL010000024.1:0-33916 GCA_039808645.1 Rhodoblastus sp. | reverse complement strand
CGGGCGAATTCGCGCGCCTGTTCGGCCGCGCCGAGTCGGACAAGCTGTCGCGCGCGAGAAAGGCGGCAGAAATCTCCGGCGCGACGATCGTTTTCAAGGGGCCGGACACCGTGGTCGCCCATCCCGACGGGCGCGCCTCCATCGCCGCGAACGCCCCGCCGTGGCTCGCGACCGCCGGCTCCGGCGACGTGCTGGCGGGCGTGATCTGCGGCCTGCTGGCGCAGGCCATGCCCGCCTTCGAGGCCGCCAGCGCCGGCGTGTGGATGCATGGCGAGGCGGGCGCGCTGTTCGGACCGGGCCTGATCGCCGAGGACCTGCCCGAATGCCTGCCGAAAGTCTGGCGCGGGCTCGCCGGCGTCGGGACCGCGCCCTGACGCGCGGATTTCGGGCGCGCGCCAAATTCGTGTAGACGGGGCGCCTCGGATTGGACGACGCGGCCCGAATGCTTTTCACTTCCTGGCAGTTCCTGCTGGTTTTCCTGCCCATCACGCTCGGCGGCTTCGTGGCGCTGCAGCGCTGGGGCTCGAACGAATTGTGCGTGGCCTGGCTTCTGGCCGCCTCCTGCCTTTTCTATGGCTATTGGAGCGTCGCCTATTTCTGGCTGCTGGCGGCGGCCATGACCGCCAATTATTTCGCCGGCCGCCTCATCGACCATGCGCAGGGGCGCGCCCGCAGAACGCTGTTCATCATAGCCATCTGCGGCAATCTCGCGCTGCTCGGCTATTACAAATACGTCGATTTCTTCATCTCCGCCTTCGCCGATGTCACCGGAATCCGCATCGCGCTGCTGCGCGTCTTCCTGCCGCTCGGCATTTCCTTCTTCACCTTCCAGAAGATCGCCTACATTTCCGACATCTATGTCGGCAAGGCGCGGAGCGGGCGCTTTCTCGACTTCGCGCTCTTCGTCTTCTTCTTCCCGCAACTCATCGCCGGCCCGATCGTCCATCACGCCGAGGTCATGCCGCAATTCCGCAAGCTGACGGCGGCCGCGCACACGGAAGAAGACACGCGCTGGACCAATTACGCCGTCGGCTTCGCGCTGCTCGCCATCGGCCTCGTCAAGAAGGTCGTCGTCGCCGACAATATCGCGCCCTTCGTCGAGCCCGCCTTTGCTACCGCGCGCGTCGGCGAGGTCGGCGCCGCGCTCGCCTGGCAGGGCGCGCTCTGCTACGGCGTGCAGCTCTATTTCGATTTTTCCGGCTACAGCGACATGGCGATCGGGCTCGCGCGCCTGTTCGGCGTGCGCCTGCCCGCCAATTTCGACTCGCCCTACGCCTCGCTGTCCATCGTGGAGTTCTGGCGGCGCTGGCACATGACGCTGTCGCGCTTCCTGCGCGACTATGTCTACATCCCGCTCGGCGGCAACAAGCGCGGCGAGGCGCAGCGCTCGATCAACCTCATGGCCACCATGCTGCTCGGCGGCCTCTGGCACGGCGCCAATTACACTTTCGTCATCTGGGGCGGCATGCACGGGCTCTACCTGCTGATCGCGCACATCTGGCAGCGCCGCGCGCCCTGGCGGCTGCCGCCGTTTTTCGCGCGCGCGTTGACGCTTGTCGCCGTGCTCGTCGCCTGGGCGCCGTTCCGCGCCGAAAGTGCGGGCGAGGCCGGCGTGATGATGGCCGGCATGATCGGTCTGAAGGGCCTGCGCCTTGACCAGATCGGCTTTTCGCCCGGCGGTTTTGCGGCGGCCTTCGCATTGCTGATCGCCTGCGTCATCCTGCCGAACGCCCGCCAGATCCTGCGCGCCTATCACCCGACGCTCGGCGCGCCCGCGCCAGCGCCGCGTTTCGCGCCGGCGCTGTTCGCCTGGCCCTCGCCGGTCTGGGCGGCCTTTCTCGCCGCCGGAATCGTCGCCGTGGAGCTTTTCTCCTGGCAGACGTCCGAATTCCTCTACTTCCGGTTCTGACCATGCGCCGCTGGCTTGCTACAGCTTTCGGCTTGACCCTCGCGCTGTTCGGCGTCGTGGCGACGATCGCCGTGGCGGGCGACGTGTTTGCGATTTTCGGCACGCGGCTGTTTCCGCGCAATCTCGCGAACCTCGAGCTGCGCCTGACGACCAACGGCGACCGCGTCATCAAGGGCCTCGAATATTTCCGCCGCGACAAGCCGCTCGACGTCGTGTTCCTCGGCTCTTCGCGCACCGTCTTCGGCTTCGATCCTCACAGCGCGACGATGGGCGGGTTGAACGCCTACAATGCAGGGCTCAACGGCTCGCATTCGAACGAGAGCGCGACGATCCTGAAAGCGATGGCGGCGCACGGCCCGAAGGTCGCGCGGATCATCTGGGCGATCGACTTCGAGGAATTCTTCCGCGAAGAAGCCGCGCCCGCCGATCTCGGGGAGTCCGTGTTCGGCGGCGCGTCGCCGTGGCGGGGCCGGCTGATGCACGCGCTCTCCTGGGAGGGGCTGCGCAAGACGATCGGCGGCGTGATGGGCGCGCAGGCCTTCTACATCGACACCGACGGCTTCTATCACTACGCGCTGCAGGACAGGAAGAACTTGATCGGCGGCGAGGATTTCTGGGAACTGCCGAGCATGCGCGCGTGGTTTCCCTCCTACATGTTCGTGCCGCGCGACTCCTACGCGACGCAATTGCCGATCCGCCTCGAGCGCATCGTCGACGCATTGAAGTCGGCGCGCGCGAAGGGGATAGCGGTCGACATCGTGCTGCCGCCGGTGCACGTCTCGCGCCGCGCCATGTTCAATCTCCTGGGGTTCCAGCAGCGGTTCCGCGACTGGAAGAAGGCGCTCGCGGGCGCGGTGCAGGAGGCCGCGAATGGCGCGGGCGCGGCGGTGCGCGGCTTCGATTTCAGCGAAGTCGGCGATGTCGCGCTCGACGTGTTCCAGCGCGGCGGCCCGCTCGATCGTTCGCCGTATTACTTCGAGGTGCTGCACTTCCGCCCCAGCGTCGGCGACATGATCGTGGCGCGCGTGCTGGACCGTCCGTGGCCGGCGTCCATTCCTCCCTTCGGCGCGCCCTTGGCCGAGACGACGACCGAGGCGCGGCTCAGCGCCGACGAGGCGCGGGTGGTCGTCTGGGAGAGCGGCAATCCCGCACTGATCGCGCGCATCCGCGACATCATCGCGTCGTTCGAGAAGTGGAAGGTGAAAGACTGAGGCCGAATTATCGTTGCCGACGCCACGCGTCGCGCGGCCATCGGGAAACCAGAGGCCGACCCAGACCGGGTTCCCGCGGTCGCCGGAATGACAATTCCTGGACAGGCGAGAATTCGAGCCTATTTTGCGCTCGCCGTTTCCACAGCCGCCGGCTTCGCGCCCTTGCCGTTCTTCCCCGAAACGCCATTCTTCGCCAGCGTCTTCGCCTCGGGCTGGATCAGCCCCGCCGACATGATGAGCTTCGCTGCATCGTCGGGCGTCATGTCGATCTCGATCACCTCGCTCGCCGGCAGGTAGAAATAGAATCCGGTCGTCGGGTTGGGCGTGCAGGGCAGGAAGACGGAAACATAAGGCGTGTCGCCAACGCCGATCGCCGCCTTCACCGTCTCGCCGGGCGGCGTCGAGATGAACACGAGCGACCATTGGCCCTTCGCCGGATATTGCACCAGCCCGACCTTGCGAAAGCCCGTGCCCTGCTGCGAGAACACGGTCTCGAACAATTGCTTGACGCTCTTGTAGATGCCGCGCACGACCGGCATGCGGTCGAGAATGGTCTCGCTCAGACGGATGAGCGAGCGCCCGAGCAGATTGGCCGCCAGAAACCCGAGCAGCGTGAGGCCGACGAAGGCGATGACGACGCCGACGCCCGGGATGTCCTTGACCAGATAGATGTCGGGCCAGAGCGACACCGGAAGCAGCGGCCTGATCCAGTGATCGACCGTGTCGACGAACCAGAAGACGAGCCAGGCCGTGACCGCCAGCGGCCCCGCAATGACGAGCCCCGTGAAAAAATACGCGCGAATGCGCGCGCCGATGCCGCGCGGGCGATGGGGGTGAGGCGGAAGCGGGTGCGGCAGGTCGATCATGAGGCGGGCAATGTGGCTGCGAGGGGCCGCGTTTGCAAGTTGATGGGCGGCGAGCCATCAGGCTCGCACTCTGTCAAGCGAGCCTGAGGGGCTCGCGGTCCCGCTACGCCGCCTTCTTCCGCGCCAACGCAACGAGCGTGCGCAGGATGCGCCGCGCGCCTTCGAGCCGCTCGTGCGTTTCCTCGAAATCGCCGGTGAAGACGATCTTCATGTCCGGCCGCACCTTGGCGCGAGAACCCTGTTCCGCGACGAAGCGCACGAGGCCGGCGGGATTGGCGAAGGAATTGTCGCGGAAGGCGACGATGACGCCCTTGGGGCCGGCCTCCACCTTCTCGACATGCGCCTGGCGCGCCAGCGCCTTGATCGCCACGATCTCCATGAGCTGCTCGACTTCCGGCGGCAGCGGGCCGAAACGGTCGATCATCTCGGCGGCGAAGGATTCGATCTCTGCTTCATCGATCACGCCCGACAGGCGACGATACAATTGCAGGCGCAGCTGCAAATCCTCGACATAGGTTTCCGGGATCGTCACCGGTGCGCCGACCGTGATGGTGGGCGACCACAATTCTTCCGCAGGCTCCTCCTCGCCCGCCTTCAAGGCCTCGATCGCGTCGGTCAGCATCTGCTGGTAGAGTTCGTAGCCGACTTCCTTGATGTGTCCCGACTGTTCGTCGCCGAGCAGGTTGCCCGCGCCGCGGATGTCGAGATCGTGACTGGCGAGCTGGAAGCCGGCGCCCAGCGTATCCAGCGATTGCAGCACCTTCAGCCGCTTCTCCGCCTGCGGCGTCATCTGCCGCTTGGCCGGCACGGTGAACAGGGCGTAGGCGCGCGTCTTCGAGCGACCGACCCGGCCGCGCAATTGATAGAGCTGGCCGAGGCCGAACATGTCGGCGCGATGCACGATCATCGTATTGGCGGTCGGAATGTCGAGGCCCGATTCCACGATCGCGGTCGAGACGAGAATGTCGTACTTGCCGTCGTAGAAGGCGCTCATCTTCTCTTCGAGTTCCGTCGCGCTCATCTGCCCGTGCGCGATGGTGAACTTCGCTTCCGGAATGTTTTGCCGCAAGAACGCCGCGGCCTCGTCGAGGTCCTCGATGCGCGGGCAGACGTAGAAGCTCTGGCCGCCGCGATAGCGTTCGCGCAACAGCGCCTCGCGCACGATGAGTTCGTCGAACGGCGTGATGAATGTGCGCACGGCGAGGCGATCGACCGGCGGCGTCGCGATAATCGAGAGTTCGCGCACGCCGGTCAGCGCCAGTTGCAGCGTGCGCGGAATGGGCGTGGCCGACAGGGTCAGCACATGCACTTCCGCGCGCAATTCCTTCAGCCGCTCCTTGTGGCCGACGCCGAAATGCTGCTCCTCGTCGATCACGACGAGCCCGAGATCCTTGAAGCTCACGGTCTTGCCGAGCACGGCGTGCGTGCCGACGACGATGTCGACCTCGCCCGAGGCCGCGCCCGTCTTCGCCGCCTTGAGATCGGCGGACGCTACCATGCGCGACATCTGCGCGACCTTGACAGGCAGGCCCGCGAAGCGCTGCGAGAAGGTCTTGAAATGCTGGCGCGCGAGCAGGGTGGTGGGAACCACGACGGCAACCTGCTTGCCGTTGAGGACAGCTGCAAATGCGGCGCGAAGAGCCACTTCCGTCTTGCCGAAGCCGACATCGCCGCAAATGAGACGATCCATGGGGCGTCCCGCCGCCATGTCGTCCAGCGTCGCCTCGATCGCGGCGTCCTGGTCTTCCGTCTCGTCGTAAGGGAATTTCGCGCAGAATTCGTCGTAGAGCCCGGCCGGCGGCGCCATGACCGGCGCCTTGCGCAGCATGCGCTGCGCGGCGAGTTTGATGAGACCGTGCGCAATCTCGCGGATGCGCTTCTTCATCCGCGCCTTGCGGTTCTGCCAGCCGACGCCGCCGAGCTTGTCGAGCTGCGCCTCCTCGTCTTCCGAACCGTAGCGCGAAAGCAGTTCGAGATTCTCGACGGGCAAATAGAGCTTGTCGCCGCCGGCGTAGTGCAGCTCCAGGCAATCGTGCGGAACGCCGATCGCCTGGATCTGCGTGAGGCCGACAAAGCGGCCGATGCCGTGGTCGACATGCACCACGAGATCGCCGGCGGTGAGCGCGCCGACCTCGTGCAGCACGTTCTCGCGTTTTTGGCGCTTGCGCGAGCGAACGAGGCGATCGCCCAGAATATCTTGTTCGCCGATGACGGCCAGATCGCCGGCGACAAAACCCTGTTCGAGCCCGACGACGGCGAGCGCCACGCCCTTCAGTCCGATCGTCTGCGCGAGCGAGGAGACAGGCTCGATCTTCTTCAGCCCGTGTTCTACGAGCACATGGCCGAGGCGTTCGCGCGAACCGTCCGACCAGCCGGCGAGGATCACGCGCTTGCCGTCGGCGCGAAGAGTTTCGATGTGGCGGACTGCCGCTTCGAACACATTGGCGTTCTCGTCAGCCCGTTCGGGCGCAAAGGAGCGGCCGACGCCGGCGCCGAGATCGACGCTCACGCCATGCGGCGAATCCGGGATGGAGAATGGCGACACGCGCGCGAGCGGCGCGGTGTCGAGACGCGCGCGCAATTCATCGGGCTTCAGGTAGAGCGCTTCGGGCTTCAGCGGCTTGTAGTTCGCGCCCGCAGGATCGGCGTCATAGGCCTCCTTGCGCGCGTCGAAATAATCCTGCGCCTGCGACAATCGCTCGGCGGCGGCGTCCTCGGCCAACGGGTCGAGCACGAGCGGCGCGCCGGCGACATAGTCGAATAGCGTGTCCATGTGTTCGTGAAACAGCGGCAGCCAATGCTCCATGCCCGGATGCCGGCGGCCCTCGCTGACCGCTTCATAGAGCGTGTCGCCGCGCGTCTCCGCGCCGAACAGCGCGACATAGGCTTGGCGAAACCGTCGCATCGTGTCGGTGGTGAGCTGCACTTCGCTCATCGGCACGAGGTCGAGCGAGCGCAGCTGGCCCGTCGAACGCTGCGTCTCGGGATCGAATGGCCGGATCGTCTCCAGCGTGTCGCCGAAGAAATCGAGGCGGATCGGGGCCGGCATGCCGGGCGCGAAAAGATCGACGATGCCGCCGCGCATGGCGTACTCGCCGGTCTCGCGCACCGTGCTCGAGCGCAGGAAGCCGTTGATCTCGAGCCAGCGCG
This sequence comes from Rhodoblastus sp., assembly GCA_039808645.1. Classification (GTDB taxonomy): domain Bacteria; phylum Pseudomonadota; class Alphaproteobacteria; order Rhizobiales; family Beijerinckiaceae; genus JAJXWB01. The sequence continues at coordinate 26,780 of JBDHTL010000024.1, read as the reverse complement.
CGAGATCGTCGGTCTTCACGACATTGCCGGGCGCGGCCGAAAACGTGTCCGTCGCAATCGTCCTGACCGGCGCGACGCGCTGCACGAGCGCGTTGATGGTGGTGCAGAGAATGCGCGGCCGGTCTTCCGACCCGCCGGAACGCGCAAGCCGCGACAGCGCCGTCATGCGGCGCGCGGCAATGCCGGCGTTGGGCGAAATGCGGTCGTAGGGCTGGCAATCCCAGGAGGGAAAATCGAGGATTTCGATCTCGGGCGCGGCAAAGGCGAAGGCTTCCTGAAAGGCGCGGGAACGCTGCCCGTCGCGCGCGACATGCACGAGCGCGACGGCGCGGCCCTCGGCCTTCGCGGCAAGGGCGCGCGCGAGATCGGCGGCGACGAAGGCGTCGAAGCCGTCGGGCGTGCGCGAAAGAAGGAGTTTGCCGCCGCGTTCCAGTTCGCGCAGCGCGCGTTGGAGGTCGTTCATCGGTTTGTCAGGTGGGATGCCGCGTGAAGCCTTGTCATTCCCGACGCCTGGCGGAAGCCAGGCGATCGGGAATCCAGGGCAGGCGCGATCGGTTCGGCGTCTGGATTCCCGCTTGCGCGGGAATGACATTCGGGACGGTCTTTAAACATGTCTGTCTGTGATCGCTTCAGACGTTCACCGGCCCGGAATGGCTGTGAAACTGCTTGATCTGCCGCAGCACCGGCGTGTCGTAGCCGGGCTCCGGCGGCTCCGTGCCGCACAGCCAGGAAAAGGCCTTCTGGTCTTCAACGTCCAACAGGCGCTCGAGGTCCAAAATATCGGCGGCGCTCAGCGCGGCCAGTCGCGCGTCGACGAAATTGCCGATCAAAATATCCATTTCCCGCATGCCGCGACGCCAGGCGCGGATCTTGATGGCGCGGCGGCGGGTGTCGAGGTCGTCGGCGGTCATGGAAGGCTCCGAAGCGGCGCGGCGGCCGAGGGCGGCTATATAGCGGCGGCCGGCCGCGCTGTCATGTGGACCGCGAGCCTTCAGGCCGCCCAGCGGCCCGTCGCCCTTGCGAGCCTGAAGGCTCGCGGTCCAAATAGACGCATGCGTCCCTCGCTGCTCGATCCGCTGTTTTCCGGTCTCGCCGCCCTGGCCGGCGTCGGCCCCAAGACGGCAAGGCTGTTCGACCGCCTGCTCGGACAGGACGAGGCGCGCGTTATCGACCTTCTGTTTCATGTGCCGCACGGCGTGGTCGACAACAGGCTGAGCGCCTCGATCCGCGACGCGCCGCTCGAATCCCACGTCGTCATCGCCGCGCGCGTCGCCGAGCACCGCATTCCCCGCAAATATTCCAATGCGCCGCTGAGCGTGCTGGTCGAGGACGACAATGGCGACGATGCCGTGCTCGTCTTCTTCCGCAACAATTTCGACTGGGTTCTTCGCGCCCTTCCGATTGGCGAGGTGCGCTGGTTCTCCGGCGACCTGAAACTGTGGAACGGCTATCGACAGATCGTCCATCCGCGCGTGCTCGACGCCGCCGCGCTGAAGGCGCTGAAGGAGCACGAGCCGGTCTATGGCCTCACCGAGGGCCTGCATCAGCGCAATCTGCAGAAGGCCGTCGACTCCGCGCTGGCGAAATTGCCGGACATGCCGGAATGGCTGGACGCCGCGACGATGCGGCGCGAGCAATGGCCGGCATTTGCAGCTGCGATGCGCGCCCTGCACGCGCCGCAGTCGAGTATGGATCTTTCGCCCGACGCCGTCGCGCGAAAACGGCTCGCCTATGACGAACTGCTGTCGCAGCAGCTCGCGCTGCGCCTCGTGCGCGCGAAAATGCGACGGCTGCGCGGACGCGCCACGACAGGCGACGGCCGCATTTCCCGCGCCATCGAGGGCGCGCTGCCCTATTCGCTGACGAACGCGCAGCGCGCCGCGCTTGCCGACATCAGGGGCGACATGGCGAGCGACAAGCGCATGCTGCGACTGCTGCAGGGGGATGTCGGCTCCGGCAAGACCATCGTCGCGCTGCTCGCCATGTCGAGCGCGGTCGAGGCGGGCCGGCAGGCCGCGCTGATGGCGCCGACGGAAATTCTCGCGCGCCAGCATTTCGAGCGCATCGAGCCGATGGCGCGCGCCGCCGGCATGCGCGCGGCCCTGCTGACCGGGCGCGACAAGGCGGCCGAACGCCGCGCGACGCTGGACGGACTGGCGGGCGGCGCCATCGACATCGCCGTCGGCACGCACGCGCTGGTGCAGGACAATGTCGCCTTTCATGATCTCGCCCTGGCTGTCGTCGACGAACAGCACCGTTTCGGCGTGCATCAGCGGCTCGCGCTGGGCGAGAAGGGCGAGGCGGCGGACGTTCTCGTCATGACCGCGACGCCGATCCCGCGCACGCTCGTGCTCACCTATTTCGGCGACATGGACGTTTCCAACCTCACCGAAAAACCGGCGGGACGGCAGGCGATCGACACGCGCGCGGTTCCGCTCGAGCGCATCGACGACGTGATCGCCGGCGTCGGGCGCGCCGTCGCGACCGGCGCGCGCGCCTATTGGGTCTGTCCGCTGGTTGCGGAAAACGAGGAGCTGGAAGTCGCCGCCGCGCGGGAGCGCTTCGAGGATTTGAAGAAACATTTCGGTGCGCGCGTCGGCCTCGTGCACGGCCAGATGAAGGGCAAGGACAAGGACGCCGCCATGCTCGCCTTCCAGCGCGGCGAGACGCGGGTGCTGGTGGCGACTACCGTCATCGAGGTCGGCGTCGACGTGCCCGAAGCCACGATCATCGTCATCGAACACGCCGAGCGGTTCGGCCTCGCGCAATTGCACCAGTTGCGCGGGCGCGTGGGGCGCGGCTCGCAGAAATCCTCCTGCATCCTGCTCTACAAGGGCCCGCTCGGCGAAACCGCGAAGTCGCGGCTGGCGATCCTGCGCGAGAGCGACGACGGTTTTCGGCTGGCGGAAGAAGACCTGCGCCTGCGCGGCGAGGGCGAGATTCTCGGCGTGCGGCAATCGGGCCTGCCGGGCTTCAGACTCGCCGACCTGTCCGCGCACGGCGTCTTGCTGAAGCTCGCGCGCGAGGACGCCGAGGCCATTCTCGAAGGGGACGAAGGCCTGACGAGCGAGCGGGGCCGGGCGCTCAGGCTTCTGCTTTACATTTTCGGCCGCGACGAGGCGGTGCGCTTGCTGCGGGCGGGATGACCGGACCGCGCGCCTTCATCCTCGCTTCGTCACGCCGAGGCCGGCGCGCCCGAAGGCGCGCGGTCCATCGCAGGCTCCGCCCGGTAGCGCCCCGGCGTGCGATAGACGCACCAGACGTTGAAGGCGAGGTAAACCGCATAGGTCGCCGCGTAGCAGGCGCCGGCGACGACCAGCGATTTGGCGCAGAGGACCGTCAGCAGCGCCGCAAACAGGGGCAGCGACAGCCATTCGCCGATCGCCACGGCCTTCGTGCGCTCCGTCGCGAACAGGCCTTGCAGGGGAACCCAGGACCCGAGCCGCAGCGCGTCGCCGAGCAGGAAGAGCGCGCTCGCGGCGGCCGGCATGACGAACTTGTCGGCGTAGAGCAGCGGAATGACGAATCCCTGGCTCGCCCATAGGAGGCCGATTGCGAGCGCCCCGGGACAGCAGAGGAAAATCCAGGTGTGCCGGACCTCGCGCAGAAAATCCTGCCGGTCGGCCGCCGCCGCCATGCGCGGCAGGTACACGAGGCCGATGAGACTGCCGGCGAGCCCGGTGACCCATTCGCTCGTGCGCCACAGCGCCTGCAATTGAGACACTTCGTCCCACGAGAGCCCGTGCGCGAGTTCGGCGCGGCTCCACATGACCGAGGCGGGGCTCAATATGCCGATCGAAACGCCCGCGAGAATGTAGCGTTTCAGCGGAGAGCGCCGCCACGACGGCGCGTCGGAAGGCTGCGTCCACGCCCTGCGCAGGACCGGCGCGCCGAACCAGATCGCGATGAGCGATATCGAGACGAGTTGAACGCTCAGGAGAAACGGCGCGTCGACGCGATGGAACAGGCCCGTGACGGCGAGCGCGATCGGCGCCCAGCTCGCGAGGCCGAGCGCGATCATCTTGCCGCGCTCCAGGCGGCCCTGCCAGAAGCAGTTGAACAGACCCGACACGGTGAACATCAGCCCGCCGGCGACCGCGAGCGCGCCGACGGTTCCGGCCGGCGCGATCTCGCGGCCGAAGGCGTCGTTGAGCGCCGGCGTCAGCGTCACGAGGGCGATTGCGGCGGCGGCGGACACGGCCATCCCCCACGCCAGCGCGTCGCGCATCAGAATCTGGTCGTCGGAATTGCGCCGCGCCGCCAGAACCGTCACGCCCGCGCCGATCCCGGCGAGCGCCACGGCGGCCGTCAGGTCGAACAGCGATTGCGCCTGCGCGAGATAGGCGATCAGCGCCATGTCCGGCTGCAACGCCAGCATCTTGTCGAGCGCCGCGCGCGTGGCCAGCGAAATCAGGACGACCGCGAACGGTGCAAGGAAGGTCATGCGAGGACGAGATGGCGAGGACGAACGGCAAAGAGCGAGCATCTCCGATCGAGGCTGAAATTCGGTTACCGGCCAATCGCTGCGCGCTGTCCGTTCACGTCACCTCGAACCATGCGGCGAGCCCCGCCGCCTCCTGGTCGGCCACGTCCGAGCGCAGCGCCCATTTGCCGGGCGTGTCGGCGAGGAAGGCGACGCGCTTGGTCGCTCCCTTCGCCACGATCACCGAATTGCGCCAGTAGGGCTCCCAGCCGTCGTCGAGATCGTGCAGAAGGCGCATGCAATGGCCGTGCACATGCATCGAGACGGCGACGTCCGACCTGTTGGCGAAGCCAGCCGACACGGGCGTCCCGCGCTTGACGGCGAACAGGGGCTTGCCCGCGTAGGATTGCGGCGCGCCGTTGAACGTCCATGAGCCGGCCGCGGTCTTCGGCGGCTCGAGAATGAAATCGAGCTTGCGCGCCTGGCCCAGCCGGATTTCCGGCGGCAGCCGCGGGTTGGGCGGCAGGGCCGCGAACGCGCCGCGCGCCCTGGCTTTCTCGCCCGCCGCCTTCAGCTCGAAAACCGGCAGGCGCGGCTTGTCCTGGCCGGCCCACAGGCCGAGCCGGAGACTTGCCGCCTCGCCGGCCGGCAGATCGGCGATGAAGTCGAAACGCGCGCCGGGCGCGATCGGGGCCGTGTTGCGCACGAGCTGGAAGGGATCGCAGGCCTGTCCGTCGATGGCGATGCAATGCGGCGCGCCGCCCTCGAAGATCGCGACGGCCATGCGCGCGACGCAGCCGTTGACGACGCGAATGCGCACGCGGCCGCCCGGGGGCGCCGTCTCGACCAGCGGCGTTGGCGTCATGTTGGCGGTCAGCAGCGGCCCGATCCGGCCGCCGCCCGGTTCGCCGAACGGCGGCGCGAGCGCGCCCTTGCCGTCGAGCTTCCAGTCCTGCAGGAGGATCACGAGGTCGCGATCGACGTCCGGCGGCTCCGGCTCGTCGACGATCAGCGTTCCGCAAAGCCCTCGCGAAATCTGCTCGACATTGTGCGGCTGGATGGCCGGCTTGTAGAGATAGGTCCCGGCCGCATTCGCCTTGAAGCGGTAGTCGAAGCTCTGTCCGGGCGCCACCGGCTTCTGCGTGAGGCCCGCCACGCCGTCGTTGAGATTGTCGCCGATCAGGCCCTGCCAGTGCAGGCTCGTCGGTTGGTCGAGCTTGTTGACGAGCCGGACCCTGACCTCCTCGCCCTGTTTCACGCGCAGGACGGGCCCGGGCACGGCGCCGTCGTAGCCGAAGCCCGGCGTCTCGCCGTCGGGCGACAGCTTCAGGCCGGTCTTGCGAGCTTCGAGCAAGCGGAAGCCGTCGCCCGGGCCTTGTGCGCGCGCCGGCACGGCGACGATCGTCGCGGCCATGCCGCCGATGACGGCGCGGCGTGAAACGGCAAAGGCCGTCATGGCCGAGCTTGTCCCGCCGCCGGCGACACGGGCGTGCGAAGCGACGCCGTCTTTCGGCGGCTCTCGCCCGGGCCCGACGGCCGACACGGGCGGCTCACGCGAAGCCCTGCGCTTTCAGGAGCGCGCGCGGGTCCGGGTCGCGCCCGCGAAAAGCGCGATAGGCCTCTTCCGGCGCGACGCTGTTGCCGGCCGCGTAGACATGGTCTCTCAGCCTGCGCGCGATCGTCGGATCGAACACGTCGCCCGCCTCCTCGAAGGCGGCGAAGCCGTCCCGGTCGAGCACGGCGGACCACAGGTAGGAGTAATAGCCGGCCGAATAGCCCGAACCCGAGAACACATGGGCGAAGTGCGGCGTACGATGGCGCATGACGATCTCTTTCGGCATGCCGATCCTGTCGAGTTCCGCGCGCTCGAAGGCGACGATGTCGAAATCTTCCCGCGGCGACATCAGGTGCAGGTCGAGGTCGACGATCGCGGACGAGCAATATTCCACCTGTCCCCAGCCGACGTTGAATTTTTCCGACGCGCGGATGCGCGCGACGAGATCGTCCGGGATCGGCGCGCCGGTCGCGGCGTGCCGCGCGAAACGCGCGAGCACCTCCGGGCGCAGCAGCCAGTGCTCGAAGACCTGCGAGGGAAATTCCACGAAATCGCGCGGCACGTTCGTGCCGGCGATCGAAGGATAGGCGACGTCCGTCAGCATGCCGTGCAGGGCGTGGCCGAATTCGTGGAATAGCGTCTTGGCGTCGGTCAGCGTGATCAGCGTCTTCTGCCCTTCGGCGCCCTTCGAGCAGTTCAGCACGTTGACGACGATCGGCCGCACGCTCTTGCCGTCGATCTTGGACTGCGTGCGGAAACCCGACATCCATGCGCCGCCGCGCTTGGTCGGACGCGCGAAGTAATCGCCGATGAACAGCGCGACGTGCTCGCCCTTTTCGTTGGTCACGTCGAAAGCGCGCGCTTCGCGATTGTAGAGCGGAATGTCCGTGCGCTCGGTGAAGGCGAGGCCGAACAGCCGATGCGCCACGTCGAAGGCCGCGCCGATCACGGCGTCGAGATCGAGATAGGGGCGTATCTCGGTCTCGTCGATGTCGTATTGCGCCTTGCGCAGCTTCTCGGCGTAGTAACGCCAGTCGTGCGCGGCGATTTCGAAATTGCCGCCTTCGGCCGCGACCAGCTTCTGCAATTCGTCGCGGTCGCGGCGGGCTGCCGCCTTGGCCGGCGTCCATACCTTGTCGAGCAGCGCCCGCACGTTCTCCGGCGTCTTCGCCATCTGGTCGGCGAGCTTGAAATGCGCGTAGGTGGGATAGCCGAGCAGGCGCGCGCTCTCGTCGCGCAGCCGCAGCGTTTCGGCGGCGATCGGACGATTGTCGTTCGGCCCGTCATTCTCGCCGCGCCGGATCCAGGCGTTGAACGCCTTTTCGCGCAGGTCGCGGCGCGACGAATAGGTCAGGAACTGCTCGACGCTCGATCGCGCGAGCGTGATGGCGTATTTGCCCGCATGGCCCCGGTCCGCGGCGGCGCGCGCGGCGCCGTCGCGCAGAGTCTGCGGCAGGCCCTCGAGATCGGCCTCGTCCAGCAGCATCGTCCAGTCGGCTTCGTCCTTCAGGATGTTCTGCGCGAATTGCGCGCCGAGCGTCGCGAGCCGGCTGGCGATTTCGGCGAATCGCTCCTTCTGTTCCGGGCCGAGCAGGACGCCCGAGCGCACGAAACTGTCGTAGGTGAGGTCGAGCACGCGCCGCTGCTCTGAGGTCAGCGGCAGGCAGTCGCGCTGCTTCCAGACCGCCTCGACGCGGCGGAACAGGGCTTCGTTCAGGCCGATCGCGGAATAATGGGCGGCGAGAACCGGGGCCAGCTCGCGCTCGATCGCCTGCAGGTCGGGCGTCGATTCGGTTCCGGTCAGGTTCCAGAAGACCGCGCCGACCCGATTCATGGCGGCCCCGGCGCGTTCCAGCGCCGTCACCGTATTGTCGAAGGTCGGCGGCGCCGGATCGCGGACGATGGCCGCGATCTCGGCGTCGTGCTCCGCCATCGCCCGCTCGTAGGCCGGCTTGATGTCCGCTGCCTGGATGCGGTCGAAAGGCGGGATTTCGAACGGCCCGGTCCAGGGCTCGAAGAACGGGTTTGCTCTGGCGTGTTCGTTCATGGGCGCGGGCGGTTCCGGGCGGGACAAGACGATTCTGCGCACAGATATAGGCGAGCCGGCCGGACTTGGCATTTTTTTGCTGCGCGGGCGGTTTCACATTGCTATAGAGCCGCACCCGAAGCGGCGGGGCGACCGGCCGACGGCGCTTTTTGCGCGCCCGAAGGTCGACGATCGCGGAACGCGGGCGTGGCGGAACTGGTAGACGCAGTGGATTTAGGTTCCACCGCTGAAAGGCATGGGGGTTCGAGTCCCTCCGCCCGCACCAGCTCCCGGCGCGCCGGCTTTTCGGTCCCGCCCGAGAGATTTTAGAAGGTTGCACGGCGATGCAGGTGACGGAGACGAGCGCTGAAGGCTTGAAGCGCGAATACAAGGTGGTGATGCCGGCGGCCGACCTCGCCGCCAAGCTCGAGAACCAGCTCAAGGAGATGAAGGGCAAGGTCAAGATCAACGGCTTCCGCCCCGGCAAGGTGCCGGCCGCCCACATCCGCCGCCTCTACGGCAAGTCGATCATGGGCGACGTGGTGCAGGAGGCCGTCAACGAGGCCAATCGCAAGATCGTCGAGGACAACCAGCTGCGCCTCGCCGGCGAGCCGCGCCTCGATATCGTCGGCGGCCAGGAGGAGATGGAGAAGGTCCTCGAGGCCAAGGGCGACTTCACCTTCACCGTTGCCGTCGAAACCCTTCCGGCGATCGACGTCGGCTCGTTCGACGACGTGGCGGTCGAGCGCATCGTGGTCGATGTCGCCGAAGCCGACGTGGATGAGGCCATCCAGCGCATGGCCGACCAGCAGCGTCCGTTCAACGACAAGGAAGGCGACGAGCCCGTCGTCGCAAAGGGCGACAAGGTCACGCTCGACTTCGTCGGCAAGATCGGCGGCGAGCCCTTCGAGGGCGGCGCGGGCGAGGGCATCGATCTCATCATCGGCTCGGGCAGCTTCATCCCCGGCTTCGAGGAGCAGGTCGAGGGCATGAAGAAGGGCGAAAGCCGCACGATTTCCGTGAACTTCCCCGAGAATTACGCTGCCGCCCGCCTTGCCGGCCAGGCCGCCGAATTCGACGTGACGGTCAAGAACGTGGCTGCGCCGGGCGAACTCGCTATCGACGACGAATTCGCCAAGAAGTTCGGTTTCGAGACGCTGGACGCCTTCCGCACGGCGGTCCGCGCGAACATCGAGGCCGATCTCGGCCGCGGCGCGCGCGTGCACACCAAGCGCGCGCTGCTCGACGCGCTCGACGGCCGCTACAGCTTCGAACTGCCGCAGGGCCTGGTCGAGACCGAGTTCGACGGCATCTGGCGCTCGATCGTCAACGAGCAATCGGCGCGCGGCAAGACCTTCGAGGATGAGGACACGACCGAGGAGAAGGCGCGCGAGGAATATCGCCGCATCGCCGAGCGCCGCGTCCGCCTCGGCCTGCTGCTCGCCGAGGTCGGCGAGAAGGCGGCCGTGAAAGTCGAGGAGGAAGAGGTCACCAAGGCCCTGATCGAGCGCATCCGCGCCTATCCGGGCCAGGAGCAGCAGCTCTGGGACTACTACCGCAAGAACCCGCAGGCGCTGGGCGAAATCCGCGCGCCGCTGTTCGAGGAGAAGGTGATCGACCACATCCTCGGCCTCGCCAAGGTCACCGACAAGCACGTGACCCGCGACGAGTTGATGAAGATGGAAGCCCCGGACGAGGCCGCCTGAGGCGATCCGCCGACGCCATGCGAACGCCCCGCCCAGCGGGGCGTTTTCATATCGGGATGGACTGCCGCCGGCGGCGCCGGTCGGGGCCCGCCGCGGCGGCGCCCTTTTTCTTAACGTCTGCTGCGCCTATGTATGGTCGGAAACCGGCGGGACGCATGATATCCTGCCCGAATCGAGGAATTCAGAGGCTGTGATGCGCGACCCGATCGAGGTGTACAATCAATACCTTATTCCGCAGGTGATCGAGAACACGAGCCGCGGCGAACGGGGTTTCGACATCTATTCGCGCCTGCTGCGCGAGCGCATCATCTTCCTGACCGGGCCGGTCGAGGACCATATGGCCTCGGTCATCATCGCCCAGCTTCTCTTCCTGGAATCCGAGAATCCCAAGAAGGAAGTGTCGATGTACATCAACTCGCCAGGCGGCGTGGTGACCGCCGGCATGGCGATCTACGACACGATGCAGTTCATCCGGCCGAAGATTTCGACGCTCTGCGTCGGCCAGGCGGCGTCCATGGGTTCGCTTCTGCTGTGCGCCGGCGATCCCGGCATGCGCTTTGCGCTGCCCAATTCCCGCATCATGGTTCACCAGCCTTCGGGCGGCTTCCAGGGGCAGGCGTCCGATATCCTTCGCCACGCGGAAGATATCATGAAGATCAAGAAGCGGCTGAACGAAGTCTACGTGAAGCATACGGGCCGCGATTACGATACGATTGAGCGCACGCTCGACCGCGACCACTTCATGTCGGCGGAGGAGGCTCGCGAATTCGGCATCGTGGATCAGGTATACACGAAGCGTCCGGAAGACGCTCCGGCGACTCCGGCGGCGGCGGGCTGAGGCGCGCCTTCGCCATAGTTGCGGATTTGCGACGGCGCGGGCCGCACAGGCCATGCCCGACGACCTGCGCTTGATCGCCGGGCGCGGCCATGTTTGCATTGGCGACTGTCCGCACGAGACGAGCGCAGCGAGGCGACGGCCGGGCCATGCCCGGAAGGAACTCGGCGGTTCTACGTTTTGTTAGGCCGTCGAATCTATTGATGGTGATTGCGACCGATTCGCCCGCGCGCGTCGGCCCGAGGAGACTGATATGAGCAAGGTCGGCGGCAGCGACTCCAAGAACACGCTCTACTGCTCGTTCTGCGGCAAGAGCCAGCATGAGGTCCGCAAGCTGATCGCGGGCCCGACGGTGTTCATCTGCGACGAATGCGTCGAACTCTGCATGGACATCATCCGCGAGGAGAACAAGTCCGCGCTGGTCAAGACGCGCGACGGCATCCCGACGCCGAAGGAGATCTGCAAGGTGCTGGACGACTACGTGATCGGCCAGTTCCAGGCCAAGCGCGTGCTGTCGGTGGCGGTCCACAACCACTACAAGCGCCTCAACCACGCGACCAAGCACAACGACGTCGAGCTGGCGAAGTCCAACATCCTGCTGATCGGTCCCACGGGCTCCGGCAAGACGCTGCTCGCCCAGACGCTCGCCCGCATCCTCGACGTGCCCTTCACGATGGCCGACGCCACGACGCTGACCGAAGCCGGCTATGTCGGCGAGGACGTCGAGAACATCATCCTCAAGCTGCTGCAGGCCTCCGACTATAATGTCGAGCGCGCCCAGCGCGGCATCGTCTACATCGACGAGATCGACAAGATCTCGCGCAAGTCCGACAATCCCTCGATCACGAGGGACGTCTCGGGCGAGGGCGTGCAGCAGGCCCTGCTCAAGATCATGGAAGGCACGGTCGCCTCCGTGCCGCCGCAGGGCGGCCGCAAGCATCCGCAGCAGGAATTCCTGCAGGTCGACACGACCAACATCCTGTTCATATGCGGCGGCGCCTTCGCCGGCCTCGAGAAGATCATCTCCGGCCGCGGCAAGGGCACGTCCATCGGCTTCGCCGCCGAGGTGAAGGGCCCGGACGAGCGCCGCACCGGCGAGGTCTTCCGCAAGGTCGAGCCCGAGGATCTGCTGAAGTTCGGCCTGATCCCGGAATTCGTCGGCCGCCTGCCGGTCATCGCCACGCTCGAGGATCTCGACGAGGACGCGCTCAAGAAGATCCTCACCGAGCCGAAGAACGCGCTGGTCAAGCAGTATCAGCGCCTGTTCGAGATGGAGAACACGGAACTCACCTTCCAGGACGAGGCGCTCAACGTCATCGCCCGCAAGGCGATCGAGCGCCGCACCGGCGCGCGCGGCCTGCGGTCGATCATGGAAGGCATCCTGCTCGACACCATGTTCGACCTGCCCGGCCTCGACGGCGTGGAGCAGGTGGTGATCGGGCCCGAGGTCGTCGACGGCAAGGCGAGGCCGCTCTACATCTACGCCGAGCCGAAGTCGGCAGGCGCGAGCGCCTGAGGCGCGGCGCGGACATCCGGAAAGGGCCGCCGCGGGGCGGCCCTTTTCGTTTGAATTACTTCTTCACAAGATTGCGATCGTAGACATAGGCGCGGCCGGGCCAGCAGGCCGTGATCGTCCGGCCGAGGGGCGCGGCCTGCGCCGGCTTGAACAGCCAGGACGCCGCCTCGAACGGCGCGGAGCTCGCGATGTAATAGTCGAGCGGCGATCCGGCATAGGGCCCGTCCTTCAGCGATTCCATCACGTTGCAGGCGCTGGCCGGCGTCGCCGGGGTGGTCGCATTGCGCCAGATTTCGATCGCCGGCGTCACCGCGCCGATCGCGACGATCGCGGCGACGAGCGCCTGCCGCGTCGCGGGCTCCTGGCGGATGGCGGCGATCGCCGGCACGGCGCGGACGCAGAGCAGCATCAGCGCGGGGATCGAGACGCGCATGGCGAAATCGTTGGCGAAACCCAGCATGTAGAACGGTATGGCGAACAACAGGCCGACGACGAGCAGCAGTTCGTTGCGGCCGCGCGCGTCCGCCCTGTCCCGGCCCTCCCAGGCCAGGGCCGAGTAGGGCAGGACTTCCAGCGCCATCATGGCGATATAGGAACGCAGGACGTCGGGATTTCCCATGTCCTGCAGGCCCTTCTCGACGTCGCCCGCGCCGCGCGTCAGGTAGAACAGCGCCGGCAGGACGGCGACGCCGGCTGCGAGCGCCGTCGCCCAGTCGGCGAGGCGCAACTTTCGGTCGAGCCCGTCGCACACGAAGGCGAAGACGTAGAAGGGCAGCGCGCCGGCAGCCGCCAGCGGCGACCAGAACAAGCTGGCGGCAAATAGCGGCGCGAGCGCCAGCGCGCTGACGCGGCCCTGCCGCCAGACCAGGTAGCCGGCCACGAGCGCCCAGCCCGAAATGGCGTGGTGGGGCGTCCAGAGGATTTCGGTGACGTTGGAATCGTAGTGAAACCAGCCGGGCCAGGGCTCGATATGCGGCAGCCCGAGCGGCGCCATGCCGTCCAGTCGCTGCCGGATCCACGGGATGATATCCATTCCGCTGAAGACGACGAAAAGCCCGAGCAGGATCAGGCGCGACCGGCCGGCCGGGAGCGTCCGGGCGAACAGGTAGACGCAGAGCCCGATCAACAGCGCGTTCTGCGCCGCCAGGGCCGCCTGCGCGACCCCGACGCCGCCCGCCTTGCCGATCAGCGCCGGCAGCAGATACATGCCGAGCGGCGCGCGCAGCAGCCCGGGCCCGTCCGGCGTGGCGTAGGACATGGGCCAGGAATTGCGGACGAGATCGAACAGAAGTGCGTCGCGCACGACCCAATCGTCGGTCTGATAGAAAAAATGGCCTATGCCGCTGAGAAGCGTGAGCGTCGCCGCGATGGCGACGGCGCCGAACAGGATCGGCCCGTCCGGCCGTCCGCGCCAGTCCGTGCGCCGGAAGAGGGGCGCCGCAGCCGCCAGTCCGAGGAACGCGGCCGCCGCCCCCGGGCCGGGCTGCAGAAATCCGAGGCAGAAGATGAGCAGCGGCGCCGAGACCAGCGCGAAGGCCAGGGTCAGGCTGGCAGGGATCATGGCAAGGATTCGTCAGGAATTTTGCGAAAGACTCGGGGTCGCCGCGCAGTCTGGCGCTCGCCCGCTAAGATAGCGTTACGGTCCCTGTGTCGGGCCCGGCGCGGCTGCAAGTTCCGTACAGCGTCGACATGTTGAAAAAGCCGGCGACGGCGCCCATTTCCCGCAGTGCGTGAAGCGCTTTCGGGCTTCGCCGCGGGAACGTAGGATCGAACCGGCGCGATTCGTGCTTGGGAGATCGGTGCGTTCGGCCTTCGCGCCGCGCCGTCATGGGCGGGCGAGGGACAGAAAGGACAGAAAGATGACTGAACAGAAGCGCGCCCTCCCCAAGCCCGGCTCCATCGAGAGCTATCCCGTTCTGCCGTTGAGGGACATCGTCGTTTTCCCGCACATGATCGTGCCGCTGTTCGTGGGGCGCGACAAGTCGATCCGCGCGCTTGAGGAAGTAATGCGGTCCGACCGCTACATCCTGCTCGCCACGCAGAAGAACGCCTCCGAGGACGATCCGGCCGCCGAGGCCATCTACAAGACCGGCACGCTGGCGACCGTGCTGCAGCTCCTCAAGCTGCCCGACAACACCGTGAAGGTGCTGGTCGAAGGCGTCTCGCGCGCGGAAGTCCGCAAGTACACGCGCACCGATGAATATTACGAGGCCGACGCCGAGGCGATCGCCGACGCCGGCGAAGATCCGGTGGAGGTCGAGGCGCTCGGCCGCTCCGTCGTGTCCGAGTTCGAGAACTACGTGAAGCTGAACAAGAAGGTCTCGCCGGAAGTCGTCGCCGCCGTCACGCAGATCGAGGATTATTCCAAGCTCGCCGACACGGTCGCCTCGCATCTCGCCGTCAAGATCGCCGACAAGCAGGCGGTGCTCGAAATGCCGCTCGTCTCGAAGCGGCTCGAGAAGTGCCTGCAACTGATGGAAAGCGAAATCTCCGTTCTCCAGGTGGAGAAGAGGATTCGGACGCGCGTGAAACGTCAGATGGAGAAGACGCAGCGCGAATACTACCTCAACGAGCAGATGAAGGCGATCCAGAAGGAGCTGGGCGACGAGGACGGCAAGGACGATCTCGCCGAGATCGAGGAGCGCATCAAGAACACGAAGCTCTCGAAGGAGGCGCGCGACAAGGCGCAGGCCGAACTCAAGAAGCTGCGGCAGATGTCGCCCATGTCGGCGGAAGCCACCGTCGTGCGCAACTATCTCGACTGGGTGCTGTCGATCCCGTGGGGCAAGAAGTCGAAGGTGAAGCGCGACCTCGCCGCGGCGCAGGAGACGCTCGACAACGATCACTACGGCCTCGACAAGGTCAAGGAGCGCATCGTCGAATATCTCGCCGTGCAGAGCCGCGCCAATAAGCTGACCGGCCCGATCCTGTGCCTCGTCGGCCCGCCCGGCGTCGGCAAGACCTCGCTTGCGCGGTCGATCGCCAAGGCCACGGGACGCGAATACGTCCGCATGTCGCTCGGCGGCGTGCGCGACGAGGCCGAGATCCGCGGCCACAGGCGCACCTACATCGGCTCGATGCCCGGCAAGATCATCCAGTCGATGCGCAAGGCCAAGACCGCGAATCCGCTCTTCCTGCTCGACGAGATCGACAAGATGGGCATGGATTTCCGGGGCGATCCGTCGTCGGCGCTGCTCGAGGTTCTCGACCCCGAGCAGAACTCGACCTTCAACGACCATTACCTCGAGGTCGACTACGATCTTTCGAACGTGATGTTCGTGACGACGGCCAATACGCTGAACATCCCTGCGCCGCTCATGGACCGCATGGAGATCATCCGTATCGCCGGCTATACCGAGGACGAGAAGGTGGAGATCGCGCACAAGCATCTCCTGCCCAACGCGATCAAGAAGCATGGCCTGCAGCCGAAGGAATGGTCGCTCGACGACAGCGCGCTGCGCGAGCTCGTTCGCCGCTACACGCGGGAAGCGGGCGTGCGCAATCTCGAACGCGAGATCTCCAACCTCGCCCGCAAGGCGGTGAAGGAAATCCTGCTCTCGAAGAAGGCCAAGAAGCGCGTGACCGTGACGGCTGAGAACATCGCCGACTATCTCGGTCCGCAGCGCTTCCGCTACGGCCAGGCCGAACTGGAGGACCAGGTCGGCGTCGTCACCGGTCTCGCCTGGACGGAAGTCGGCGGCGAGCTGCTGACCATCGAAGGCGTCATGATGCCCGGCAAGGGCCGCATGACGGTCACGGGCAACCTGAAGGACGTGATGAAGGAGTCCATCTCCGCGGCCGCTTCTTATGTGCGGTCTCGCGCGGTGGATTTCGGCATCGAGCCGCCGATGTTCGACAAGCGCGACATCCACGTGCACGTGCCTGAGGGCGCGACGCCGAAGGACGGTCCGTCCGCGGGCGTGGCGATGGCGACCGCCATCGTCTCGATCATGACGGGCATTCCCGTGCGTCGCGACATCGCCATGACCGGCGAGATCACGCTGCGCGGCCGCGTGCTGCCGATCGGCGGCCTGAAGGAGAAGCTGCTCGCGGCCATGCGCGGCGGCCTCAAGAAGGTGCTGATCCCGGAAGAGAACGCCAAGGATCTGGCGGAGCTTCCGGCTTCCGTGAAGAACGCGCTCGAAATCGTGCCGGTCTCGCGGATGGACGAGGTTCTCAGGCACGCGCTCGTGCGTCAGCCGACGCCGATCGTGTGGGATGAGAGCGCTGCGCCCGTCACGGGCCCGAAGGGCGACGAGGACGCGGCCGGAGTCGTCGCGCACTGAGCCGGCGCCCGGGGCGCAATTCGCCCCGATGCGATGCAAAGAAAAGGGCGGCAACCTCTAGGGGTTGCTGCCTTTTTTTATTTGCATTGCGTCAAGTTGCCCGCGATTCGTGGGATTTTGTGAGGGCATTGCGCGCGACGCCTTGCATTTCAGGCGATTCGGGAACAACAGTTTGGGGCCCCAGATAACGCGATTCGGTCCGCCAGCCGCGCGTTAGCAGCGAAGGGGGCGAAGGAAAGTCACGCGCGCGGACCTCCGTTCCGCGCCGACAAGGAGCAAGCCATGAACAAGCAGGAACTCGTCGAGCACGTCGCCAGCGAAATGGATCTGTCGAAGGCCAAGGCCGCTGACGCGATCGACGCCGTGCTCGACGGGATCACCAAGGCCGTGAAGAAGGGCGACGAAGTTCGCCTCGTCGGCTTCGGCACGTTCTCGGTGAAGAAGCGCGCGGCCGGCAAGGGCCGCAATCCGGCGACCGGCGCGGAAATCAAGATCCCGGCGTCCAAGAGCGTCCGCTTCAAGGCCGGCGCGGCGCTCAAGGCCGCGGTCAACAAGGGCAAGTAATCCGGTTATCCGATCGGAGGACGAGAGGGCGCGCTTTGCGCCCTCTTTTCTTTTGCGGCCGTTTCTCTTGGAGCCGTTTCCGTTGGCGCCGTTTCTCTTGGCGCCATTCGGTCAGCCTACCGGCGTGCGCGCGGGCAGGGCGTCCGCCCAGTGGACGAGCGCGGCCCTGCCGCCGTCGCTCAGCCCATAGATCCCGCGCTCGATCCGCTCGAACCAGCCGTAGACGTTGCCCTGCAGGATTTTTGGCGCGTCGGGCGAAACCGTTTTCAGGTCGCGCGGTCGCGCGGGCGCCTGCGAGAGCGCAACGGCGCAGGCCAGCGCCTGCTGGCGATAGGCGGTCATGATCGGCCGCCGCGTCGATCCGCCCGAGGTCGGGTCGCCCTGGCGGCGGCGATGCTCGGCCAGGAGGCGCGAACGCCGTTTTCGGTCCGGACGCGGTTTCCAGGGCTCCGGGTCGACGATGACTTCGACCCGCCCGTCCGGAAGCACGCTCAGCAGGCCGACCCCGATCAGCCGGCACAGCTTCTTCACGCGCCGGTCGCGGTCGCGCCCCTTCGTGGAGGCCGGGACCGCCAGCCAGACCTCGTCGCAGGCGGCCGTGCGCTCGACGCCTTGCAGCACGAGTTCGAGGTTGAAGCTGCTCTTCAGTTCGGCGACGACGACCGTGATTTCCTCGCCGTCGCGGATCGCGACGACGTCGCAGCCGCAGATTTCGCCCTTGGCGGAAAAGCCGAGGTCCTCGAGGAAGCGTTTGACGGGGGCGTAGAGCGACGTTTCCACGGTGCGGGGCCGAATCGAATGGATGTAACGCCATCCTGACGCAAGGTCGCGCCTGCGTCTGCCGTAGAACCGGCGCCCTCGCCCCGCTTGGCGCCCGCAGTCCGGTTGCGTAAACAGGGGGACGCGGGCGGTTAGCTCAGTTGGTAGAGCATCTCGTTTACACCGAGAGGGTCGGCGGTTCGAGCCCGTCACCGCCCACCATTTGTCTGGACTGTGACGCCGCGCCTGGCGGCCGCTTTTCGTGTTTCCTCCCAGCGAACCTGCGCCTATCGTGCCTCGGGTCTGAACGAGCGGGGGGAGGCGGCCATGAGAAATTTCGTTCTGGCGTTCGCCGCATCGGCGGTTGGTCTGCTGTCGGCGGTTTCGGCCTCGGCGCAATCCGTGAACGGCGGTCAGGCTCCGCGGATTCCCTATCCCGCCAAATATGCCGTGAAACCGTTCCCCGGCGGGCACGACGCCGCCGTTCGGCAACTGGCCGTACCTGCGGCCGTCGCCACGATCCCGCTGGCCAACTACGGCTTCACGGCGACCAAGGACAACAAGGCCTACAACGCCGTGATCGTGGGCCAGTCGCCGACGGCCGCCGCCCCGACGAAGACGACCGTCAACGTGATGATCGTTCCCGTCGTGGTGCGGATCGGAAGCCACACCTACAATCCCAATGTCGGCAACACGTGCGGCGGCATGAGAGGCTTGTCCGACGTTGTCGCCCTGAAGCAGTCGCCGCTGTTCAGAACGATGCCGTATGACGGCGCAGCCGCGGTCGGACATGCTGCCAGGATCAACGGCGTCAACATGGGCGTGGGAACCTACGCCGACCAGTTGCGGCGCGCCGAATTTCGCTCGCTCCTCGGCGGCAAGATCGGCCTCTACCACACGGCCTTCAACATGACGTCGGGGCCGATGCAATATATCCCCGCCAACATCACCAACGGCCACAGCACTGTGGTGGCGGATCAAACGAGCACGAATTCCTGCGCCTTGCTTGGCGGCCTCGAGATCAACTGGTTCGACAATTACATCCAGACGACGCTGCTGCCGGCCGTGAATGCCGCGCCGGACACTTTCGTGATCTTCCTGATGCGCGACGTCGTGATGTACGACACGACACTCTCGAACTGCTGCATTCTCGGGTATCACGGCACATTGCCGAACTTCCAGACCTATTCGCCGATCGACTTCGACACCACCGGCCTCTTCGGCTCGGGGGTCGCGGATGCGTCCGTCGCCTCGCACGAGATCGGCGAATGGCTCGACGATCCTCTGGGAACCAATCCGACCCCGCTGTGGGGCAACATCGGACAGGTTTCAGGTTGTCAGAACAATTGGGAGACCGGCGACCCCTTGAGCGGAACCATGTTTCCGACCATTTCGGCGACCAACGGCGTCGACTACCACATGCAGGATTTGGCCTTCTGGGGCTGGTTCTACGACGCTCATCTCGGGCCCCAGCCGGGCGCGGGGGGCAAATTCTCGATGGGCGGCGCGTTCGCGGGCCCGTCGAAGGTTTGCAACGCCAACGGAACCGGCGGCGGCACCTGGTGATTCGAAAGGGGCGCATCCGGCGCGCCGAAGCGGCGGGGAAGCGATCCGCTTAACCGTGCTCGTTGGCGACGTTTCGAATCTGCCGCGCGCCGGCCGGAGAATCGGCTTGTGCCGCCTGCGCCCGTCGCTACAATTTTGCCCGACGACGTAATCGACGGACCGAGAGGCATCGGATGGCGTTCAGGGCGATGATGACTGGCGCGGCGGCGGCGCTCTCGCTGATGCTCGGCGGCGCGGCGCAGGCCGACATGCGCTTCAGCCTGACGACCATCGGCGGCGCCTGCGGCTCGCGCTGCCCGCAGGCGATCGTGGCCGACGGGGAGATCGCCGAATCCACCCCCGACGAATTCGTCGCCTTCGTGCGGGCGAACGCGCGTGCGCGCGACGTGCGCAGCGTCGTCCTCCTCAACTCGCCGGGCGGCAAGGTCGTCGCCTCGATGGAGCTCGGCCGCGTCTTCCGCAAGGTCGGCGCCGCCACCGTCGTCGCGCGCGCCGTATCGGATGGCGAGGGACGCAGCCACCTGACGGCCGGCCGCTGCTTCTCGGCCTGCGTCTACGCGCTGATGGGCGGCCGCAAGCGCGTCGTGCCGGCGCAGAGCCTCGTCGGCGTGCATCGCATGTTCGCGCTGGAGGCCGGCGCGGACCCGGCCGGCGGGGGCGGCGGCGGCGCGCGCCGTCGCTTCGACAACGGCGACATGCGCAGCGTTTTGTCGCGCTATTCGGAGGCGATGGGCGTGAGCCGCGACCTCATCAATACGGCCGAGCGCACGCCGACCGAAAGCATCCATGTGCTGTCGCCCAGCGAAGTGTCGCGCTGGCGCCTCGGATCGACGCGTTTCTGATCGACTTTGCGCGACCTGTCGGCTTGACTTGAAGCCGGCGTCGGCATATTCCGCGTTCCGTTCCGCGAGCGAACGTTTCGCGGGGGAGTAGCTCAGTTGGTTAGAGCGCCGGCCTGTCACGCCGGAGGTCGCGGGTTCGAGCCCCGTCTCTCTCGCCATTCGCGAATGGCCCTCCACAAATCCTGCATTGGGCGCGTCAGGCGGTCGTTTCCGTGTTCGCATGCTCGCACGCCTGATCCAAACGCCCTGTGGCGACGTGCGGCCGAGAACAGTCCGAAGCGCTACGGCTGGATTTGAATAATATATCTATCCAGCGACAACATAACATCGCGACGCGGCCGGCTTTTTCACGACGCGAGGACGTTAAATCGGTCGATCGCATGGAATAGCGTCCGCGTGTCGCAGGGGTAAGCTTTCGATCGTGTATTGTAAGAGTATTGCTTGCTGCGGATGATGGGGCGGCGGCGATGATTCTGTAATTGGAGAGATGAGAATGAATTTTCGTACGGCTTTTGCGGCGGGAATTTTCGCGGCTACGTCGGTCTTGGCAAATTCGGCCGGCGCTCAGGGCTTGCCGGCTCCCGGTCCGGTCATCGTCGCTGCGCCAGCCGCCGCCAGGCAGGCGCCCACCGCCACCAGTACGCCGGTCGTCCAGAGCGGTATCCTCCAGCTCAAGGTGACGATCACCATCGTTTCGGCCATACCGACGACGACGCCGATCCTCTGCCAGTTTTCGCCAAGCGTCAGTGGCCAGAATTCGACGACCAGCGAGATGGACTGGTATCAGGAAACTGGATCCGTTCTGGCCACCCGCACCGGCAATACGGCGACCTGCACGGTGCGAATCCCGTACACATGGACGTTGCACGCCGCGAGCGCGGACATGGTTACGCCGGCCTTCACGGTCACGGCGACGGATACGACCGGGGTCGGTCGCACGTCGGGAACATACGGATTCGCTATGGGTCTCGCGACAAACGGCGCATTCCCGCTTCCGGCGAACGGCGCGACGACCGTCCTCACGCGAGCCATTCGCCTGTAGGGAGGTCCGCCACAGCGCCAGACCGGTTGTCGCAACAGGCGGGCTACCCGAGCGCCGGCCTCGAACGCCTTATCGCGCAACGAGCGCGATAAGGCTCTCCGCCGAAATCAATACGTCGCCCGCCCGCCCGACAGGTCGAACACCGCGCCCGTCGTGAAGGAGTTTTCCGCCGAGACCAGAAACGCGACCATCGCCGCGATCTCCTCGACCAGCACGAATCGCGCGCGCGGGATTTTCGAGAGCATGTAGTCGATGTGCTGCTGGCTCATCTGGTCGAAGATCGCCGTCCGCGCGGCTGCCGGCGTGATGCAATTGACCGCGATGTCCTGGCCCGCCAGTTCCTTGCCGAGCGATTTGGTCAGCGCGATGACGCCCGCCTTGGCGGCGGAATAGGCGGCGGCGTTGGGATTGCCCTCCTTGCCGGCGATCGAGGCGACGTTGACGATGCGCCCGTAGCCCTGCGCGATCATGGTCGGGACCACCGCCTTGCAGCCGTGGAACACGCCGTTGAGATCGAGATCGATCACGCGCCGCCAATCCTCGACCGGATAGTCGGCGACCGTGGCGTTGGGGCCCGAAATGCCGGCGTTGTTCACCAGAATGTCGATTCGTCCCGCCGATTCGATCGTTGCGGCCGCCGCCGCCGCGACGCCGGCGAAATCGCTCATGTCGCAGGCGACGACGAAAGCCTGGCCCTTGGGCCCGATTTCGCCCGCCGTCTTTTCCGCCAGGGCGGTGTCGCGATCCCATATCGCGACGCGCGCGCCGGACGCGATCAGGCGGCTTGCGACCGCGCGCCCGATGCCCTGTGCGCCCCCCGTGACGACCGCGACGCGGCCTGCAAGATCGTATTGATTGGCCATCTGGTCCTCCCGCCGCGATCATGGTCGCCGGCGGCTGCTACGTCCAGCCCGCGCCGCGCCTTGCCTTAGATCAATAAGACCTTATGTGAAGGAGATGATTTCTGGGCCCGTTTCGGCTTGCGCCCCAATGTGCGCTGCGATACGGATCGCGCCAGCCGCGCCGCCCGGGGCGGGGCCATCCTCATCCCGGCGCCTCGAACCAGCCCCGGAACGCCCATGCCCGGTTTCTTGGAACAATATCTCGCCCTGGTGATCTTCGCTGGGCTTTCGGCCGTCATTTCGATGGCGCTGCTGATCGCGCCGTTTCTTCTCGCCTACAAGTCGCCGGACCCGGAAAAGCTGTCGGCCTACGAATGCGGCTTCGACGCCTTCGACGACGCGCGCATGAAGTTCGATGTGCGCTTCTACCTCGTGTCGTTGCTCTTCATCATCTTCGATCTCGAAGTCGCCTTCCTGTTCCCCTGGACTATCGCGTTCAAGGACGTCGGTATGCTCGGCTTCTGGTCGATGATGGTCTTCCTCGGCGTGCTGACCATCGGCTTCGTCTACGAGTGGAAAAAAGGAGCGCTGGAATGGGATTGAGCGGCAGCGGCCCCACCCTCGTCGCAGCGGCGCCGAAGGGGATCATCGATCCGGCGACCGGCAGGCCGATCGGCGCCAACGATCCGTATTTTCTCGGCGTCAACGACCAGCTCGCCGATAAGGGCTTTCTGGTCACCTCCACGGACGAGCTGATCGCCTGGGCGCGCACCGGCTCGCTGATGTGGATGACGTTCGGCCTGGCGTGCTGCGCGGTCGAGATGATGCAGCTCTCGATGCCGCGCTACGACGTCGAGCGCTATGGCTTCGCCCCGCGCGCCAGCCCGCGCCAGTCCGACGTGATGATCGTCGCCGGCACCCTCACCAACAAGATGGCCCCGGCTTTGCGCAAGGTCTACGACCAGATGCCCGAGCCGCGGTATGTGATCTCGATGGGATCGTGCGCGAACGGCGGCGGCTACTACCATTATTCCTATTCGGTGGTGCGCGGCTGCGACCGCGTGGTGCCGGTAGACATCTACGTGCCGGGCTGCCCGCCCTCGGCCGAGGCGCTGCTCTACGGCGTGCTTCTGCTCCAGCGCAAGATCAGGCGCACGGGCACGATCGAGCGATAGGCGTCGACAGCGGCGCCGGAGACAGCTCCGCGCCGTGCTGAAGAAGGTTCGGTGAGGTATGGACAGCGAACTCAAAACCCTCGGCGATGCGGTCTCGGCGGCTTTGCCGGGCGCGATTTCCAGGGTCGTCGTCGACTTCGGCGAGCTGACGCTCGAAGTCGCGCGCGACCGCTGGGTCGAGACGGTCAAATATCTGCATGACGCGCCCGACTGCCTGTTCGTCAATCTCATCGATCTCTGCGGCGTCGACTATCCGCAGCGCGCCGAGCGCTTCGAAATCGTCCTGCATCTCCTTTCGCCGCGCCACAACCGTCGCATTCGCGTGAAGACGCGCACGAACGAAACGACGCCCGTTCCCTCGCTGACCGGCGTCTACAAGAGCGCCAACTGGTACGAGCGCGAGGCCTACGACCTGGTGGGCGTGCTGTTCTCCGGCCATCCGGACCTGCGCCGCATGCTGACCGACTACGGCTTTGACGGCCATCCGCTGCGCAAGGACTTCCCGATGACCGGCTACGTCGAGCTCTGGTACGACGACGAGCAGAAGCGCTGCGTCTACAAGCCCGTCAACCTCAGCCAGGAATTCCGCACCTTCGACTTCCTCTCGCCGTGGGAAGGGCCGGACTATCCGCCGCTGCCGGGCGACGAAAAAGCGACGAAGGCGTGAGCGTCATGACCGAACAGCAGACCCTACGCAATTTCACCATCAACTTCGGCCCGCAGCATCCGGCCGCGCACGGCGTGCTGCGTCTGGTGCTCGAACTGGACGGCGAAGTCGTCGAGCGCGTCGATCCGCATATCGGCCTGCTGCATCGCGGCACCGAGAAGCTGATGGAGGCGCGCACCTACCTGCAGAACGTGCCTTACTTCGACCGGCTCGACTATTGCGCGCCGATGAACCAGGAACACGCCTTCTGC
This sequence comes from Rhodoblastus sp., assembly GCA_039808645.1. Taxonomy (GTDB): domain Bacteria; phylum Pseudomonadota; class Alphaproteobacteria; order Rhizobiales; family Beijerinckiaceae; genus JAJXWB01. The sequence goes on along the minus strand of JBDHTL010000024.1, from coordinate 2,725 downwards.
CTCGCGGTCGAGCGCATGCTGGGCATGGAGGTTCCGCGCCGCGGCCAGCTCATCCGCGTGCTCTATTCCGAGATCGGCCGGCTTCTCTCGCATCTCCTCAACGTGACGACGCAGGCCATGGACGTCGGCGCGCTCACCCCGCCGCTGTGGGGCTTCGAGGAGCGCGAGAAGCTGATGGTCTTCTATGAGCGCGCCTGCGGCGCCCGCCTGCACGCCAATTACTTCCGCTTCGGCGGCGTGGCCAAGGACCTGCCGGACCAACTCGTCGAGGACATCGGCAAGTTCTGCGATCCCTTCCTCCAGGTCGTCGCCGATCTCGAGGAGCTGTTCATCGGCAACCGCATCTTCAAGCAGCGCAACGTCGACATCGGCGTCGTCACGCTCGAGGATTGCTGGAACTACGGCTTCTCCGGCGTGATGGTGCGCGGTTCCGGCGCCCCGTGGGACCTGCGCAAGTCGCAGCCCTACGAGTGCTACGAGGAGATGGAATTCGACATTCCCGTCGGCAAGAACGGCGACTGCTACGACCGCGCGGTCATCCGCATGGAGGAGATGCGCCAGTCGACCGCGATCATGAAGCAGTGCGTCAACAAGCTGCTCAGCGAGACCGGCCGCGGGCCGGTGCAGACGCCCAATCACAAGATCGCGCAGCCTTCGCGCAAGGACATGAAGCGCTCGATGGAAGCGCTGATCCATCACTTCAAGCTGTTCACCGAAGGCTTCAAGACGCCGCCGGGCGAGGTCTATGCGGCGGTCGAGGCGCCCAAGGGCGAGTTCGGCGTCTATCTCGTCTCGGACGGCGGCGACAAGCCGTACCGCTGCAAGATCCGCGCGCCGGGCTTCGCCCATCTGCAGGCGATGGACGTGATGTGCCAGAAGCACATGCTCGCCGACGTCTCGGCGATCCTCGGCTCGCTCGACATCGTGTTCGGGGAAGTCGACCGATGACCGCTCTCGAATCTCTCAGGAAGCGCGCGGGCCTCCTTGTGGCGGGCGGCGTCTCCTTCGCGCTCGCGCTCGTCGTCATGCGCTGGAGCGCCGGCGATCCGCTGATCCAGCCGAAGTCCGACATCGGCGTGCTGATCGGCCTTGCGCTGGTCGCCGTCTATTTCGTCCTCACCGATACGCGCGACGGCGATTCCGCCGATGCGCCGAAAACAGGCTTGAACTGACATGTCCGCTCGCCGCCTCGCCGCCGACCAGCCCGCAAGCTTCGAGATGACGCCGGAGACGCAGGCGAAGCTCGACCGCATCATCTCGAAATATCCCGAAGGAAAGCAGGCTTCCGCGGTCATTTCCGCGCTCTGGCTCGCCCAGAAGCAGAACGACTACTGGCTGCCCCGCGCGGCCATCGAGAAGGTCGCCGATACGCTGGGCATGCCCTACATCCGCGTGATGGAGGTCGCGACCTTCTACACGATGTTCAACCTCGAGCCGGTCGGCAAATTCTTCATCCAGATGTGCGGCACGACGCCGTGCCTGCTCGCGGGCTCCGACGGCATCAAGGCCTATCTGGAGAAGCGCATCGGCGCGCAGCGCAAGGTGACGGCCGACGGCATGTTCTCCTGGCTCGAGGTCGAGTGCCTCGGCGCCTGCTGCAATGCGCCGATGGTGCAGATCAACGACGATTATTACGAGGACCTGACGGTCGAGAATTTCGGCAAGCTGCTCGACGATCTCGCCGCCGGCCGCCCGGTGCGCGTCGGCTCGCAGACCGGCCGCATGTCATCGGAGCCGCAGGGCGGCCTGACGACGCTGACGAGTTTCTACGGCGTCGACGGGCGCAGCGGACCGATCAGCGTGAAGAAGCCGCCGTCGGCTGGCGATCACGCCGCCGCTGCGGCCGAGAAGCGCGCGCAGGACCGCGAGCATGCTGGGCTCGAACCCGCGATAACGCGCGTCGAGCGCGATCATGCCCAATCGATCGGCACGCCGCCGCAGAGCAAGGATGTTCCGCCGGCCGACCGTACCGTGCCGCCGATCAACGAGCAGGCCGCGCGCGACGAAAAGGCTGTCGCCGACGCCGCCGCGAAGAAATTCGAGGGCTGACCGATGCTCGAGGACAAGGATCGCATATTCCAGAACCTTTACGGCTATGGCGACGCGGGCCTCGCCGGGGCGCGCGCGCGCGGCGCCTGGGACAATACCAAGGGCCTGATCGACAAGGGCAAGGACTGGATCATCAACGAGATGAAGTCCTCGGGCCTGCGCGGGCGCGGCGGCGCCGGCTTCCCGACCGGTCTCAAATGGTCGTTCATGCCGCAGAAGCCCGATCCCGCGCGGCCGCATTATCTGGTCGTCAACGCCGACGAATCCGAGCCCGGCACCTGCAAGGACCGCGAGATCATGCGCAATGATCCGCACCTCTTGGTCGAGGGCTGTCTCATCGCCTCCTTCGCGATGGGCGCCAACGCCTGCTACATCTACGTGCGCGGCGAATACATCTACGAGCGCGAGGCGCTGCAGCGCGCGGTCGACGAGGCCTATGCCGCCAATCTCATCGGCAAGGACAATGTCCACGGCTGGCCGTTCGACCTCTACGTCCACCACGGCGCCGGCGCCTATATCTGCGGTGAAGAGACGGCGCTGATCGAGAGCCTCGAAGGCAAGAAGGGCATGCCGCGGCTGAAGCCGCCGTTCCCCGCCAACATGGGCCTCTACGGCTGCCCGACGACCGTCAACAATGTCGAATCGATCGCGGTCGCCCCGACCATCCTGCGCCGCG
>JBDHTL010000023.1:0-34192 GCA_039808645.1 Rhodoblastus sp. | reverse complement strand
GCCATTCTGGTCACCTACTATCGCAACCGCGGCTCGATCGCGGTCGAAGACATCAACGCGATGAAGGGCTGAGATGTATACCGCGATCGTCTTTCTCCCGCTTCTCGGCTTCCTGATCGCCGGCTTCGTCGGCAATCGCATCGGCGCGCGCGCCACCGAGATCATCACGACGGGCCTGCTGTTCGTCTCGGCGCTCCTCTCGTGGGGCGTCTTCTCGCAGATCGCTATCGGCCACGGCCATGCGGTCACGCCGGTCGTCGCCAACTGGATCACGTCCGGCGGCCTCAAGGTCGACTGGGCGCTGCGCATCGACTCGCTGACGGCGGTCATGCTCGTCGTCGTGACTTCCGTGTCGAGCCTCGTGCATCTCTACTCCATCGGCTACATGCACGAGGATCCGAGCCGGCCGCGCTTCTTCGGCTATCTCTCGCTCTTCACCTTCGCCATGCTGATGCTGGTGACGGCCGATAATCTCGTGCAGATGTTCTTCGGCTGGGAGGGCGTCGGCCTCGCCTCCTACCTGCTCATCGGCTTCTGGTACGAAAAGCCGTCCGCCTGCGCCGCCGCCATCAAGGCCTTCGTCGTCAACCGCGTCGGCGATTTCGGCTTCGCGCTCGGCATCTTTCTCGTCTTCGTGCTGACGGGCTCGGTCGCCTTCGACGCGATCTTCGCCGCGGCGCCCGGTCTCGCGCACAAGAACATCGAGGTCTTCGGCTACACCTGGGACGCCTGGACGATTGCCTGCCTGCTGCTGTTCATGGGCGCGATGGGCAAGTCGGCGCAGTTCCTGCTGCACACCTGGCTGCCGGACGCGATGGAAGGTCCCACGCCCGTCTCCGCGCTGATCCACGCCGCCACCATGGTGACGGCCGGCGTCTTCATGGTCGCGCGCCTGTCGCCGCTGTTCGAGCTTTCGCACACGGCGCTGACCGTCGTGACCGTGGTCGGCGCGACGACGGCGATCTTCGCGGCCACCGTCGGCCTCGTGCAGAACGACATCAAGCGCGTCATCGCCTATTCGACCTGTTCGCAGCTCGGCTACATGTTCGTGGCGCTCGGCGTCGGCGGCTACGCCATCGGCATCTTCCACCTGTTCACCCATGCCTTCTTCAAGGCGTTGCTGTTCCTGGGCGCGGGCTCGGTCATCCACGCGATGCATCACGAGCAGGACATGCGCAACATGGGCGGCCTGCGCAAGGAAATCCCCTTCACCTTCTGGATGATGACCATCGGCACGCTGGCGTTGACGGGCTTCCCGTTCACGGCGGGCTATTATTCGAAGGACGCGATCATCGAGGCGGCCTTCGCTGCGGGCTCGCATTCCTCGGCGGCCGTCTACGCCTTCCTCGCCACGACGCTGGCGGCGGGCCTGACCTCGTTCTATTCGTGGCGCCTTGTGTTCATGACCTTCTTCGGCAAGCGCGGCGCCAACGCCGTTCACGCGGACGCCCACGGCCATGACGATCATGCGCACGACGATCACGGCCACGGTCACGGCGATCACACGCCGCACGAGAGCCCGCTGGTCATGCTCGTTCCGCTGGCGCTGCTCGCGGTCGGCGCGCTGTTTGCCGGCATCGCCTTCTCGCAATATTTCATCGGCCATCATTTCGCCGAGTTCTGGAACGGCACGATCGGGCAGGGGCCGGACAACCACATCATGCACGACATGCACGACGTGGCGCTCGGCGTCGGCCTCACGCCGACCTTCATGATGATCGGCGGATTCCTGCTCGCCTTGTGGATGTACATCCTGAAACCGGGCTCCGCGCAGCGTCTCGCCGCCGCAAACCCCGTGCTGTACCGCTTCCTGCTCAACAAGTGGTATTTCGACGAACTCTACGACTTCCTGTTCGTGCGTCCGGCCTTCTGGCTCGGCCGCGTCTTCTGGAAGCAGGGCGACGGCAGGATCATCGACGGCCTTGGCCCGGACGGCGTTTCCGCGCGTGTCGTGGACATCGCCAAGGGCGCGGTGCGCCTGCAGACCGGCTATCTCTATCACTACGCCTTCGCGATGCTGATCGGGGTCGCGGCCTTCATCACCTGGTACCTGATCGGCGGAGTGCGCTGAAATGACCGGCTTCGGCATACTTTCGGCGATCACTTTCCTGCCGCTCGTCGGCGTGATCATCCTCATGTTCCATCGCGGCGACGACGCCGCGACGGTGCGCTCCATCCGGCATGTCGCGCTGTGGACGACGCTCGCGACCTTCCTCGTCACGCTGCTCGCCTGGAGCCGCTTCGATCCCGCCATCGCCGGCTTCCAGATGCTGGAGAGCCAGGCCTGGGCCGGCGGCGGCCTCGTCTACAAGATGGGCGTCGACGGCATGTCATTCCCCTTCGTCGTGCTGACGGCCTTCCTCATGCCGTTCTGCATCCTGGCGTCGTGGGAATCGATCAACGTCCGCGTCAAGGAATACATGATCGCCTTCCTCGTGCTGGAAACGCTGATGCTCGGCGTCTTCTGCGCGCTCGATCTCGTCCTCTTCTATCTGTTCTTCGAAGGCGGCCTGATCCCGATGTTCCTCATCATCGGCGTCTGGGGCGGCAAGCGTCGCATCTACGCGGCCTTCAAGTTCTTCCTCTACACGCTCGTCGGCTCGCTGCTCATGCTGGTCGCCATCATGTGGATGGCGGGTTTTGCGCACACGACCGACATCACGGTCCTGCTGAAGACGCAATTCCCGGCCGATGCGCAGAAATATCTGTGGCTCGCCTTCTTCGCCTCCTTCGCGGTGAAGATGCCGATGTGGCCGGTCCATACTTGGTTGCCCGACGCGCACGTCGAGGCGCCGACGGCGGGCTCGGTCATTCTGGCGGGCATCCTGCTGAAGATGGGCGGATACGGCTTCATCCGCTTCTCGTTGCCCATGTTCCCGGACGCCTCGCATTATTTCGCGCCGCTCGTCTTCGCCCTGTCGGTCATCGCGATCGTCTACACCTCGCTCGTCGCGCTGGTGCAGGAGGACATGAAGAAGCTGATCGCCTATTCGTCGGTCGCGCACATGGGCTTTGTCACCATGGGCCTGTTCGCGATGAACCAGCAGGGCGTGCAGGGCGCGGTCTACCAGATGGTCAGCCACGGCCTCGTCTCGGGCGCGCTCTTCCTCTGCGTCGGCGTCGTCTACGACCGCATGCACACGCGCGAGATCGCGGCCTATGGCGGCCTCGTCAAGAACATGCCGCTCTATGCGGTGGCCTTCATGGTCTTCACCATGGCCAACGTCGGCCTGCCCGGCACGTCCGGCTTCGTCGGCGAATTTTTGACGCTGCTCGGAACTTTCGCCGCGAATAGCAAGGTGGCGTTCTTCGCCACCTTCGGCGTGATCCTGTCGGCGGCCTATGCGCTCTATCTCTACCGCCGCGCGATTTTCGGCGTGCTCGACAAGCCCGAGCTCGCAGACATCAAGGATCTCAGCGGCCGCGAGATCGCGCTGCTCGCGCCGCTCGTCGTGCTCGTCATCTACTACGGCGTGCATCCCGGGCCGATCCTCGACGCCTCGGCCGCTTCCGTCGCCGAACTCGTCAAGTCCACGCAATCCGTCGCCGCGGCCGTGAAGGCCGCAGCGCTCGCTGTCCACTGAAGGCGGACCGATGCAATCGCTCAGCTTCTCCATCGCTCACGCCCTGCCGGAGACGATCCTGGCGATCGGCGCGCTGGCGCTGATTCTCCTCGGCGCGATCCGGGGCGAGAAATCGGCCGGCCTCGTCGCCGAAATCTCCATTGGCGTGCTTGCGCTCGCGCTGGTCGTGATCTTCGTCGGCGCCAAGTCTTCCGCCGACGTTTTCGACGGCGCCTTCGTCGACGATTCCTTCGCGCGCTTCATGAAAGTGCTGGTGCTGATCGGCTCGCTGGTCTCGCTCGTCCTGTCGCGCGACTTTCTTCAGCGCGAAGGAATCGACCTCTTCGAATTCCCGGTGCTGATCCTGCTCTCGACGCTCGGCATGCTCCTGCTGACGTCGGCCAACAGCCTGATCTCGCTCTACCTCGGCCTCGAGCTGATGTCGCTCGCGCTCTACGTCGTCGCCGCTTTCCATCGCGACAATCTCAAGGCCTCGGAAGCCGGCCTGAAATATTTCGTCCTCGGCGCGCTGTCGTCCGGCATGCTGCTCTACGGCGCCTCGCTCATCTACGGCTATGCGGGCACGGTGCAGTTCGACGGCATCGCCAAGGCGCTGAAGGCTGGCCCGCAGATCGGCGTCGTCTTCGGACTGGTGTTCCTGCTCGCCGGCCTCGCCTTCAAGATGTCGACCGTGCCCTTCCACATGTGGACGCCGGACGTCTACGAGGGCGCGCCGACGCCGGTCACCGCCTTTTTCGCCTCCGCGCCCAAGATGGCGGCGGTCGCCATCACGCTGCGCGTCGTCACCGACGCGCTGCCGGGCCTCGCGCACGAATGGCGCCAGATCATCATGTTCATCTCGATCGCTTCGATGGCGCTCGGCTCCTTCGCTGCGATCGGGCAGACCAACATCAAGCGCCTGATGGCCTATTCCTCGATCGGCCACATGGGCTTCGCGCTGGTCGGCCTCGCCGCCAATACGGCCGACGGCGTCAAGGGCGTCGCGCTCTACATGGCGATCTATCTCGTCACCACGCTCGGCGTCTTCGCCGTCATTCTCGCCATGCGCGTGAAGGGCAAGGCGGTCGAGACCATCTCCGATCTCGCAGGGCTGGCTCGCACCAACGGCTGGATGGCCTTCTTCATGGCCATGCTGATGTTCTCGCTGTCGGGCATCCCGCCGCTCGCCGGCTTCTTCGCGAAATACTACGCCTTCCTGGCCGCCGTGCAGGCGGGCCTGACGCCGCTCGCCGTCATCGGCGTGCTGCTCTCGACGGTCGCGGCCTTCTACTACCTGCGCATCGTCAAGGTCATGTATTTCGACGATCCCGCGCCCGCCTTCGACGTCGCGCCCTTCTCGGTGCGCATGGTCATGGCCGTGTCGACGGCGCTCGTCTTCCTGTTCTGGGTCTATCCGGCGCCGTTCATCTCGGCCGCCGCCAATGCCGCGAAGGCATTCTACTGAGCAGGCGGCAGGCATTCGGACCGCGAGCCTTCGGGCTCGCTCCTGGGATCGCGAGCCTGAAGGTTCGCGGTTCGGTTTCGTCCTAATGCGCCTCGGCCCGCAGGCCGCCGCGCGCGGCTATCGCCTCGACTATCTCGACACGGTCGGCTCGACCAACGCCGTCGCGCTCATGCGCGCGCGCGAGCAGGGCGAGCGCGGGCCGTTATGGATCGTTGGCGGCGAGCAGACGGCGGGCCGCGGCCGCATGGGCCGGCAATGGTCATCGCCTTCAGGCAATCTCTACGCCTCGCTGCTGCTCACCGATCCCTGTCCGACCGAACAGGCGCCCGAACTCGGCTTCGTCGCCGGCGTCGCGCTGGCCGAAGCCGCGCGCGCCATTGTCGGGGCGCGTGAGAAGCTCGGGCTGAAATGGCCGAACGACCTGCTGTGGGACAGCGCCAAGCTCTCGGGCATGCTGCTTGAGGCGACGCGCCTGCCGTCCGGCGTGCTCGCCGCCGTGATCGGCATAGGCGTCAATTGCCGCTCGCATCCTGACCTTCCGAACTACGCGACCACCGACATCGAGACGATCAGCCCCGGCGCCGGCGACCCCGCCGCGCTCTTCGCCGCGCTCTCCGACGCCATGGCGCGCGCGCTCGATGTTTGGGCGCGTGGAACGCATTTCGCCGCCATCCGCGAAAAGTGGCTCGCCGCCTGCCTCGGGCGGGGCGGGCCGGTGAAAGTCGCGCTCGGCGAGCGCATGATCCAGGGCGTTTTCGACACGATCGACCCGCATGGCCGCCTCGTCGTCTTGACGCCGGACGGCCCGACCGCCATTGACGCAGGCGATGTCCTGCTCGGCCCCGCCGCACGGGCTGGTTTGCGCGACGGAAAGGCCTGATGCCGCACTCGAACGACGAATTCGTCTTTGTCGCCCTCGGCGGCCTCGGCGAGATCGGCCGCAACGCGGCGCTCTACGGTTTCGGCCCGCCCGGGCGCCGCAAGTGGATCATGGTCGATTGCGGCCTTTCCTTTGCCGGCCCGGACCTGCCGGGCATCGATCTCGTCTTTCCCGACGTCTCCTTCATCGACAAGATCCGGAAGGACCTCATCGGCCTCGTCATCACCCATGCGCACGAGGACCATATCGGCGCCATCGCCGCGCTGTGGCCGCGGCTCGGCTGCAAGGTCTACGCGACGCGCTTCGCCATCGGACTCTTGGAAGCCCGCCGCCTCGGCGAGCCCGGCGCGCCCAAGGTCGACCTGATCGAATTCCGGCAGGGGCAGCGCTTTTCCCTCGGCCCGTTCGACATCGAGCCCGTGGCCATGTCGCATTCCATCCCCGAAAGCTGCGCGCTGGTGCTGCGCACGCCCGCCGGAACCACCGTGCATACCGGCGATTGGAAGCTCGATCCCGAGCCCGGAATCGGCCAGCCGACCGACGAGGCGCGGCTGCTCGCGATCGGCGAGGAGGGCGTCGACGTCCTTATCTGCGATTCGACCAACATCGTGCGCGAGGGCCAGAGCCCGTCGGAAGGCGAAGTGGCGCGCACGCTGCGCGAACTCGTGGCGAATGCGCCGGGCCGCGTGGCGGTCACCACCTTCGCCTCCAATCTCGCCCGCGTGAAAGCCGTGGCGCTGGCGGCGGAAGCGGCCGGCCGCTCGGTCGTCGTCGTCGGCCGCTCGCTGGAACGCGTGATCGAGGTCGGACGCGACTGCGGCTATCTCGACGGGATCAAGCCGTTCCTCGGGCCGCAGAGCTTTTCCGATCTCGCGCGGAACAAGGTCGTCGTGCTGGCGACCGGCAGCCAGGGCGAGCCGCGCGCCGCCATGGCGCGCATCGGCGCGCGCGAACATCCCGCCATCAAGCTCGCCAGCGGCGACCGCGTGATCTTTTCATCGCGCACCATCCCCGGCAACGAGCGCGAGGTGAACGCCATCATCAACGGGCTGATCGACCAGGGGCTGGAGGTCATCACCGACCGCCTGGCGCTCGTCCATTGCTCCGGCCATCCGCGGCGCGGCGAAGTCGGCCGGCTCTACCAGCTCCTCAAGCCGAAGACGCTGATCCCCGCGCATGGCGAGGCGCTGCATCTGTCCGAACACGCGGCCTTCGCCCGCGCCGAGGGCATTTCGCATGTGTTGTCGCCCCGCGACGGCGATCTCGTGCATCTGGGCCCGGGCGAGCCGAGCGTCATCGGCCAGGTTCCGGTCGGCCGTCTCGTCGAGGACGGCGCGACGCTGATTTCGGCCAGCGACGAGGCCATCGCGCAGCGCGCGCGGCTCGCCTTCGCCGGCGTCGTCTCGATCGCCATCGCGCTGACCTCGAAGGGCGAGATCGCCGGCGATCCCGACGTCGTCATGTCCGGCATTCCCGAGCGCGACCGCGACGGCGCGATGATGGACGCGGTCGTGGACGAAACCATATTCTCGACGCTGGATGGCCTCTCGCGCCCCAAGCGCCGCGACGCCGACGCCGTCGCCAACGCCGTCGAGCGCGCCGTGCGCAGCGCGCTCGGCCAGGCCTGGGGCAAGCGCCCCCAGGTGCACGTTCTCGTTCTCGAAGTCTGAAGCGGAGAAAGCCATGATCGGTCGCCTCAACCACGTCGCCATCGCGGTCAAGGACCTCGCCAAGTCTGCCGCGCTCTATCGCGACACGCTCGGCGCCAAAGTGTCCGCGCCGCAGCCGGAGCCGGCCCACGGCGTCACCGTCGTTTTCATCGAACTGCCCAACACCAAGATCGAGCTGCTCGAGCCGCTCGGCGCCGATTCGCCCATCGCGAAATTCCTCGAGAAGAACCCGGACGGCGGCATGCACCATGTCTGTTACGAGGTCGACGATATCCTCGTCGCCCGCGACCATCTGAAGGCCAAGGGCGCGCGCGTGCTCGGCGACGGCAATCCGAAGATCGGCGCGCACGGCAAGCCCGTGCTGTTCCTGCATCCCAAGGACTTCAACGGCACGCTGGTCGAGATCGAGCAGGTGTAGGCATTGGGTACCAAGCAATCGGCAGTGGGATTCGACTGCCGATTGCCGAATGCCGGAGCGCAGCGCCATGAATCTTCCCGTGCCCATCCCGATGGCGCTGGCGATCTATTTCACCATGTGGTGGATCGTGCTGTTCGCCATCCTGCCGCTCGGCGTGCGCTCCCAGCACGAGAACGAGGACGGCCGTCCGCTGGGCACCGACCCCGGCGCCCCGATCGCGCCGAAACTGCTGATGAAAGCGGGGCTTACGACGCTCGTTTCGGCCATCCTGTTCGCCGCGCTGATGGCCTATGTCGCCTGGCAGGGTTGACCCTGACGGCCCCCGGGGCTACTCCCGGGACGCCCGCAAGGGAGCGCGTAGCTCAGTCGGTAGAGCATCTGACTTTTAATCAGAGGGTCCTGGGTTCGAGTCCCAGCGCGCTCACCACAAGCCCCAGACAATCCTTCATGCCGGCGCCGTCACGCCGACGCTGCGCGCGGCTTCCACGATTTCGCGCCAGGTGCGGTCGTCGATCGGGATGCCGTTGGCGCTTCGCTCGGCGCGGCTGATGCGTTCGGGCTCGCCGGGCGTGAGGACGGGCTCGTCCGGGTTGGCGGGCGGGGAGGCCTTCACGTAGTCGATGAGCGCGGCGACCTCGTCGCCATAGGCGCCGCCGCGGTCGAGCCGCTTCTGGTCGATGATGATCGAGAACAGGCCGTTGACGAGGCCGGCGGGCTTCTGCGCCGCGGCCTGCGTCGGGCCGCCGGCGAGAAGCCCGCCCAGCATTTCGGCGACCAGGGCCAACCCCCAGCCCTTGTGCAGGCCGAACGGGACGATCGCTCCCTTCGGCTCCACGAACAGCCTCTCTGGATCGCGCGTCGGCTGGCCCCGGTGATCGATCAGCGCGCCTTCCGGCGCCTCGACGCCCTTGTTCATCGCCACGCGCACCTTGCCGAGCGCGATCGCCGATGTCGCGAAATCGAGGACGACAGGCGCGCGATCCTCGCCGAGCGGCAAAGCGATGCAGATCGGATTGGTCATCAGCCGCGGATCGGAGCCGCGAAACGGCGCGACGCAGGGCGTGGCGTAGACGGCGTTGACGAAATGGATCGACAACAGGCCGCGCCGCGCGAGCCGCTCGCCATAGGCGCCGATGCGCCCGACATGCTGCACGTTGCGCAGGCTCGAGACGACGACGCCGGTCTCGGCCGCGCGGTCGCCGGCCATGTCCATCGCCGCATTGGCGACGGGCTGGCCGTAGCCGCTGTCGCCGTCGAACGCCATCAGCGCGCCGAGATCGGCGACGAGCCTCGGCGCGCGATTGGGAACGACGGCGCCCATGCTCAGATGCAGCATGTAGGCCGGCGTCATGCCGACGCCGTGGCTGTCATGGCCGCTGAGATTGGCCTCGACGAGATGCTCGGCGATCTGCCGCGCCTCGTCCGGCGCGCTGCCGGCCGCGGCGAATATATCCTTGATGAAGCCCGTGAGCGTCTCCGCGCCAATGATCATGTCGGCCCCTCTGTCCTCGGGCGTCAGCCTACAAGCCGGCCGGAGGTCGAGGTAGCGCGTTTCGGCATGCGCGGATTGCGGCCGCGCCGATCAGGCGCGCGCGGATCGCGCCAGAAGCGCGTCGACGGCGGCGGAGAGATCGTCAGCGACGAGGCTCGGGCGCCGCTCGATCGCGGTCTCGTGCCCCGCGCGATACTTGCCGGTCCGCACGAGCAGGCCCGCCAGTCCCGCTTCCATCGCGCCGCCGACGTCGGCTTCCACGTCGTCGCCGATCATCGCGACCTGTTCCGCCGCGAGGCCGAGGCCGGCGACCGCCGCCGCGAAGAAAGCGCGCGCGGGCTTGCCGAAGACGGTCGCCTTGCGGCGGCTGGCGAATTCCAGCGCCGCGACGAAGGGCCCGGCGTCGAGGCTGAGGTCGCCGTCGCCGTCCTGGAACGCGCGGTTCGTCGCCAAAGCGAGAAAATCGGCGCCGTGCATCAGCCGACGGAAGGCAGCGTTCATCCGCGCATAGGTGAAATGCTCGCCGGCGTCGCCGACGACGACGGCTTCGCGGCCCGGCGCGGCGAGGCCGGCGAAGTCTTCCGCCAGATCGGGGTGGGCGACGAGAAAGGGCGAAAGTCCGCGTTCGAGGCAATGCGCGCGCACGAGCGCAGCCGGCGTGTAGATGTGGTCGGGCGCCGCGTCGAGGCCGAGCGTCGCAAGATCGGCGGCGACCTGACGACGGGGCCGCCGCGTCGTATTGGTGATGAAGCAATAGGGCAGGCCGGCGGCGGCGAGCCGCGCGAGCGCCTCGCGAGATCCCGGCACGAGAGCGCCGCCGATGGTCACGACGCCGTCGATGTCGATCAGCGCGCCGCCGATCGCGCCGAGGCCGCCGTTCGATGTCGATGCCGACGCGATCGTCACCCGAAGCTCCCGAACCCCGCCTGCGCCATCACGCACGCAGCTAGACCCGGCGAGGCGAATATCAAGCCGCGGCGTCGGGCAGGCGCGACGCCTGCGCCCGAAAAGCGCTCGGCGTGACGCCCGTCCATTTGCGAAAGGCGCGGGCAAAGCTCTTTTCGTTGCGAAAGCCGGCGGCCCGCGCGACGCGCTTGATCGGCGCGTGGCCGCGGGCGAGCGTCTGCCGCGCGATTTCCAGCCGCGCTTCTTCCTTGAGTTCGCGCAGCGACGCGCCCTCGCGCGCAAGCTGGCGATGCAGCGTGCGCGTCGAGAGCGCGAGCGCGTCGGCTATGTCCTCGGCGGTGGCGAAAGGCGTCCTGGCGTTGCGCAGCAATTTGCGCACGCGCTCGACCAGCAGGCGGTCGCGACGGTAGGGCAGCACGGTGAGCGGCAGCGCGCGCTGCAGCATGTGGTCGAGGTCCGCCTCGTCGCGCTTGAGCAGCAGCGCGAGATAGCGCGCGTCGAACACGATTTTCGCGCGCGCCGCCCCGAACACGAGATCCTTGCAGAAGATGGTCGGGTAGACCGAGACATGCGGCGGCTCCGGAAACGGAAATTCCGCGCGCGCCAGCGCGATTCGGGAATCGATCGACCAGCAGGAAAAGCCGAGCACGTAGCGCATCAGCGTGACGAGACAGAATTCGCGATAGGGCCCGAGATCGCGTCGCTCCTCGATCGACCATGAGGCGAGGCCGTTCTCGACCTCCAGCGCAAACTCGACATCCTCGGTCAGGATGCGGTGGTGGCGGCGCCAGCGCCGCAGCGCCAGTTCGAGCGGCCCGCGCGTGAGCGAGGCGCGGCACAGCATGCCGTAGGCGCCCCAGGGCAGGCGGCGCGAAAACCAGCCGAGCGCCTCGTCGTCCAGTTCGCGCATTGCCGCCTCGGCGAAAATCTCGAACTGCGCCGCCGTCACGCGCGCGCCCCGGCGCCCCAGATCGGCTGGCGGAATATGCGCCCTTTCGAGCGCGCCCGCCGGATCGAGGCTGCGCGCCCGATAGGCCTGAACGGCGGCATTTACAAAGGCGATCGGTGTGACGGCGCGCCCGGAGGCCGCGAGAAAGGGCAGGGGCTGGCGCGCGCTCATGGCTTTGCGACTTTCACCGAATGTGGCGGAAAAGGCAACCTCTTGGGCGGCGCTGGCGCCGCGAACCGATTAGGATCATCCTCGTAGTCGGGAGGAGCAGATGAATATTCCGGGTATCGACCTCGGCCTGTCCGAGGACATCCGCATGTTGCGCGACACCGTGCAGGCCTTTGCCGCCGCCGAGATCGCGCCGCGCGCCGCCGCGATCGACAGGGACAACGAATTCCCCGCCGACCTCTGGAAGAAGTTCGGCGATCTCGGCCTGCTCGGCATGACCGCGCCGGAGGAATACGGCGGCTCGAACATGGGCTATCTCGCCCATATCGTCGCCATGGAAGAGATTTCCCGCGCATCCGCCTCGGTCGGCCTCTCCTACGGCGCGCATTCCAATCTCTGCGTCAACCAGCTTCGCCGCAACGGCACGGACGCGCAGAGGAAGAAGTACCTGCCCAGGCTCATTTCCGGCGAACATGTCGGCGCGCTTGCGATGTCGGAGCCGGGCGCCGGCTCCGACGTCGTGTCGATGCGCCTGCGCGCGGAGAAGAAGGGCGACCGCTACATCCTCAACGGCTCGAAAATGTGGATCACCAACGGCGGCGACGCCGACACGCTGGTCGTCTACGCCAAGACCGATCTCGAGGCCGGCCCGCACGGCATGACGGCCTTCATCGTCGAGAAGGGCTTCAAGGGCTTTTCGCACGGCCCCCATCTCGACAAGCTGGGCATGCGCGGCTCCAACACGTTTCCGCTGTTCTTCGACAATTGCGAAGTGCCCGAGGAAAACGTGCTCGGCAAGGTCGGCGAGGGCGTGCGCGTGCTGATGTCCGGCCTCGACTACGAGCGCGCGGTGCTCTCGGGTGGCCCGCTCGGCATCATGGCCGCCTGCATGGACGTGACCATTCCCTACATGCACGAGCGCAAGCAGTTCGGCCAGAAGATCGGCGATTTCCAGCTCATGCAGGGCAAGATCGCCGACATGTATTCGACCTGGCAGGCGACGCGCGCCTATGTCTACGCGGTGGGTCGCGCCTGCGACACGGCCGATCACGCGCGCACGCTGCGCAAGGACGCCGCCGGCGCGATCCTGTATTCCGCCGAGAAGGCGACATGGATGGCCGGCGAGGCGATCCAGGCGTTGGGCGGCGTCGGCTACACCAGCGAGTTTCCCACGGGCCGCCTCTGGCGCGACGCCAAGCTCTACGAGATCGGCGCCGGCACGTCGGAAATCCGCCGCATGCTGATCGGCCGCGAATTGATGGCCGAGACGAAATAGTCGCGAATGTCATCCTCGACGCGCGCGGCGCGATCGGGGTCCGGAGCAAGTGTCGAATGACGCGCGCTGGATTCCCGCTTGCGCGGGGATGACAAGCGTGGGTCGAAAAGAATTTCGGGAAACGCCCAAGGGACACGCAATGCAAGCCCTGAAATCCAACGTCAACACGCGGTCCGACGAGTTCAAGGCGAACGCCGCGGCCATGCGCGGCCTCGTCGAGGACTTGCGCGACAAATTCGCATCCGTCGCGGCCGGCGGCGGCGAGGAGGCGTGCCGGCGGCACGTCTCGCGCGGAAAACTGCTGCCGCGCGAGCGCGTGGATCATCTGGTCGACCCCGGCGCGCCCTTTCTCGAAGTCGGCCAGCTTGCCGCTTTCGGCATGTACGACGGCGATGCGCCGTCTGCCGGCGTCATAACCGGCGTCGGGAGAGTGCAGGGCGTCGAGTGCATGATCGTCGCCAATGACGCGACAGTGAAGGGCGGCACCTATTATCCGATGACGGTGAAGAAGCATCTTCGCGCGCAGGAGATCGCCGAGCAGAACAATCTGCCGTGCATCTATCTGGTCGATTCCGGCGGGGCCTTCCTGCCGCGCCAGGACGAGGTATTTCCGGATCGCGAGCATTTCGGCCGCATCTTCTTCAATCAGGCCAACATGTCCGCGAAGGGCATTCCGCAGATCGCGGTCGTCATGGGCTCGTGCACGGCGGGCGGCGCCTATGTGCCGGCCATGTCGGACGAGAGCGTGATCGTGCGCAACCAGGGCACGATCTTCCTCGGCGGGCCGCCGCTGGTGAAGGCCGCGACGGGCGAAGTGGTCAGCGCGGAAGATCTCGGCGGGGCCGACGTGCATACGCGCATCTCCGGCGTCTGCGATCATTTCGCGGAAAACGACGCGCACGCCCTGTTCATCGCGCGCCGCATCGTCTCCAATCTCAACCGCGTGAAGCCCATCGACATGAAACGCGGCGCGGCGGACGAGCCGCTGTACGATCCCTCCGAACTCTACGGTGTGATCCCGACCGACACGCGCAAGCCCTACGATGTGCGCGAGGTGATCGCGCGCGTCGTCGACGGCTCGCGCTTCGACGAATTCAAGGCGCGCTACGGCACGACGCTCGTCACCGGTTTCGCGGAGCTCTACGGCTATCCCGTCGGCATCGTCGCCAACAACGGCATCCTGTTCTCGGAGAGCGCGCAGAAGGGCGCGCATTTCATCGAACTCTGCGCGCAGCGCGGCATTCCGCTGATCTTCCTGCAGAACATCACCGGCTTCATGGTGGGGCGCAAATACGAGAACGCCGGCATCGCCAAGGACGGCGCCAAGATGGTGACGGCGGTGGCGACCGCGCAGGTTCCCAAGCTCACCCTCATCCTCGGCGGCTCCTTCGGCGCCGGCAATTACGGCATGTGCGGCCGCGCCTATTCGCCGCGATTCCTGTGGATGTGGCCGAACGCCCGCGTGTCCGTGATGGGCGGCGAGCAGGCGGCGAGCGTGCTCGCCACCGTGCGCCGCGACGGCATCGAGGCCAAGGGCGGCAGCTGGAGCAAGGAAGAGGAAGACAGGTTCAAGGCGCCGATCCGCGACCAGTACGAGGCGCAGGGCCATCCGTACTATGCGACCGCGCGGCTGTGGGACGACGGCGTCTTCGATCCCGCCGAAACGCGGCGCGTGCTCGGGCTGTCGCTGTCGGCCTCGCTGAACGCGCCGGTGCAGCCGACGAAATTCGGATTGTTCAGGATGTGACGGGCGCCGGACGGCGAGCCTTCAGGCTCGCATCCGCAGGCGAGTCTGAAGGCTCGCGGTCCAAGAATTGGGAAACGCCATGTTCGACAAGATCCTCATCGCCAACCGCGGCGAAATCGCCTGCCGCATCATCAAGACCGCGCGCCGCATGGGCGTCGCCACCGTCGCCGTCTATTCCGAAGCCGACGCAGGCGCGCGCCATGTGCGCATGGCCGACGAGGCCGTCTTCATCGGCCCCTCGCCCGCGCGCGAAAGCTATCTCGTGATCGACAGGATCATCGACGCCGCCAGGCGCACCGGCGCGCAGGCGATCCATCCGGGCTACGGCTTTCTGTCCGAGAACGAGGCCTTTTGCCACGCCTGCGACGAGGCGGGCGTCGTCTTCATCGGCCCGCCGGTCGGCGCGATCCGCGCGATGGGTTCGAAATCCGAAGCCAAGAAGCTGATGGAGGCGGCGAACGTGCCGCTGACGCCGGGCTATCACGGCGACGACCAGGACGCCGCGCATCTGAAGGCCGAGGCAGACAGGATCGGCTATCCCGTCATGATCAAGGCGGCGGCCGGCGGCGGCGGCAAGGGCATGCGGCAGGTGATGAAGGCGGAAGACTTCGACGCCGCGCTCGCCTCCTGCAAGCGCGAGGCGGCGGCGAGCTTCGGCTCCGACCATGTGCTCGTCGAAAAATACATCGTGCGTCCGCGTCACATCGAAATCCAGGTATTCGGCGATACGCACGGCGAGTGCGTCTATCTGTTCGAGCGCGATTGCTCCGTGCAGCGCCGCCACCAGAAGGTTCTGGAAGAGGCCCCCGCGCCGGGCATGACGCCGGAGCGCCGCCGCCAGATGGGCGAGGCGGCCGTGAATGCGGCGAAGGCGGTCGGCTACGTCGGCGCCGGCACGGTGGAGTTCATCGCCACGCAGGACGGCCAGTTCTATTTCATGGAGATGAACACGCGCCTGCAGGTCGAGCATCCCGTGACGGAAATGATCACGGGACTCGATCTCGTCGAATGGCAGTTGCGCGTCGCTTCAGGCGAGCCGCTGCCGTTGCGCCAAGAGCAATTGCACATCAACGGCCATGCGCTGGAAGCGCGCATCTACGCCGAGGATCCGAACAAGAATTTCCTTCCCTCCACCGGCAAGCTCGCCCATCTCGCGCCGCCGCCCGAAAGTCTGAACGTGCGCGTCGACACTGGCGTGGAGGAGGGCGATTCGATCAGCCCCTTCTACGATCCAATGATCGCCAAGCTGATCGTGTGGGACGATGACCGAGACCGTGCGCGTGCAAGAATGTTGCAGGCGCTGGCCGACTACCGCGTCGTCGGCGTCAACAACAACATCGACTTCCTGTCGCGGCTCGTCGCCTGCCCCGCCTTCGCTTCCGCCGATCTTGATACCGGGCTGATCGAACGCGAGCGCGTCTTCCTGTTTCCCGGCGCCGAAGCGCCGCCCGACGACGCCTTCCTCGTCGCCGCGCTGGCGCATCTCCTGCGCGAGCGCGCTTTCGCCGGCGAGCGGGCGCGTCAGGGCGCCGATCCGACCTCACCCTGGCATGCGCGCGATGGCTGGCGTCTCAACGGAGCGGCGCGCCGCGCGCTGCTCTACCGGTTCGGCGACACGCAGACCGGCGTCGACGTTCTGCCGCAAGGCGATGGCTTCGCGCTGTCGCTTGCGGGAAGGTCGCACGTCGTGCGCGGAAAAATCGACGAGCGTGGCGCCATGCGCGTCGAGATCGACGGCGTGCGCAAGGACGCCGCCGTCATCGCGGCCGGGCACATGCGCCACGTGTTTCTCGATGGACGCGCCTGGCGCCTGGCGGCGGTCGACCCGTTGCATGTGGCGACGGACGGCGCAGGCGGGCACGGCGGCCTGCTGGCGCCCATGCCCGGCAAGATCATCGCCATCATCGCGGAAGCCGGCGCCAGGGTGGACAAGGGCGCGCCGCTGCTGATCCTCGAAGCCATGAAGATGGAACACACGATCGCCGCGCCCGCCGACGGCGTGCTGAAGGCGCACCGCTTCGCCGTCGGCGACCAGGTGGGCGACGGCGCGGAGCTTGTCGAATTCGAGGCGGCGACGAAGTAGCCTGGGTGGCAAGGCCCCCTCCCCAGCCCTCCCCCGCTTCGCGGGAGAGGGGGCGGCAGGCGCCCGCGATCTCGAAACTCGATGAAACGGGCAATCTGCTCCCTCTCCCGCGAAGCGGGGGAGGGGTGGGGAGGGGGCGCCGCAACAAGAATATTGGGATGAAACCATGACCAAACTCAGCCACGACAAGGGCGCGACGAACGTCCCGCTGATCGAGGACACGATCGGCGCCTACTTCGACGCCGCCTGCGCGAAATACGCAATGCGCGAGGCGCTGGTCTCGCGCCACCAGGACGACCGGCTGACCTATGCCGAACTGAAGCGCCGCGTCGACGCCGTCGCCTGCTCGCTGATGCGGCTCGGTCTCGAGAAGGGCGATCGCGTCGCCATCTGGTCCCAGAACAGGGTCGAATGGCTGCTGACGCAGCATGCGACCGCCAAGGCCGGCCTCGTGCTCGTCAACATCAACCCGGCTTATCGCCGCGCCGAACTCGAATATGCGCTCAACAAGGTCGGCTGCCGCGCCATCGTTCTCTCGCCGGCGTTCAAGACGTCCGACTACATCGAGATGCTGGGCGACCTCGCGCCCGAGCTTGCGACCTCGCAGCCCGGCGCCCTGAAGGCGGCGAAACTGCCGACGCTGCAATTCGTCATCCGCCTCGGCGACGACAGGACGCCGGGCATGTACAATTTCGGCGAACTGCTGACGCCGCCCTCGGACGCCGACAAGGACAGGCTGGCGGCGATCGGCGACAGGCTGAAGGCCGACGAGCCGATCAACATCCAGTTCACCTCGGGCACGACGGGCAATCCCAAGGGCGCGACGCTCACCCATCGCAACATTCTCAACAACGGATTTTTCGTCGGCGAGGCGATCCGGCTGACGAGCAAGGACAAGATCTGCGTGCCCGTGCCGCTCTACCATTGCTTCGGCATGGTGATGGCCAATCTCGGCGCGCTGACGCATGGCGCGACGCTGGTCTATCCGGCCGAGGCCTTCGATCCGCTGGCCGTGCTGCAGGCCGTGTCCGAAGAGCGCTGCACGGCGCTCTACGGCGTGCCGACCATGTTCATCGGCGCGCTCGATCATCCCGATTTCGCCAGATACGACATGTCCTCGCTGCGCACCGGCATCATGGCCGGAAGCCCCTGTCCGATCGAGGTGATGAAGCGCGTCATCGATCAGATGAACATGAGCCAGGTCACGATCGCCTACGGCATGACCGAGACGTCGCCCGTCTCGACGCAGAGCGGCGTCGATGATTCCCTCGAGCATCGCGTCTCGACGGTCGGGCGCGTGCAACCGCATGTCGAGATCAAGATCATAGATGCGGACGGAAACACCGTGCCGCGCGGCGTGACCGGCGAATTCTGCACGCGCGGCTATTCGATCATGCGCGGCTATTGGGGGGACATCGCCAAGACGGCCGAGGCCGTGGACGGCGAAGGCTGGATGCATACCGGCGACCTCGCGACCATGGACGAGGACGGCTATTGCAATATCGTCGGCCGCATCAAGGACATGGTCATTCGCGGCGGCGAGAACGTCTATCCGCGCGAGATCGAGGAATTTCTCTACCGGCACCCGAAGATCAAGGATGTGCAGGTGGTCGGCCTCCCCGACAAGCGGTTCGGCGAGGAGCTCTGCGCCTGGATCGTGCCGCGCGAGAACGAGACGATCACGGAGCAGGACGTGCGCGATTTCTGCAAGGGCCAGATCGCGCACTACAAGGTGCCGCGCTACATCAAGTTCGTCGACGGCTTCCCGATGACGGTGACGGGCAAGATCCAGAAATTCCTGATCCGCGACCAGATGAAGCAGGAACTGGGACTCGAGGAGAACAGGACCGCCTGACGCGCCACTGGCGCTGCGCGGGCGACGCTGCGACAATGCGCGCGAGGGAGCGTGCGATGCGGCGGTGGAACGGCTGGGGCGACGACGCGATCGAGGCGCATCTGCCGGCAGGCGCGCTCGATTTTCTGCGCGAACGCATCGGCGACGCGCGGCCGCCGGGCGACGCGACGAGAGACGATGCGCTCGCACAGGTCGGCTCGTCGCGACTGCCGCCGCATCCCCTCGTCGATGCGAGCGCGGATGCGCGGCTTGCCGCAAGCTTCGGCCAGAGTCTCGGCGACTGGCTGCGATTGCGGTTCGGACGGATCGGCGCCGTCGTCGACGGCGTGGCGACGCCGCGCGAGGAATCCGAAGTCCGCATCCTGCTCGACTGGGCGCGGGAAATCGGCGCGCTCGTGATCCCGCAGGGCGGCGCGACCAGCGTCGCCGGCCATCTCACGCCGCCGAACGGCGAGCGGCCCGTTCTCGCGCTGTCGCTCGCGCGCCTCGAGCGCCTCGTGCATCTCGATCCGCTGGCGCAGCTCGCGACCTTCGAGGCGGGCGCCGCCGGGCCGGCGATCGAGGCGCAATTGCACGCGCGCGGCTTCACGCTCGGGCATTTTCCGCAGAGCTTCGATTATTCGACGCTCGGCGGCTGGATCGCCACGCGCTCCTCGGGCCAGCAGTCGGCGCGCTACGGCCGTATCGAAGGCATGCTTGCCGGCGCGCGGGTCGAGACGCCGACGGGCCGTCTCGACATTCCGACCTTTCCGGCCTCTGCCGCCGGCCCCGATCTGCGCGAATGGATTCTCGGCTCCGAAGGACGCATCGGAATCGTCACCCAGGCCACGATGCGCGTGACGCCGTTGCCGCAGCGCGAGATATTCGTCGGCTATTTCCTTCCCGACTGGAGGAAGGGCGAGGGCGCCGCGCGCGAACTCGCCCAGGCGAAGCTCGGCCTCTCCATGCTGCGGCTCGCCAATCGCACGGAGACGGAAACGACGCTTCGGCTCGCCGGCGGCGGAACGGGCGTTCGTCTGCTCGAACGCTATCTCGGCGCGCGAGGCTGCGGCGACGACAAGGTTCTGCTGTTTGCCGGCTTCACCGGCGGCGCCGCGCAGGCGTCCGCCATGCGCGCGCAGGCCGGCGCGATCCTCAAGCGCCACGGCGCCGTGTCGACCGGCAAGCTGCTCGGCGAGAAGTGGCGCGCCAATCGTTTCAGGTCGGTCTATCTGCGCAATGCGCTGTGGGACGCGGGCTATGCCGTCGACACGATGGAGACGGCTGTCGACTGGCCGCGCGTGCCGTCCGCCATGCAGGCGATGGAAGAGGCCGGGCGCAGCGCGCTGGCGGCGCTCGGCGAGCGGTGCCATGCCTATACGCATCTCTCGCATGTCTATCCGCAGGGTTCGAGCGTCTATTCGACCTTCGTGTTCCGCATCGGTCCGGATTTCGAATGGGCCTGGGCGCGCTGGCGGGCGCTGAAATCGGCGGTCAGCGACGCCATCGTGCGCAGCGGCGGCACGATCTCGCACCAGCACGGCGTCGGCAAGGATCACGCGCCCTGGCTCGCGGCGGAAAAGGGCGCGCGCGGCATGGCGGCGATCGCGGACATGATCGCGCATTTCGATCCGGATCGCGTGATGGCGTCCGGCAATCTGATTGCGGACGACAGGCCGTGACGCGCGCCGGGACCGTCGCGCGCCTGAAACAGGAGCCGGTCGATGTTCTCGTCGTCGGCGGCGGCATAGCCGGCGCGGGTCTCGCGCTGGAGGCCGCGCGCGCCGGGGCGCGCACGGCGCTGGTCGAAGCGCGCGATTTCGCCAGCGGAACGTCGTCGCGCTCCTCGAAACTCGTGCATGGCGGCCTGCGCTATCTGGCGCAGGGCAAGATCGGGCTGACGCGCGAATCCGTTCGCGAGCGGACGGCGCTCCTGCGCGATGCGCCGGGCCTCGTCACGCCGCAGGAATTTCTCGTGCCCGTGCGAAAGGGCGCCCGGAACGGCAAACTGAAGATCGGCGTCGCGCTCGCGGTCTACGATTTCTTCGCCGGCGCGCGCAGCCGCCGCTGGCGCGATGCGAACGCGGTGCGCGCGGAATTCCCGATCGTTGCGACTGCGGGGCTCGAGGGCGGCTGGTCCTATCGCGACGCCGCGACGGACGACGCCCGCCTCGTCTTCCGAACAATCGCCGAAGCGCGCCGCCACGGCGGCGTCGCGCTCAATTATCTGGCGGTCGAGGATCTCGTCGGCGGCCCGTCCGGCGTCCAGGGCGCGCGTCTGCGCGACGCGCTCTCGAACGACACATTCGATCTCGCCGCGCGTCTCGTCGTCAATGCGACGGGCGCCTGGACCGACCTGTTGCGGCAGAAGGTCGGCGCCGCCCCGAAGCTGCGGCCGCTGCGCGGCAGCCATCTGATGTTCGCGGCCGCGCGCTTTCCGCTCCCTCAGGCGGTGGGCTTCTTCGCCGAGGACGCGCGTCCGGTCTTCGCCGTGCCCTGGGAGGGCGCGGTTCTCGTCGGCACCACGGACATCGACCATCGCGGCGCGCTCGACCTCGAGCCGTCGATCTCGCGCGAAGAAGTCGACTATCTCATGGGCGCCGTTAGGCGCGAGTTTCCGGCGCTCGATCTCCGCGAGGACGACGTCGTCTCGACCTGGGCGGGCGTGCGGCCGGTCGTCGCCTCCGGCGCCCATGTCGATCCCTCGAAAGAGGCGCGCGATCATCTGATCGCGGAGGAGGGCGGCCTGCTGACGGTGACCGGCGGCAAGCTCACCACCTTCCGCGCGACAGCGGTCGCGGCCTTGCGGAGCGTCGCCGCGCGCGTTCCCGCGCTCGCGGGCGTCGGCCAATCGACGCGCATATTCGCGGCGCCCGCGCCCGAGGCCGCGCAAGCCCTCGCGGGCCTTTCGCCCGCGCTCGCGCAGCGCTGGATCGCGCGCTACGGCGACGCCGCGCCGCAGGTTCTCGCCGCCGCTCGCGCCCGCGATCTCGACGCCGTCGGCTCGACGCCGGCGACATGGGCCGAACTGCGCTGGGCGTTCCGCTCCGAGGACGTCGTCCATCTCGACGACGCGCTGCTGCGGCGCAGCCGCCTCGGCCTGCTGCTGCGCGACGGCGGCGCGGCGATCCTGCCGCGCGTGGCCGAGATTGCGCGGGAGGAGGCAGGCTGGGATGATGCGCGCTGGCGCGCCGAGGAAGCCCGTTACCGCGCCCTGATCGCGCGTTGCTATTCGCTGCCGGCTCGCCCATGACCGACGTGTCGACCGAACTCATGCTCTCCATCGACTGCGGCACGCAGAGCGTGCGCGCGCTGGTCTTCGATCTGCGGGGCGAGTTGGTCGGGCGGCGGCAGCATATTTTCGAGACCTATGTCACGCCGCGTGACAATTGGCTGGAGCACGATGCGGCCGAGTTCTGGCGCGCGACGGCCGCCGTCTGCCGCGCCCTTTTCGACGATCGCCCGGATCTGCGGCCGCGCATCAGGGGCGTCGCCGTCACGACGCAGCGCGGGTCGCTCGTGCTGGTCGACGAGCAGGGCGAGCCGATCAGGCCCTTCATCATCTGGCTCGACCAGCGCCGCGCGGCGCGCGCGCGAAAGGCGCAGGTCTGGTGGCGCGCGGCCTTCGCGCTGGCGCGCGTCTCCGACACGATCGACTATCTCAGCCGCCAGGCGGAGTTGAACTGGATCGCGGAGAACGAGCCCGAGGCGCTGAAGCGCACGCACAAGGTCCTGCTCGTGTCGGGCTGGCTCAACTACAGGTTGACCGGCAAGTTCGTCGACGCCGTCGCCTCGCAGGTCGCCTACATTCCCTTCGATTTCAAGAAGCAGGACTGGGCCTCGCGCTTCGACTGGAAATGGAAGGCGCTCGCCGCGCGCCGCGACCAGATGCCGGAGATTTCGCCCGCGGGCTCCGTGCTCGGCGCGCTGACGGGGGAGGCCGCGGCCGCGCTGGGGCTGGCCGAAGGCCTGCCGGTCATAGCGGCGGCCGCCGACAAGGCCTGCGAGATCGCCGGCTGCGGCGCGATCTCGCCGGAAATCGGCGCGCTGTCCTACGGGACCGCGGCGACCGTCGCCGTCACGGCCCCGCGCTATGTCGAGGCGACGCCGCTCGTCCCGCCTTATCCGGCGCTGATCCCGGGCCAGTACAATCTCGAGGTCCAGATTTTTCGCGGCTTCTGGATGGTCAACTGGTTCAAGCAGCAATTCGGCCATCCCGAGGTCGCCGCCGCGCTGTCCGAGGGCGTGTCGGTGGAAGCGCTGTTCGACCGGCTGGTCGCGGACGTGCCGCCAGGCAGTCAGGGCCTGATGCTCCAGCCGTACTGGACGCCGGGCCTGCGCAATCCCGGGCCGGACGCGCGCGGCGCCATCATCGGCTTCACGGACGCGCACACCCGCGCGCATCTGTATCGCGCCATTCTCGAGGGCATCGCCTACAGCCTGCGCGAGGGCAAGGAGCGGATCGAGAAGCGCGCGAAAGTGTCGATCGCGAGCCTGCGCGTCTCGGGCGGCGGCTCGCAGTCGGACGCCGCGATGCATGCGACCGCCGACATATTCAACCTGCCGGCCTCGCGCCCGCACACCTACGAAACCTCGGGCCTCGGCGCGGCCATCGCCTGCTCGGTCGGCCTCGGCCTGCACAAGGATTTCGAAACGGCGGTGGCGGCCATGACGCGCATCGGGCGGACGTTCGAGCCCGATCCCGGCCGGGCCGCGCAATACGAGCGCCTCTACACGCGGGTCTACGCCAAGATGTACGAGCGCCTGCAGCCTCTCTACGCCGAACTGCACGCGGCGCTCGACCGCTGACGGCGCTCCGAAAATCCACGAAGCGTTAAGCCTGTTGCGCGAAGGCGCGCCGGATAGCGAAAGCCGGGCAGGTCCGTAAACCGCCGTTTACGCGCAGGCGGCATGGTGCGTGAGCCTGCGTCCGCTTGCGACGCGGCGCGTCTTTACGGAACGATCCATGTCCGCCCTCATAGCTTCGTCGGAAACGACCACGTCGCGCGAGACGGCTGCGCTCAGGCCCGCGCCCGCGCAGCGTCCGGACCGGCTGATCTCCCAGCCGACCGTCATCGCCGTCGCCCTGGCGACGGATATCGCGGCGGTCGTGGTCATGGGCCTCCTCACCTTCCGGCTCTGGTTCGACGGCGCGTTCGGGCCCGGCGCGATGATCGCCATTCTCGCCGTCGCGGCGATCACGCCCGCCATTCTCAAGTCGCGCTGGGCCTACACGATCCCCGCGCTATCGTCGGTCGCGCAGCAGATCGCCGAACTCGGCCTCGCGCTTTTCGTCGCCATCAGCGCCTTCGTCATCGCCAACATCGTGGCGGGCGTGAACGTCGCGCCGATGCGCGACTGGGCCGTGCACTGGTTTCTGTTCGCCCTGGCCGCGTGCCTTTCAACCCGCCTCGTTCTGTCGGGCATGATCGCGGCCTGGTCGAAGGCGGGCCGCATGGCGCGGCGCACGGTGATCGTCGGCGGCGGCAAGCCGACCTTCGATCTCATCGAGCGGCTCGACCGCACCGGCTCCGCCGCCATCCAGATTCTCGGCATCTTCGACGATCGCGACAAATACCGCTCGCCCGAACAGGTCGGCCGCTACGCCAAGCTCGGCCGGTTCGAGGATCTCGAGTCTTTCTGCCGCGACCAGCGCGTCGATCTGCTGATCATCGCGCTGCCGACGGCGGCGGAAGAGCGCATCCTCCACATTCTCAAGATGCTGTGGGTGTTGCCGATCGACGTGCGGATCGCGGCGCTCGGCTCTAAGCTCAAGCTGCGTTCGCGCGCCTACAATTATGTCGGCGACGTGCCGTTCCTGCCGGTCTTCGACAAGCCCATGTCCGACTTGTCGGTCGCGATCAAGTCGATCGAGGACCGCACGCTCGCCGCGCTCGGCCTGTTTGCGCTCTCGCCCCTGCTGGCGCTGATCGCGCTCGCGGTGAAGCTCGACTCGCGCGGCCCGGTCTTCTTCCAGCAGAAGCGCTACGGCTTCAACAACGAGCCGATCGGCGTCTACAAGTTCCGTTCCATGTACGTCGACAAATGCGACGCCGACGCCGCGAAGCTGGTCACCAAGGGCGATCCGCGCGTGACGCGCGTCGGCGCCTTCCTGCGCAAGACCTCGCTCGACGAACTTCCGCAGCTCATCAACGTGCTGAAAGGCGAGCTTTCGCTCGTCGGGCCGCGCCCGCACGCCATGCAGGCCAAGGCGGAAGGGCGCATCTACGACGAGGTGGTGGAAGGCTATTTCGCCCGTCACAAGGTCAAGCCCGGCATCACCGGCTGGGCGCAGGTCAACGGCTGGCGCGGCGAGACCGACACGCTCGAGAAGATCGAGCAGCGCGTCGCCCACGACATCTACTATATCGAGAACTGGTCGACCTGGCTCGACCTCAAGATCCTCGTCATGACGCCGCTCGCCCTCATCACCGGCAAGAACGCCTACTGAGGTTGCGCTCGGCCGGATCGCGCCGCCCGCCCCTCGGCCAGCTCTGGCTTGACTTGGATCGTTCGATAGCGAACCTTTCGATACCGGCCGCCCTCGCGCGGCGGTTCGAGAGGGGCAGGGCATGAGTTCAGCGACAGCCGGCCGCGCGCGTATTGTCTGCGTGGCCCTTGCAGCGGTGGCGCTTGCCGGCTGCGGCGCTTCCGAACGCACCCTGGCCCCGTCCGCGCCCCCGTCCGGCGGCTCGTCATCCCTGGGCCCGGCCGCCCCGACCGTCCCTGCCGACAAACTGGTCGGCAAATGGGGCCTCGGCGCCTACCACCGCGACAGCGACCGTCCGCGCACCGAGAAGGAAGCGCGCGCGCAATGTTCCAATCCCTACGTCATCGCCAAGGGCTCGAACGGCGGCGTCATCATGCATGTGGCGGACGAGAAGGAGCCGGAAGAACTCTTCCTGAAGACGGCGGGCGGCAAGACCTATCTCGGTCCGTCCGGTCCCGCGCCCATGGCGGAGGATCGCGAGCTCGTGTCCAGCGATGGCCGCGTCATGATCATGCGCTTCATGGATCCCGATGTGATCAAGCGCTACGGCACATCGATCTACGTGCGCTGCGGCGCCTGATTTTTCGCGGGAGCGTTCCGACATGAAGAGGATTTCCGCGAAACTCGGCATCGCCACGCTCGCCGGCGCGGCTCTGGCGGTCCTCGCTGCGCAGGCGCTCGCACAGCAGCGCGCTGCCGAGCAGATGGACGTGCTCGACGAACCGGGCAGGGTTCCGACCGCCGACGAGGAATTGCTGCCGCCGCAGTTTCAGCGCCAGCTCGTCTTCTTCCGCACCACGGAGGCGCCGGGCACGGTCGTCATCGATTCCAACCAGCGCTACCTCTATGTCGTTCAGCCCGACAATCGCGCGCTGCGCTACGGCATCGGCGTCGGTCGCGACGGCTTCCGCTGGTCGGGCGTTCTCAAGATCGCGCGCAAGCAGGAATGGCCGGACTGGCGCCCGCCGCCGGAGATGATCCAGCGCCAGCCCTACCTGCCGCGCTTCATGGCGGGGGGCCCGGGCAATCCGATGGGCGCGCGCGCGATGTATCTCGGGAACACCGTCTACCGCATCCACGGCACCAACCAGCCGCAGACGATCGGGTCCGCCGTTTCGTCCGGCTGCTTCAGGCTCGTGAACGACGACGTCTCCGACCTCTACAATCGCGTCGACGTCGGCACGAAGGTGATCGTGCGCCAGCCGGCCTCGCTTTGATCTCGCCTCGACGTTTCCTCGCTTCGGAAAGACCGGTCATGGCCTCTCGCCTGTTTCGTTACGCGGCGTTCGCTTCCCTCGGCCTGATGGCGCAGCTCGGCGCCGCCCATGCGCAGGCGACGCTCGCCGCGGTCAAGGCGCGCGGCTCGCTCGCCTGCGGCGTCAGCCAGGGGCTTGCCGGCTTCTCGCAGGCGGATGCCTCCGGCAAGTGGACCGGCTTCGACGTAGACTTCTGTCGCGCGATCGCCGCCGCCGTTTTCGATGATCCGAACAAGGCGACATTCAAGCCGCTTTCGGCGGAAGCTCGGTTCGATGCGCTAAAGAAAGGCGAGATCGACGTTCTCTCCCGCAACTCCACCTGGACGATGAGCCGCGAGGCCGCGCTCGGCCTGAAATTCGCGGGCGTGACCTATTACGACGGGCAGGGTTTTCTCGTTGCGCGCGAGCCGGCCGTGATGTCGCCGCTCGATTTCTCCGACGTGAAGATCTGCGCGCAGTCGGGCACGACCAATCGCGACAACGCCGTCGATTTCCTGTCCACCAACAACGTCAAGCACGCAATCGTCGAGGTCAGTGGGCCAGACGAGATGGTCAAGGCCTATCAGGACGGGCGTTGCAATGTCCTGACGGCCGACACGTCGCAGCTCCATGCGCTGCAGATCAGGCTCGCCAAACCCGGCGCCGCCGTCATCCTGCCGGACGTCATTTCCAAGGAGCCGCTCGGGCCCGTCGTGCGCCAGGACGATCCGCAATGGTTCGAGATCGTCAAATGGACGCATTTCGCCATGCTCGACGCCGAGGAGCTGGGCGTGTCCGCCAAGACGCTGGCGAGCGCGCTCGCCTCCGCCAAGCCCGACGTCAAGCGCCTCGTCGGGACGGACGGCAATTACGGCGAGCAGATTGGGCTGACAAAGGACTGGGTCGTGCGCATCGTGCGCGCCGTCGGCAATTACGGCGAGAGCTTCGAGCGCAACGTCGGCGCCTTCTCCAACCTTGGCATTCCCCGCGGTCTCAACCAGCTCTGGTCGCGCGGCGGCATCCAGTACGCGCCGCCGGTGCGGTGAGGCCTTAGTACGAGTAGAGGACCGGCAGGCGCGCGTCGTCCAGCATGGCGCTGGTGACCCCGCCGAGCACGAACTGGAACAGGCGCGAATGGGCGAAGGCGCCCATGACCAGAAGGTCGGTCTGGCCGCTACCCGCCAGGTGCTCGAGCAATGTGCGCCCCGCGTCGTCATGCGTGATCGGCAGGTCGGTCAGGGCAAGCTGCCTGCAATGGCGCGATAGGTGCCGCGCGATGTCGGAGCCCGCGAGATCGCTGGCCGCGCCCTCCGTCACGCAGACGATTTCGACGGCGTCGGCGCGGGTCAGCAGGGGCAAGGCGTCGCCGACTGCGCGCGCCGCGCGGGCGCCGCCGTCCCAGGCGACGACGATCCGCTTGATGGCGGCGCGTTTCGTCCACTCGGCCGGCACGACGATCGCAGGCCGGCCGCAGCCGAACAGGATCGCTTCGATCAGGTCTTTCTCCGAGGAAAGCGCGCCGCGCGCCTGCGGCGTCACGACGATGTCGCTGGCGCGCGCGCCGGCCACCGCCCTGTCGCGCGCTTCCACGTAGCGGTCCTGCAGAATCTCGCAATCGAACGACACGCCGGCGAGCCGCGCCGCGGTCGCGATCTTCGTCTCGAGCTCGAGCGCGGCGGCCCGGCGTTCGGCGTTCACTTCGTCGACGAGCGCCCGCACCATCGGCAGAAGGCGCGCGCTCGGCAGATCGAGTTCGGGCGGCGCAAGGCGGCAGGACAGATGGGCGCCGGCCTGCTCCGCCAGCGAGACGGCATAGTCGATCGCGCTGGCCGCGACGGTTCCCCGGTCCGCGATCATTGCAAGGCAAACGGTCTTCAGGTCCATGCTGCGCTCTCCTACCTCAGTCGACATCAAGCCCGCCGGATGGTCTTTGTGGCTGATCAATGAGCCTTCCGCCAGCGTTTGGAGACGCTTGCGGATTTGATCTGCGCCCGCGCGGCCTCGCGCCGCGGCTGCGAAAGTCGAGTTCCAGGCAATATGCGATGACATCCCCGCAACCCGGCGCGCCCGCGCCGCTCACCGAAGCCGAGGCCCGCGAGGCTCTCGCGCGCGCCGGCTTCAATGAACTCGAAGCGCAGCCGCAGAGAGGCGTCGGGCGCATCCTGCGGTCGACCTTGGCCGAACCCATGTTCGCCATGCTGCTTGCGGCGGCCGCGCTCTACCTTGTCGTCGGCGACATCGCGGAAGGGGCGCTCGTTTCGGGCGGCGCGATCCTGTCCGTCGGCCTCGTCGTCATGCAGGAGATGCGCAACGAGCGCGCGCTGGCGGCGCTGCGGTCGCTCGCCGCGCCGACGGCCCGCGTGCTGCGCGCGGAAGGCGAGCGGCGCATCCCCGCGCGCGAGATCGCGCCGCACGACTTCATTCTGATCGGCGAGGGCGAGCGCGCGCCGGCCGATGCGGTCGTTCTGCGCGGCGACGTGCTGGCCGTCGACGAATCCATTCTGACCGGAGAATCCGCCCCGGTCCTCAAGTCGCCCTGCACGGAGGCGCCGGACCTGTCGATGGATCCGGAGCCCGGGGAACCCTCGCCCGTCGTCTTCGCGGGAACGATGGCGACGCGCGGCCAGGCGACGCTTCTCGCGCTGCGCACCGGGCGCGCGACCAGGCTCGGGCGAATTGGCCGGTCCCTGTCGGCGATCGAGCAGGGGCAGACCCCGCTGCAACTCGCGATGCGGCGCGTCGTCGGTTCGCTCGGCGTCGCCGCGCTCGCCTTCTGCGCGCTGGTCGCGGTCGCCTATTGGTGGTTTCGCGGCGACTGGGTCGAAGCGGGCCTGGCCGGGCTGACGCTGGCGATATCGCTGACGCCCGAAGAATTCCCGATGGTGCTGGTGGTCTTTCTGGCGCTCGGCTCCTGGCGCCTGGCGCGCCGGAACGTGCTCGTGCGGCGATCCGCCGTGATCGAGACGCTCGGCGCCGTGAGCGTTCTGTGCGTCGACAAGACCGGGACGCTGACGCAAAACAGCATGGAGGTCGCCGCACTCGCCGCCGACGGCGGCGTGTGGCGGCCGGAGGCCGGGCCGCTGGGCGACTGCGCCGGCGTTCTGGAGGCCGCGCTGCGCGCCAGCGCCCTTGAGCCCTCCGATCCGATGGATCGGGCCGTTCTCAGGCTGGCGGACAAGTTCGCGCTGTCGATCGACCCCGCGCGCTCGATCCGGACCTATCCGCTGCGTCCCGATCTTCTCGCCTTCATTCATGCCTGGCGCGTGGAGGGCGGCGCGATGGCCGCGGCCAAAGGCGCGCCCGAGGCCGTCTTTCGTCTCTGCCGCACGACCGGCGACGACCGGTCCGCGATCATGGAGGGGCTCGCCGCTTTCGCTGAGCAGGGGCTCCGCGTTCTGGCCGTCGCGACATGCGAGGACTTCGACCGCGAGCGCGATCCGGAAGGGCAGGATTTCGTGTTCGGCGGCCTCGTCGCCTTTCGCGATCCGCTGCGGCCCGACGTCGCCCAGGCGATCGCCGAGGCGCGCGCGGCCGGCGTCGCCGTGGCGATGATCACCGGCGATCATCCCGTGACCGCCTCGGCCGTGGCGCGGGACGCGGGGATCGATGGCGCGGCCGGCGTGCTCACGGGTCCGGAGATCGCGGCCATGAGCGCCGACGAATTGCGCGGGCGCCTGCAGGAGACGCGCGTCTTCGCCCGCGTCCGCCCCGAACAGAAGCTGGCGCTCGTCGAAGGCTTCAAGGCGCTCGGCCATGTCGTCGCCATGACCGGCGACGGCGTCAACGACGCGCCCGCGCTCAAGGCCGCGGACGCCGGGATCGCCATGGGCCGGCGCGGCTCCGACGTGGCGCGCGAGGCGGCGGA
Organism: Rhodoblastus sp.; assembly: GCA_039808645.1. Classification (GTDB taxonomy): domain Bacteria; phylum Pseudomonadota; class Alphaproteobacteria; order Rhizobiales; family Beijerinckiaceae; genus JAJXWB01. The sequence continues at coordinate 4,151 of JBDHTL010000023.1, read as the reverse complement.
CATCGTGCTGCTCGACGACCGTTTCGCCTCCATCGTCGGAGGCGTGAGCCTGGGCCGCCGCATCTTCGCGAACCTCCGCAAGGCGCTGGTCTACATTTCGGCGATCCATGTGCCGGTCGCCGGCCTCGCCCTCCTGCCGATCGTGATGGGGCTGCCGCCGATTCTCTTTCCGGCGCATGTGATGATGCTGGAAATGGTCATCGACCCCGTCTGCGCGCTGGTGTTCGAGGGCGAGCCCGGCGCCCGCGACGCGATGCGCCGGCCGCCGCGACCGCGCGGCGAGCCCTTGTTCGGGCTGCGGCACATCGTCATGGGTCTGCTGGACGGCCTGGTTCTGCTCGCGGCTGTCTATGCGCTCTATCTCGCGGCGTTGCGCCAGGGGCTGCCTGCCGAGCAGGCGCGGGCGATCGCCTATGTCGCGCTCGTCTGCGGGAATCTCGCGCTGGCCTTCGCCACCGCCGCGGAGCCTGGCTCGTCCTTCTTCGACAAGCGGCGCCGGATCTTCTGGTCGATCGCGGCCGTCGCCGGGTCGCTCCTCGCGCTGGTCGTCGGCTTTCCGCTGCTGGCGCCGCTCTTCCGCTTCGCGGTCCCGCCGCCGCTGTGGCTCGCTGCGAGCCTCGGCGTCGCGCTTGTCGCCGGCGCGTGGAGCGGCGTCGCGCGCCTGCTGCGTCGCGCGTGAGACAAGCCGGGCTGCCGCGCCTTGTCCCGAAAGGCGGCGCCGCCTATTGTCCGCGCCGATGGATCAATATTCGCCCAGCGGCGCCCCCTCCGACGCGGTCGAGCAGCCGAAGCCGCGCCGCCGATTCAAGGCGGTGCCGGTGCGCATCGTCCTGCCCAATCTGGTGACGCTGCTCGCCCTGTGCATGGGCCTGACCGCCATCCGTTTCGCGATCGAAGGCCGGTTCCAGACGGCCGTCTACGCCATCATCGCGGCCGCGATTCTCGACGGCCTCGACGGCCGCATCGCGCGCGCTCTGAAAGGCACGTCGCGGTTCGGCGCGGAACTCGATTCGCTGGCCGATTTCGTCGATTTCGGCGTCGCCCCGGCGCTGATTCTCTACATGTGGAGCCTCCACGATATCAAGGGACTGGGCTGGTTCGCGGCGCTGGTGTTCGCCACCGCGGCGGCGCTGCGCCTGGCGCGCTTCAACACGATGATCGACGATCCCGACCGCCCGGCCTGGACCGCCAATTTCTTCGTCGGCATGCCCGCGCCCGCCGGCGCCTGTCTCGCCCTCCTGCCGCTCTACCTCAATCTCTCGGAACTGCAGGTTCCCAGCGGCAAGGCCTTTGCGCCCTGGCACATCGCCTTCCTGCTGTTCGTCGCCTTCCTGATGGCGAGCCGCATCCCGCATTTCTCGGGCAAGAAGATCGGCCGCATCCCCCGCGAATATGTGGTCTTCCTTCTCTTCGGCGTGGCGGCGGTGCTCCTGCTGCTGGCGACCTACCCGATGGAAATGCTGGCCGTGCTCTGCGTCGTGTATCTTGCGCTGATCCCGCTGGCGGTGCGCCGCCACAACCGCTATCTGGCCGAGGACGAGGCCGCCGCGCGCGCCGCCGCCGGCGAGCCCGCCGCCTGATCGGGAAACCGGCGCCGTCGCAGTTCACAAAGCCGCCGTTCTCGATTAGGGTCCGCCGCGACTTGCCGGGCAATCGACGTGACCCGGCTTTTCTGCGTCCGGAAGCGACGCGAAAAGGACCCAGATGGCGAAGGAAGAACTGCTCGAATTTCCCGGCGTCGTGACCGAACTCCTGCCCAACGCGACCTTTCGCGTGCAGCTCGAGAACGATCACGAGATCATCGCGCACACCGCCGGCAAGATGCGCAAGAACCGCATTCGCGTTCTGACCGGCGACCGCGTTCTGGTCGAGATGACGCCCTACGACCTGACCAAGGGCCGCATCACCTATCGATTCAAGTAATCGCTTCGCACGGGGCGCGCCGACGTGACTGACAAGGGTTCCGCCTGGCGTCCCAAGCTCGTGCTGGCTTCGGCCTCGCCGCGTCGCCTCGAATTGTTGCAGCAGATCGGCCTGACGCCCGACGCGCTTCTGCCGGCGGACGTCGACGAAGTCCCGAAGAAGAACGAACTGCCGCGCGTGCTGGCGCAGCGGCTCGCCGTCGAGAAGGCGCGGGCCGCCCGCCGTGTCGCCGAGGCGCGGCCCGAGATCGGCGAGAGCTTCATCGTCGCCGCCGATACGGTCGTCGCGGTCGGCCGTCGCATCCTGCCGAAATGCGAATTGCTGGAAGAGGCGGGCGACTGCCTGCGGCTGCTGTCTGGCCGCCAGCACCGGGTCTATACCGGCCTGGCGCTGATCACGCCGCGCGGCGCGGAGCGCAAGCGCATCGTCGAATCGCGTGTGCGCTTCAAACGGCTTTCCTCGGCTGAGATCGAATCCTATCTCGCGTCCGGCGAGTGGCGCGGCAAGGCCGGCGGCTACGCCGTGCAGGGGCTCGCCGGCGCCTTCGTCGTCAAGATCGTCGGCTCTTATTCATCGGTCGTCGGGCTGCCGCTCTACGAGGCTCAGTCGCTGCTGCTGGGCGACGGTTTTCCGGCCCGCCTGAACTGGGCGAACAGGGCCTGAGGAGGCCCCGCGTGAACGAAGCGAACAAGCCCGCGCAGACGCGCCGCTGCCCGATCTGCGGCAAGGCCGCAGTCGATCGCTATCGCCCCTTCTGCTCGCGGCGCTGCGCCGACATCGACCTCAATCGCTGGCTGAAGGGCGGCTACGCGATCCCCGGAGCGGCGGATGCGGAGGAGGACGGCGACCCCGCGCCGCGCCGAAGGGACGACGAGGAATGAGCCGCCGGCCGAATAGCGCTTGCCAAGCGCGGCCGCTCTTCCTATAAGCCCGACGCGTCCGGTTCGCCGGCCATGCCCAGGTAGCTCAGTTGGTAGAGCATGCGACTGAAAATCGCAGTGTCGGTGGTTCGATTCCGCCCCTGGGCACCATCTGATCCAGATATCCGCTACTTCTGCCCGCCGCCCCCGGTAGGCGCGTCGCCTGTATTGCCAGCTCCCGCGAGACCTCAGGCGACGATGTGCCGGTAGATCGCGGGAAGGGCGTCGATCAGCCGGTCGGAGGCGGGCGCCATGGCGTAGCCGGCGCGGCCAAAGAGATAGGGCAGGTAGGCGCGCGCCTGTTCGTCGACGGTGACGGCGAAGACGGCCTGCCCGAGCCGGCGCGCCTCCTGCACCGCCATGCGCGTGTCCTCGACGCCGAAGCGCCCTTCGTAATGATCGATGTCGTTGGGTTTGCCGTCGGTAATGACGAGCAGCAGCTTTCGCGCATTGGGACGTTCGGCCAGCCGGAACGACACATGCCGGATGGCGGCGCCGAGGCGCGTGTAGAATCCAGGCTTCAGCCCCGCGATGCGGGCGTCGACGAGCGGACCGAACGGTTCGTCGAACGTCTTGCAGATGTCGACGAAGACGCGGTCGCGTCGCACGGAGGAGAAGGAATAGAGCGCGACCTGGTCGCCGCAGGCGTCGAGGCCGCGCGCGAGCGCTTCCAGCGCTTCCCGCGCGACGGAGATCACGCTCTTGCCGTGTACCGCGCTCTCGGTCGAGCGCGAGGCGTCGAGCAGGACCGCGACCGCCAGGTCGCGCTCCTCGTTGCGCGAGTCGCGGTAGAGGCGCTCGGTCATGGGGCCGCCGGCGCGACGGTCGGCGAGCGTGCGGACGACTTCGTCGAGATCGAGTTCGGCGCCTTCGCTCTGGCGCGACATCATCCGGCGACGCGGCCGCAGCGCTTCGAAGCGGCGGCGCACCTTTTCGATGCGCCGTCGCGCCGCCGGGGTGCGCGGCGCGATCGTTTCGGCGGGCTTCGCGGGGCTCTCGAGAATGCGCGTGCGCGACGGATCGAGAGTTCGCGTCTTGTAGTTCCATTCGGGATAGACGAATCGTCCGCCGATCGTCTCCCGGTCGGCGTCTTCGGGCGCGAGGTCGAGGTCGAACTTCAGCCGCGTCTTCGGCGTTCGGCTGTGTTCGCCGACCGCGATCTTCTCGGCGTCGTCGGCCGCTTTGCGTGCGCCGGCCTCGTCGTCGTCCTCGACGGCGCGATTGAGGTTGAGGAAGTCGGCCATCGCCAGAATGGATTCGAAGCGATGCAGGATCAGGCTGTCGCGCCGTTCCGCCTGATCGGACTTG
>JBDHTL010000022.1:0-34325 GCA_039808645.1 Rhodoblastus sp. | reverse complement strand
TTGGCGACGATCGGCGCCGAGACGACGTTGACGTCCGACAGGAGCGGGCGCAGCAGGCCGGCGATCGCCGCCGCCGTGATCGCCTTGGTCTTGAGCTCCGCGACATTGCCCTCGTAGGTGATCGTCACCTTCTTGATGCCGCTCTCCGTGAGCTGGCCGGCGAACGAGCCGAGCTTCTCGGCAAGCGCGATGAAGGGCTTCAGCTTCGGCGCCTCTTCCGCCGTGATCGACGGAAAGTTGACCGCGTTGGAGATGGCGCCCCGCGTGAGATAGTCCGACATCTGCTCGGCCACCTGCAGCGCCACGTTCTCCTGCGCTTCGTTGGTGGCGGCGCCGAGATGCGGAGTCGCCACGACATTGGCGCGGCCAAACAGCACATTGCTCGTCGCCGGCTCCTCGACGAACACGTCGAAGGCCGCGCCCGCGACATGGCCGCTGTCGAGCGCAGCCGCCAGCGCCTGCTCGTCGACGAGGCCGCCGCGCGCGCAATTGACGATGCGCACGCCCTTCTTCGTCTTGGCGATGTTCTCGGCCGACAGGATGTTCTTGGTCTGCGCGGTCATCGGCGTGTGCAGCGTGATGATGTCGGCGCGCGCCAGCAGTTCTTCCAGTTCCACCTTCTCCACGCCGATGTCTTTGGCGCGCTCCGGCGACAGGAAGGGATCGAAGGCGATCACCCGCATGCGCAGGCCGATGGCGCGGTCGGCGACGATCGAACCGATATTGCCGCAACCGATGATGCCCAGCGTCTTGCCGGTGATCTCGACGCCCATGAAGCGGTTCTTCTCCCACTTGCCGGCCTGCGTGGAGGCGTCGGCGGCGGGAATTTCGCGCGCCAGCGCGAACATCATGGCGATGGCGTGCTCGGCTGTCGTGATCGAATTGCCGAAGGGCGTGTTCATCACGATGATGCCGCGGCCTGTGGCGGCAGGAATGTCGACATTGTCGACGCCGATGCCGGCGCGGCCGATCACCTTCAGGTTCTTGGCGTTCTCGAGAATCTTGGCGGTGACCTTGGTCGCCGAGCGGATCGCGAGACCGTCGTAGTCGCCGATGATCGCGGCGAGCTTGTCCTTGTCCTTGCCGAGGTTGGGCTGGAAGTCGACCTCGACGCCACGCTCCTTGAAGATGGCGACGGCGGCGGGCGACAGGGCGTCGGAAATGAGTACGCGAGGAGCCATTGGAATGCGTCCTGTGTGAAGGGGATATGTCTGAAGTGGGCATTCGGCAGTCGGCGTTCGGCAGTCGGATTGAACAGCGACTGCCAATTGCCTAACGCCGACTGCCGAAGCCGTGCGTAGCGCGGCTTCTTACGCCGCCTTGGCGAGGCCGGCCTTGGCTTCCGCGAAGGCCCAGTCGAGCCATGCGGTCAGCTTCTCGACGTCGGCCTTCTCGACCGTCGCGCCGCACCAGATGCGCAGGCCGGGAGGCGCGTCGCGGTAGGCGCCGATGTCGTAGGCGACCTTCTCCTTCTCGAGCAGCGTGGCGAGCTGCTTTGCGAAGGCCGCCTGCGCGTCGGCCGGCAGCGCCGTGATCGCGGGATCGACGACCTTAAGACAGACGCTCGTGTTGGAGCGGATGTCGGCGCTCTTGGCGAGGAAGTCCACCCAAGGCGTCTTCGCCTTCCAGTCGGCGATCGCTTTCCTATTCGCATCGGCGCGCGCGACGAGCGCGTCGAGGCCGCCGAGCGACTTCGCCCAGTTGAGCGCGTCGATGTAATCCTCCACGCACAGCATGGAGGGCGTGTTGATCGTCTCGCCTTCGAAAATGCCTTCGATCAGCTTGCCGCCCTTGGTCATGCGGAAGATCTTCGGCATCGGCCAGGCCGGCTTGTAGGTCTCGAGACGCTCGACCGCGCGCGGCGACAGGATGAGCACGCCATGCGCCGCCTCGCCGCCCAGCGCCTTCTGCCAGGAGAAGGTGACGACATCGAGCTTGGCGAAGTCGAGTCTTTGCGCGAAGGCCGCCGACGTGGCGTCGCAGATCGTCAGGCCCTTGCGGTCGGCCGCGATCCAGTCGGCGTTGGGCACGCGCACGCCGGAGGTCGTGCCGTTCCAGGTGAAGACGACGTCATGGTCGAAATTCACCTGGGCAAGATCGGGCAATTCGCCGTAGCCGCTCTTCAGCGTGCGCGCGTCCTTCAGCTGCAGCTGCTTGACGACGTCGGTCACCCAGCCTTCGCCGAAGCTCTCCCAGGCCAGGAGATCTACCGGTCGGGCGCCGAGCAGCGACCACAGCGCCATTTCCACCGCGCCGGTGTCGGAGGCCGGCACGATGCCGATGCGATAGTCGGCGGGAACCTGCAGGACCTCGCGGGTGAGATCGATCGCAAGCTTCAGCTTGGTCTTGCCGACCTTGGCGCGGTGCGACCGGCCGAGCGGCGCATCCTTCAGGGCTTCGAGGGACCAGCCGGGGCGCTTGGCGCAGGGGCCGGAAGAGAAATTGGGGTTCGCCGGCCGGGAGCCGGGCGTCGCATTCGCCATTTTGAGCCATCCTTTCAGATGGGCGCCTCCCGTTGGGGGGAGGTGTCCCGCGGACGGCGATATAGCGAACGCAAGCATTAGGCAAGAGGCGCCTGGCCGTCGCATGTCTCGCGACGGCCAGGCGCCGCTTGCGGTCTCAGTCCGGATAGTACCGGAAGCCGATACGCAGTTCCTTGGCGTTGTTGGCCTTCTGGGATCCGCCGGCGAAGGCCGAGTAGGACGTCAGCGTGCCCAGGTGCAGGTAGCGCGCGCCGATGTCGATCGTCAGATTGGGCGTCACGGCATAGGCGGCGCCGGCCATCAGGGCCCAGGCGAATTGCATGGACGTGAGCGAACGCTGCATGTCGTAATTGTAGTACCAGCTGGCGGTCGTGACGGCGTCGGGCACCGTGATCTGGTAGGCCAACCCGTTGCTCATGTACCAGTTCTGCGACGCTTTCTGGTAGACGTAATTCGCGCCGACGCCGACGCCGACATAGGGCGTCAGTCCCCACCAGGTTCCGAGGTCGGCGTAGAGGTTCAGGAGCAGCGTCGTGTTGTTGACGCGCGCGCGGTACATGTCCTGACACATGTCGGTGATCGCGGTCTCGCCGACGATATTTCCGCTGGCGTCCTTGACCGGCGCCCAGCCGGTCACGCAGCTGATGGCCGTCGTGTTCGAGTTGAACGAACGCGGCGCGCGCCAGTCGAGCGTCAGGTCGCCGCGGAACCAGTCGTTGAACTTGTAGCCGGCGCCGAGGCCGAAGCTCCAGCCGTTCGGAAAGGACTTGCCGCGCGGCAGCGTGGCGCTGCCGATGCCGATCTGCACGTCTTGCGCGACGCCGAGATCGCCGCGCAGGTACCAGTTGGTGGCGAAGGTGACGGGTGTTTCCTCGGCCGGCGTATAGCCTGCGCCCGGCGTGATCGGCGGGGCGCCGCCGAACATCGGCGCGACGGCCGGATCGCCGCCGCGACCGAAGAACGGTTCGGCCGCCTGGGCCGTGGGCAGCGCGCCCGCAGCCGCAGCCGCGACGGTCGCCAGTCCGATTGCGCGAGCAAGGAAACTCATTTCGCTCATCCTCACCTTGCCCTGGCCTCGACCGGGCTATCGATGAATCGAAAATGAGCGAACATGCTTAAAATGCGCTTAACCCTAACGATTTGACGCGAAATCTTTTCCGGCTGCGCGACAGGACGCGCAAACGAAAACGGCGCGGACGAGCCGCGCCGTTTCGACTTGAAGAAGTCTCGTTCAATACTTGCGGACGAGCGGGCCCGGGCGGCCGCCGAAGATCGGCGCGCTGGGCGCGACCATCGGGCCGGCGACGATCTCGTTGAGCGCGTACCGGAAGCCGAGCCGGAAGTCGTGCGACGACAGCTTGTACGATTGCGTCTCGTAGAAGCACGGCGTCGCGTTGCAGGAGATCGGGTTCGTGGTCATCGAGCCCATGTTGAGGTATCGATAGCCGAGGTCCAGCTTCAGATTCCGCGTCAGGTCGTAGGACGCGCCCGCCATCAGCGCCCAGGCGAGGTTCGTCTTGCTGGTGTCGTTGGCGTAGCCGTAGCCAAGTCCGGTGTCCGTCAGGTTGCTCAGCCAGTGATGGGCGAGACCGACGCCGGCGCCGACATACGGGGTGAGGCCGCCCCACGTGCCGAGATCGACATAGCCGTTGATCAGGAAAACGCCGGTGCTGAGATTGGCCCTGTAGGTGTCGGAGCAGTAAACGGTCGGGCAGCCCTGCGTGTAGATTTCCACCGCGCGATACTTCGCCTGCCGGCGGTATTCGGCGGTCGCGTCGGCGCGGAACCAGTTGTTGATCTGGTAGCCGACGCCCACGCCGAGCATGGTCGTGTCTTCGAGCGACTTCTGCGCGAAGGCCGTCGGGGGCGGCAGGACGGCGCCGTCGGGCTGCAGGGTCGACCGCAGGCTGGAGATCTGGTTGACGCCGACGCCGATGTCGCCGCGCAGGTACCAGCCCGACGTATCGACGGCCGGCGCGAGGATCGGCGCCTCGACGGGCGGCGGAGGAGGAAGGAGATCGGCGGCGAGTGCCGGACCGAACGCCGCGACGGAGATGATCCCCGCCAACGAAAGGGCCGTGAACTTGCCCATGCGAAAGTCCTTTCAATAACGGGCAAGCGCCCGAATCCGTTACAGACGGATGGACCTTCGCAGACGTTTCTTAATTTGGACTTAACCCTAACGCTTAACCAAGCAGGCGGGAGTAGCGAATAGCGAGCTGGGCCGAGGAGCGAAGACGGTCCCCCGGTTGCTACTCCCTCTTCGCTGTTTGCCTCCGCTCACGCCGCTTCGGCGGCGTCCGCGAGAAGGCCGCAGACGTCGTCGACGACCTGCTCCACCAGGGCGCGATCGTCGCCCTCGCCCATCACCCGGATGACCGGCTCCGTGCCCGATGGCCGAATCAGCAATCGTCCCCCGGCGCCCAGCCGGTCGCGCGCCTCGTCGATCGAGCGGGCCACCGGCGGCCGGTCGAGCACGGCCTTGCGCACGCGCACGTTCTTGAGGACTTGCGGCAGCGGCTCGAACAGGTGGCAGACCTCGCTGACCGGCCGACCCTTTTTCTTCACCACCGCCAGCGCCTGCATGGCCGCGACCAGCCCGTCGCCGGTCGTCGTGTAGTCCGACAGGATGATGTGCCCCGACTGTTCGCCGCCGACGTTGTAGCCGCCCGAGCGCATGCGCTCGAGAACGTAGCGGTCGCCGACGGCGGTGCGTTCGAGCTGCAGCCCGACGCCGGCCAGATAGCGCTCCAGCCCGAGGTTCGACATGACCGTGGCGACGACGCCGGGTTTCGTCAGCATCTCGTCTTCCTTCCAGCTCGTGGCGACGACCGCCATCAGCTGGTCGCCGTCCACCAGATGGCCGCGCTCGTCGACGATCAGAACGCGGTCGGCGTCGCCGTCGAGCGCGATGCCGATGTCGGCGCGCATCTCGCGCACCTTGGCCGACAGAGCGGCCGGCGCGGTCGAGCCGACGTCGCGGTTGATGTTGAGGCCGTTCGGCTCGCAGCCGATGGAGAAGACTTCCGCGCCGAGCTCCCAGAGCGCTTCCGGCGCGACCTTGTAGGCCGCGCCGTTCGCGCAATCGACGACGATGCGCAGGCCGTCGAGCGAGACGTTGCGTGGCAGCGTGCGCTTGGCGAATTCGATGTAGCGGGCCTGCACGTCGTCGACGCGCTTGGCGCGTCCCAGGGCCGGCGACTTGGCGAGCCGGGAGGCGAGATCCTGGTCGAGCAGCGCCTCGATCTCGTGCTCGACATCGTCCGACAGCTTGTAGCCGTCCGGGCCGAACAGCTTGATGCCGTTGTCTTCGTAAGGGTTGTGCGAGGCCGAGATCATCACGCCGAGATCGGCGCGCATGGAGCGCGTCAGCATGCCGACCGCGGGCGTCGGGATCGGGCCGAGGATCAGCGGATCCATGCCGACCGAGGCGAAGCCGGAGACCAGCGCATATTCGATCATGTAGCCGGACAGCCGCGTGTCCTTGCCGATGACGACGCGATGCCGATGTTCGCCGCGCTGGAACACGAGACCGGCGGCCTGGCCGACCTTGAGGGCGAGTTCCGGCGTGATGACGCGGTTGGCGACGCCACGAATGCCGTCTGTGCCGAAATAGTTGCGGCTCATGTCTATCCTCGAACGCTCGGACCGCGTTGGAAAAATGCGTCGGCATTGTAGAACAGGCGCGGCGCGGGATGCGCCAAACCTGACCTGTTCGTTAATGCGCGGAGGAATTCCCCATGGCCCGCCAGGCGACCATCTACCACAATCCGGCCTGCGGCACCTCCCGCAACGTGCTGGCGGCGCTGCGCGCGGCCGGCATCGAGCCGAAAATCGTCGAATATCTGAAGAATCCCCCCGATCGCGCGACGCTCGAGCGCCTGCTGGCGAAAATGGGCAAGTCCGTCCGCGACATCCTGCGCCAGCGCGGCACGCCCTATGACGAGCTTGGCCTCGGCAATCCGGACCTGACCGACGATGATCTGTTCGCCGCCATCGCCAGGCGCCCAGTCCTGATCGAACGGCCGATCGTCGTCCTCGGCGACAGGGCCGCCCTTTGCCGGCCGGCCGAGACGGTCAAGGCGCTGATCGGCTGATTCTTCGCGCGCTATCTGGAATGCGGTGGGTCGTCGGCGTCGCGTTCCTGCAAGGACGTCGCGCCGGGCCAAGCAAAAACCCCGCCTCGCGGCGGGGTTCTCGTCGAAGAATCGCTCAGCCCGTCGGCTGCGGCTCCAGCCCGCCCGCGCCGGGCTCCGGCGGCGCCGGGCGGTTGCGGCCGGTCGTCGGCACGGCGGCCGTGCGCGGCGGCGCGTTGTCGCCGGTATCGCGCACCGGCGCGACGCCTTTCAGCAGGCCGAGAATTTCCTCGCCCGACAGCGTCTCGTATTCGATCAGTCCCTTCGCGAGCGATTCCAGGTCCTCGCGCTTCTCGGTCAGGATGCGGCGCGCTTCCGACAGGCCGCTTTCGACCAGGCGCCGCACTTCGGCGTCGATCTTCTGCGAGGTCTCTTCGGAGAGCGTCTGCTGCCGGCCCATCGAATAGCCCAGGAACACTTCTTCCTGGTTCTCGCCGTACATGACGGTGCCGAGTTCCTTCGAGAAGCCCCAGCGCGTCACCATCGCGCGGGCGAGTTTCGTCGCCTGCTCGATGTCGGACTGCGCGCCCGACGTCACCTTGTCCTCGCCGAAGATGATCTCTTCCGAGACGCGGCCGCCCATGAGAACGGCGAGCCGCGACATCATCTGCTCGTAGCTCATCGACAGCTTGTCGCGCTCGGGCAATTGCATGACCATGCCGAGCGCGCGGCCGCGCGGAATGATCGTCGCCTTGTGCACGGGATCGGTCGCCGGCACGTTGAGCGCGACGATCGCATGGCCGCCCTCGTGATAGGCGGTCAGCAGCTTTTCCTGCTCGGTCATGACGAGCGTGCGGCGTTCCGCGCCCATCATGATCTTGTCCTTGGCGTCCTCGAATTCCGCCATCGTCACGATGCGTTTTCCACGACGCGCGGCCATCAGCGCCGCCTCGTTGACCAGGTTCATCAGGTCGGCGCCGGAGAAGCCGGGCGTGCCGCGCGCGACGGTCTTGAGGTCGACGTCGGGCGCCAGCGGCACCTTGCGCACGTGGACGCGCAGGATCTTCTCGCGGCCGATCACGTCCGGATTCGGGACGACGATCTGGCGGTCGAAACGGCCCGGACGCAGAAGCGCCGGATCGAGCACGTCGGGACGATTGGTCGCGGCGATGAGGATGATGCCCTCGTTCGCCTCGAACCCGTCCATCTCGACCAGCAGCTGGTTCAGCGTCTGCTCGCGCTCGTCGTTGCCGCCGCCGAGACCCGCGCCGCGATGGCGGCCGACAGCGTCGATCTCGTCGATGAAGATGATGCAGGGCGCGTTCTTCTTGGCCTGCTCGAACATGTCGCGCACACGCGACGCGCCGACGCCGACGAACATTTCGACGAAATCGGAGCCCGAGATCGTGAAGAACGGGACGTTCGCCTCGCCCGCGATGGCGCGCGCCAGCAAAGTCTTGCCTGTGCCGGGCGGGCCGACCAGCAGCACGCCGCGTGGGATCCGTCCGCCGAGCCGCTGGAATTTCTGCGGATCGCGCAGGAATTCGACGATCTCCTGCAGATCTTCCTTGGCCTCGTCGACGCCGGCGACGTCCTCGAAGGTCACGCGCCCGCGCGTCTCTGTCAGAAGCTTCGCCTTGGACTTGCCGAAGCCCATCGCCTTGCCGGCGCCCCCCTGCATCTGGCGCGACAGGAAGATCCACACGCCGAGGAAGGCGATCAGCGGCAGGCCGTTGACCAGCAGCGTCACCAGCCAGTTGTTGCCTTCGGACGGCGGGCGGGCGGTGATCGCGACGTTCTTCTTGTAGAGCGTCTGGACGAGGGTCGGATCGTTCGGCGTGTAGGTCGAGAAGTCGCGGCCGTCGGTGTAGTGGCCGGAAATGTCGTTGCCGGCGATCGTCACGTCGCGCACACGGCCCTGGTCGACCTGCGTCAGCAGCTCGCTGAACGAGATGGCCGAAGTCTGCTGGCGCTGCGCCGGGTTCTGGAACAGCATGACCAGCGCGACGACCAGAAAGAAGATGATCACCCAGAGGGCGAAGTTCCGGAAATTGGGGTTCATCAGGCGCCTATCTTGCGCGCGGCTCAAGGATTCCCGGCCGCGGACCGTGCTGAACGTTAATTTAGGCGCGCATCCCCCCCTTGCCAAGGAGAGCGCGGAAACGTGATTGACGCGATTTTCGTTACGTTGCGCCCTGTCGCTTGCGCGGCGGTTGCGGCTTCAAAATCAGTCGCTTGGCGTCGAGCCTGATCGCCACGCCTCCGAGCGTGGCGGCGACCGCGCCCTTGCGCCGTAGCTTTTCGACGATGGTTTCGATCTGTTCGAGGCGCGCCGCCGCCCCGCCGATTCGCGCGATTTCCGCCTGCAGAAGCCGCGCCAGCGCCTCGTCCGGCAGCGCCAGGACGGCCTGCGCCGGCGCCTCGAACCGCGTCGCCTCGCGGCGCGACGGTAAGGCGGCGAGCAACGTCGCGACCAGGAGCCCCAGCGCCTGCTCCGCCCGCGCCGCCCGCGCGGCAAGGCGGGTCAGTTCGCTCCGCCCGAGCCCTTCCGCCGCCAGGAGCGCGGCAAGCCGACGCAATTGCGGCCGGCGATAGGCCTCATCGGCATTGGTCGGGTCCTCGAAGTAGCCCAGGCCCTCCGCCCGGCAGAAGCCGACCAGCTCCGCCTTGGCCGCGCCGAGCAGCGGCCGGGCGAGCGCCAGTCCCTCCCCGCCGGGCCAGGGCGCGGGCGCGATGCGCGCCATCCCGGCGAGACCCGCCGGCCCGCTGCCGCGCAGCAGGCGCATCAGCACGGTCTCGGCCTGGTCGTCGGCATGGTGGGCGACGACGATCGTATCGGCGCCGATGCGCCGCGCGTGCTCGTCGAGCAGGCGGTAGCGCGCCGCCCGCGCCGCCGCCGGAAGGCCGGAGGCGGGCTTGTCGCCTTCCCAGGTCAGGATCGCATGAGAAAGCCCGCGCGCCGCGCTGAGGGCCGCGACGGCCTCGGCTTCCAGCCGGGACTGCGGCCGCAGGCCGTGATCGACCGTCGCGACGAAGACCGGGACGCCGGCCTTCTTGCGCCAGCGATCCGCCAGGACGAGCATCGCCGTGGAATCGGGGCCGCCGGAGACGGCGAGCAGCAGGCCGGCGGATTGCTCCAGTCCCGCGAAGACGGCGTCGGGGTCGATTCCGTCATCGCGCTGTCGCGGGAAGTCGGCCGGCGCCGATCTCGTGCGAACGCCGGGCCTTCCATCCCCGGCGTTCCGGGACGGCCTGCCGCGTCGCTCCGCGCCTGGCAATGACGACTTCATTCACATGGCGATTAGCACGAAATCTTCTTCGACTCGCGGTCGGCCGCCCGGATCGTGGTCGAGGCCGCCGGATATTTGCGGCCGACCTCGGCGAAGGAGGCGCAGGCCTGTTCCTTGGCGCCCAGCGCGTTCAGCGACTGGCCGAGCCGCAGCATCGCCTCCGGCCCGCGCGACGAATTGGCGTAATTCGTCGAGATCTTCAGATATTGCTCGGCCGCCTCGCGGTGCCGGCCGCGCTGGAAATAGGTTTCGCCCAGCCCGAACACGGCGTCAGCCATGTAGCGGCTCTTGCCGTGCTTGGCGATGAAGCCCTCGAAGCTCTTCTGCGCAGGCTCGTACTGGCCCTGCTTCAGCAGGCCCGCGGCCATCTCGTATTCCTCCTTCGGCCCCTGCGGCTGGATCGCGGCGACCTGCGCGTCGCCGGCGCCGGGCTGCGCCGGCGCGGGCGGAACCGGACGGGGGCCGCCCAGATCGAGCGGCTTCATCGGATTGGGCGCCTCGCCGGGATCGCGGCCGCCGAGCAGCGCGCCGAGATCGGCCGGCAGCGGCGCGCTCGGCTGGGTCGTGCCGAGCTGGCGCGGCGCGCCGGGCGCGGCCGGATTCTGCGTGGGATCGAAGGCGTCGCCGCGACGCAGATGGCCGGAATCGCCCGGCGTCGTCGCGCCATTGGCGGCGGGCGCCGCGGGCGTCGCCGCAGGCCCCGCCGGACGCACGGCCGAGGCCTGCGGCAGCGGCTGGACCTGAGGCAAGGGCTGAACCTGCGCGGGCGGATGCGCCGCGGCAACCGCGCCCGGCGCGCGCGCCTGCTCCTCCAGCCTGCGCATCTGGAACTGCAATTGTTCGATCTGGCCGGTGAGTTCGCGGTTGAGCCGCTCGAGCCGGTCGATTCGCACGACGAGCTCGGCGTTGCCCGGCCCGCCGCGCGCCGACGGTTCGTCGTCGATATCGGCGGGCGGCGGCGCGGGCCTGTTGAAAAGCTGGGCGAGACGAAGGTCGGGCAGGAGGCCTTCACCGGCCACCGCCGGGGCGCAGGGCGCGACGAGAAGGCCGGCGAGCGCGGCAGAGATCGCAATATTCGGCAAACGCATGATCGGGGAAATCCGGCGGGCTTTGCGGCAATCGCATATCACAGTGCGTTTGCCGCCAAAATCCGTCCGAAGCATGGCGAGGCTGCGATTGCCGGCGCTTCAGATCGCGAAGGCGAGCGCGCAGCCGACGCCGAAACAGGCGAGGATGAAGGTGGATATGCCGAGTTGCCGGCGCGCGCCGTGGCGCAGTTCGGCGGAGTCAAAGCCGTAGATCGGCGGTTGCGGTCTGACCGGAAAGAAATGCGCGCTCATGGCCCGCCCTCCACGAATTGCCGTGGATCGAACATGCCGCAAGCGCGCAACACGAATCAGGCCCGAAGGTCACATTGCGCGTGTGACCTTCGGCATGGACCCGCGCGGAGGAATCAGGACTGGCCGCCGCTCAGCACGGTGACGGCGCGGCGGTTCTGCGACCAGCAGGAAATGTCGTTGCAGACCGCGACGGGCCGCTCCTTGCCGTAGCTGATCGTCTTGATGCGCGAGGCCGAGATGCCGCGGGCGGCGAGATATTCCTTGGTGACTTCGGCGCGGCGGGCGCCCAGCGCGAAATTGTATTCGCGCGTGCCGCGCTCATCTGCATGGCCTTCGACGGTGAAGCTGTAGCGCGAATATTGCTGCAGCCAGCGCGCCTGCTTGTCGAGCGTCGCCTGCGCGGTCGATGTGAGTTCGGTCGAATCCGATTCGAAGAACACGCGGTCGCCGACATTGACGACGAAATCCTGCTGGCTGCCGGGCGTGGCCGCGCCGCCGCCGCGGCCGTAGCCGCCGCCGGCCGCGCCGGCGATGCTGGCGTCGTCGGCCGCGTTCTTGGCGCAGGCGGTCGCGCCGAGCGCGAGGGCCACGGCGGCAGCGAATTTCAGGGCGCGCGCGCCTTGGGGGATCAGCATTCCGGTACTCCTCGAACTCGTTTCCGGAGAAATCGAGCCCAGTCCTAGCGTCCGATGGTTAAGCGAAGGTTCTGTCAACCTTGATCGGGGGTTTGCGCGAAGCGTTGCATTCGAGCAAATCGCCCGCGTGGTTAACCGTTCGTTGATGGCCAGAATGGGGCGCCAGGCCTGACGCGCAAGCAGCGCCCTGCGACGTTTGAAATTTCTGTCGGCCATTGCCCGTTTGCGGATGTAAGAGAACCAAGCCGCAAGCGTTCTTTCACGCATCGTGTCATCCCGCCCGAAGCGAAGCGGAGAGCCGGGATCAAGAACGCTGGTCTTGCCCTCTGGATCCCGGATCGGCCTTCGGCCGTCCGGGATGACAGCGCCCGCCTCCCGCCCAGGTAAGGCCTCGCCGCCCTCAATTCAGCAACGGGCTCCACGCGGGATCGCTCGCGTAAGAGGGCGTCGGCACGACGAAGTCGGAGCGGCCGTAGACGTCGGTCATGTGGATTTTCGGCGCGCTGCCGCCGGGATCGCGGAAGAACATCAGGAACAGGCCGTTGGGCGCCCATGTCGGGCCTTCGTTGTGATAGCCCTCGGTGAGGATGCGCTCGCCCGAACCGTCGGGCTTCATCACGCCGATGCCGAACCCGTTCTTCGACTGGCGCGTGAAGGCGATGAAATCGCCCTTGGGCGACCAGACCGGCGTCGAATAGCGCCCGTCGCCAAAGGAGATGCGCTTGGCGCCGCCGCCACCCGCGCTCATCACGTAGATCTGCTGCGTGCCGCCGCGGTCGCTCTCGAACACGATCTGCGATCCGTCGGGCGAATAGGATGGCGACGTGTCGATGGCGGCCGAATCCGTGAGCCGCGTGGTGGAGCGCGAGCGCAGGTCCATCGCGTAGAGCGTCGAGTTGGAGCCGCTCGACAGGCTCATCACGATCTTCTGTCCGTCCGGCGAAAAGCGCGGCGCGAACGTCATGCCCGGAAAATTGCCGACCGCCTCGCGCTGGCGCGTGTCGAGATTCATGATCATCACGCGCGGCTCGCCGCCGCCGAACGCCATGTAGGCGACATCCTGCGAGGACGGCGAGAAGCGCGGCGTCACCGCCAGATCGTCGCCGCGCGTGAGATATTGAACGGCCGCGCCGTCCTGGTCCATCACGGCCAAGCGCTTGCGGCGCTTGTCGGCGGGACCCGTCTCGTCGACGAAGACGATGCGCGTGTCGAAGAAGCCCTTCTCGCCGGTGATGCGCGAAAAAACCTGGTCCGACATGATATGCGCGACGCGACGCGAGACATTGGCGTCGGTGGCGTATTGCTGGCCCGCCGCCTGCTGGCCGCTGGCGACGTCCCACAGGCGGAACTCCGCCTGCTGCCGACCGCCGCCCGAACGTTGCGCACGGCCCACCAGCACGTACTGGGCATTGACCGTCTTCCACGCCTCGATGTTCGGCGGCTGGTCGGGCCCGAGCGCGGGCTCGGGGAAGCTCGCGGGATCGACCGGCTGCAGGAAGACGGAGCGCTTGAAATTGTTCGAGATGACGGAGGTGAACAGTTTCGCCGCTTCCGGATCGCCGGCGAAAGGCGCGACCGCGACGCGAACCGGGCGGAAGGCGCCGCCCGGCCGCACGGTGATGACGTCGCCCTGCGCCCAGACCGGCGTGATCGCGGGAGCGCTGGTCAGAGCCGCGACGCTGGCGAGAAAGGCGCGGCGGTCGAAATGTGCGGGCATATCGTTCGGTCCTGAAGGTTCTTCGGTCGCGGTCAGCGCATTTCGTCGGGCCGGAATTCGACGGTGCGGCTTTTCCATTGCTCGTAATAGGGCGCGAATTGCGCCGGGATTCTCATCGGATTGCATTCGCGCACCGCGTTCATCGCGGCGGTGGCGAGCGAGGTGAGCGCCGGATCGGATGTCGGGTTGCGCAGGATCGGCTCGGCGGCCAGCCCGCCGTCGGGACGGAATTTCAGGCTGATCATCGGATAATATTTGGAGCCGCCGCTGGTGCCGAAATAATGCCAGCAGCGCATCCACTGCTCCATCATCAGGCTGTTGAGCGCGTCCATCATGTTGGGCGCCATGCGCTGCGCGGTTCCGGTCGCCGCGCCGAGCGAGGCGGTGCGCACCACTTCGCGGCCGCGCGAGCCGGTGGCCTGCGGCTTGTCGTGATCGAGCAGACGCGAGATGGCGTTGGTATCGAATTTCGTCCGCTTCTCGTCGCTCTCCTCGCCCGACTTCGGCTTGACCGCCGCCCTGTCCTGCTTGTCCTCGGTCTTCGACTTGGCCAGCAGCTTGGCGACCTCGTCCGTCTTCAGGCGCGGTTTTTCCGGCGGCTTCGGCGGCGCGGGTTTGGCCTCCTGCTTCGGCTCCGGCTTGAGTTCGGGCTTGGATTCGGGCTTGGATTCCTGTTTGGGCTCGATCTTCGGCCGCTGCGGCGGCTTCGGCGCGACGGTCTCCGCCTCTTCCGGCTCTTCTCTCGCTTCCTGCTTTTCGGGCTTGGCTTGCGCCTTCGGCGGCTCCGGTCGCTTCGGCGGCTCGGGAGCGGGCTTGGCCTCTTCCATCGGCGGACGCGGCGGCGGCAGGGCGGCCGTCTTCTGCGGCTCGGGCTTTTCCGCCTCGTCGTCTCCGGGGTCGCGCTGGCGGCGCAGCGGCGAGGGCGGCAGCGGCACGTCTTTCCTGGCTTCCGCGATCGGCGGCGTCGGCTTCAATTCCTCGACGTCGGCGACCTTGTCGGCCTTCTGGACCGGCCTCGCCTCCTTCGCGGATTTCTCGCCCTTGGAAATCTGGCTGAAGGCCTGGTCGGTGATCATCTCGACCGGGATCGCCTCCTTGGCGTCCTCGTATTTCGCGGGGGAGCCGAACGCGATCAGCGTCACGGCGAGCAGCGTCGTGTGCGCCGCCGCCGAGACGATCAGACCGGGCTCTTTCCGCGAGACCGTCAAGCGCGCCTCACTTCCGGTCGGGCTCTGTGACGAGCGCCACTTTCTTGAAGCCGGCGCCGGTCACCAGCGACATGACCTCCGCCACGCGGCCATAGTTCACCGCCTTCGAGCCGCGCACGTAGACGCGCTCGTCGGCGCCGGCCTTGGCGGCGGCCTTCAGCTTCTCGACCAGCTGCTCGACCGCGACCTGCTGGTCCATCAGGTAGATCTGGCCCTTTTCGTCGATCGAGATCGACACCGGCTTCTGCTCGATGTTGAGCGGCGCGGACTTGGTCTGCGGCAGGTCGACGGCCACGCCCGTGGCGAGCAGCGGCGCCGCCACCATGAAGATGATGAGCAACACGAGCATGACGTCGATGAACGGCGTCATGTTGATGTCGGCCATCGCGCCGTAGCGCGGAACGCCGCGGCGCCTGCGCCCCCCCTTGCGGCCTGCGGCCATCGACATGCCCATTGACGTGCTCCTTACGCAGCCCGGTCGCCGGCGTGCTGGTCGATCTGGCGCGACAGGATGGCGGAGAATTCGTCGGCGAAGCTCTCGAGCCGCGCCTGCGTCTTGGCGACGTCGCCCTGCATCTTGTTGTAGGCGATGAGCGCGGGAATGGCCGCGAACAGGCCGATGGCGGTGGCGAACAGCGCTTCCGCGATGCCCGGCGCGACGACGGCGAGCGACGTGTTCTTCGAGGCCGCGATCGAGCGGAACGAGGTCATGATGCCCCAGACCGTGCCGAACAGGCCGACGAACGGGCCGGCGGACGCCACGGTCGCAAGCACCAGCAGGTTGGATTCGAGCTTCTCGACCTCGCGCGCGATCGAAACGTCGAGCACCTTCTCGATGCGCGCCTGCAGGCCGACGAAGGAGGCGTGCGCGGTCTGGAACGAGCGCTTCCACTCGCGCATGGCGGCCACGAACAGCGAGGCCATGCCCGAGGTCGGGCGCTCGCTCAGCGTCGTGTAGAGCTCTTCCAGCGAACGGCCCGACCAGAAGGTCTCCTCGAACTGGTCCATCGCCTTGCGCGTGCGGCGGAACAGCAGCGTCTTGTCGACGATGATCGTCCAGCACCAGACGGAGGCGGCGAGCAGCCCGATCATCACGGCCTGCACGACGAACGAGGCGTGCAGGAACATGCTCCAGATCGAGACTTCGGCGACCGGGGCGGCCAGTTCGGCAGGATTCATCGGCTTTCCTTCATTTCGAAGCCGGGCATGTCCGGCTTCGCGTCACGCTTCCCGAAGCCGGGCGCATCCGGCTTCGCTCGATGGCGGCCTCGAAACGGCGGGCGGGGCGTCCATGCCCCCTGAATCCGTCAATTGTTGGGCTCCGGGGACGGCAAGCCCGAAGCAGGAATATCTCCCCCCACTTAAGGCCCCCTCAGGGTTAACTTTCGGTTACGCGCCGGCCGTCCAAACCCCTGATTTAAGCCGGCATTAACCATATCCGGCGCATTGTCTGCTCGAAGGTCGCCGCATTTGCCGGCGCCATCCGGGGACCACGTGGCGCTGTCAGGACCAGGACGGAGACGGATTGTTGCGGCGCTCGCGGCGAGCGTGGCCGCGCTCGCTTTGTCGCTGGCGCTCGGGCCGGCGCAGGCGCAGGAGGCCGACAGGGACGCAAGCGAGTCCCAGGGCCTGCGCGGCGCGGTCGCGCCGCAATTGCGCCCGCTGGCCGAACGCGATTCGGCGCTGGCCGCGCAGCGCAAGGGCCAGACCGCCCCGCCCCTGCCCGCCACCTATTCGGCGGGCGCAGGCGAGGCCGCGCCCGGCGCCGCGATCAACTACGGCAAGGCGCGCAAGCCGCCGAAATTGCCCAAGCCCAATCCGCCGCTGCGAACGGGCAAGCCGCCGCTGCCGCAGCTCGAACCCTACAAATCGTCCTACGCGGCGCGCCGGCAGGCCCGCCAGCGTCCGCTCGACGACCGCGAGGCTCAGCAGCCGCCGCCGACCGGCGTCGCCGTCGTGCCGACCATCGCGGTCAAGAAGCCGCGCCCGCCGGAGGCCAGCCCATTCGAGCCGACCGGCGTCGACGTCGGCTCGCTGCGCCTGAAGCCCTATGTCGAAGGCGCCTTCGGCTACGACACGAATCCCGGCCGCATCGAGAAACCGGCGAAAGGCTCGACGCTCGGCCGCGTCGACGTCGGCGTGGCCGTCGACTCGCTCTGGTCGGTCCATTCGCTCAAGGGCGAATTGCGCGCCGGCTATGCCGACTATCTGCAGATCAAGAACGTCAATCGCCCCGACGCGACGGGCAAGATCGACGGCCGCATCGACGTCACGCGCGATTCGTCCTTCGACTACGGCGGCGCCGCCAACGTCACGACGATCCGCTCCGGTTCTCCGGAAATCCAGCCGGGATCGAGCAACATTTCCTCGACCAACCAGCCGATCAGCTGGAACGCCGCCGGCTACGTCGGCGCGACGCACCGGTTCAACCGGCTCGAACTGTCGATGCGCGGCACGATCGAGCGCGCGGAAACGGGCGACGCCACCTTCTCCGACGGCTCGACCCAGCGATTGCATCTCAACGATTACACGACCGTCGGCGTTCGTCCGCGCGTCGCCTACGAGGTGTCGCCGCTGTTCAAGCCCTTCGTGGAAGCGACTATCGACAAGCGCGCCTACGACAGCGCGACCGACGTCAACGGCTACCAGCGCAATTCGCACGGCTATGCGCTGCGCGCCGGCGCGACCTTCGAGATCGACGGCAAGCTGAAGGGCGAGGCGTCGGGCGGCTACGTCGAGCGCGACTACCAGGACCCGCGCCTGGTCAGGCTGCGCGGCCCGACCTTCGACGCCGCGCTGATCTACACGGCGACGCCGCTGACGACCGTGACGCTGCGCGGCTCGACCACGACCAATGAAACCACGGTGCCTAACGCCTCGGGCGCGATCACGCGCAAGGCGACGGTCGAAATCTCGCACGACCTGCTGCGCAACGTGAGGATCACCGGCCTCGCCTCCTACCAGGTGACGTCCTACCAAGGCGACAACATATCCTCGTCCTTCACCGGCAGTTCGACAGGCCTGAACGAACGCACGCTCAGCGCGACGGTGAAGGCCGAATACAGCCTGACGCGGACGGTGGTGGTGAAGGCGAGCTACGGCTACGAGCGCCTGAAGACGACGGTGCCGGGCGCCGACTACACGTCGAACGTCTTCCTGCTGGGACTGCGCCTGCAACGATAATTGCCGGACAATCATCGCAACGCACAGCATCGCGAATCCGGTCACATTGCGCGGGCTCTACATCGGCGCGGCAGGCAGCGACGTGACGACCGCGGGCTCCACGATCCGCGTGACGCTGACGGACGCCAGCGGCAATAGTTTCGTCGCCTTCGACGCGCGGGAAACGGCGATCAATCGTCCGATGTCGGGCGCGGGCACGATGCTTCAGTCGCAGACTGTCACGTTTCCGCCCTTCGCCGCGACGAGCGTCGCGGTCCATGACCGGCCACGGCTGGTTCTTGCTTCAGAAGACCGTTCTTTTCGCGGACGGCTGCTCGCAGTAACGGGCGGGCGTGCTTCAAGCGCAGGGATGGCTCCTGCGCTTGAAGCGCGAAAATCTAGCCCATCAGCTTCTTCAGCCCGGCCTTGTAAGCCTCCGCCAGCTCCGGATTGTCGAGCGCGAAAGCCGCGTTCGCCATCAGGAAGCCGATCTTGGAGCCGGTGTCGTAGGTCACGCCGTCGAAGCGCACGCCGTGGAAGCCCTGCGATTTCGCCAGCGTCTTCATGCCGTCGGTCAGCTGGATCTCGCCGCCCGCGCCGCGCTCCTGCGTCTCGAGGATCTTGAAGATTTCCGGGCCGAGAATGTAGCGGCCCGAGATGATCGAGGTGGACGGCGCCGTGCCCTTCGGCGGCTTCTCGACCATGCCGGTGATCTCGAACGTATGGCCCTCGTCCTTGCCGATCGAGACGACGCCGTACTGATGCGTCTCTTCCATCGGCACTTCCTCGACCGCGATGATATTGCCGCCGTGCTTCTCGTAGGCCGCCACGCACTGCGTCAGGCATCGCGACTTCAGCTTGCCGGTGGCCTTGGTGACCATATCGGGCAGCATGACCGCGAAGGGCTCGTCGCCGACGATGTCGCGGGCGCACCAGACCGCGTGGCCGAGGCCGAGCGGCGCCTGCTGGCGCGTGAACGACGTCGCGCCCGCCGCCGGCAGGTCGGCCATCAGCGCGTCGTATTCCTTCTTCTTGCCGCGCTTCTGCAGCGTGTCCTCGAGTTCGTAGGACATGTCGAAATGATCCTCGATCACCTGCTTGCCGCGCCCGGTGACGAAGATGAAATGCTCGATGCCGGCTTCCCGCGCCTCGTCGACGACATGTTGCAGCACCGGCCGGTCGACCACCGTCAGCATTTCCTTCGGCACGGACTTGGTGGCGGGCAGGAAGCGCGTCCCGAGACCGGCGACGGGGAATACGGCCTTGCGAATGCGTTTGGTCATGATCTCGTCCGTTCGGATGCGACGGAGCGGGCGCGAAAACAAAATCGTCTCGGCGCGAACCCGCTCCGCAACTCATGGAGAAGGCCGCATTCGCGTGCGAATGCGGCCGTTTTTTGGATTTAACCCGGACAGCTTAAGGAAGCCCCAACGTCACGCCGCGACTTGCGGCAATCCCGCCAGGGCCTTCGCCAGCTCCGCCTCGTCGTAGGTCACGTCCTGCAACTTGCCGGAAAAATAGTCGATATAGGCGGCCATATCGAAATGGCCGTGGCCGGACAGGTTGAACAGGATCGTCTCCGCCTTGCCCTCGCGCTTGCAGCGCAGCGCTTCTTCCACGGCGGCCTTGACGGCGTGCGTCGCTTCGGGCGCCGGCACGATGCCTTCGCAGCGCGCGAATTGCACGGCCGCGTCGAAGCAGCCGCGCTGCTGATAGGCGACCGCCTCGATTTCGCCGAGTTCCTTGAGATGCGACACCAGCGCGGACATGCCGTGATAGCGCAGACCGCCGGCGTGGAAGCCCGGCGGCGTGAAGTGCGAGCCCAGCGTGTGCATCTTGACGAGCGGCGTCATGCCGGCGGTGTCGCCGAAGTCGTAGGCGTATTTTCCACGCGTGAGCGACGGGCAGGCCGCCGGCTCGACCGCGACGATGCGCGGCTTCTTCGCCTTGCCCTGCAGCCCCTGGCCGATGAAGGGGAAGGCGATGCCCGCAAAATTCGAGCCGCCGCCGGCGCAGCCGATGACGACGTCGGGCCAGGCGTCGGCCATGACGAACTGCTCCATCGCCTCCTGACCGATCACGGTCTGATGCAGCAGCACGTGGTTCAGCACCGAGCCCAGCGCATATTTCGTCTCCGGGTCCTTGGCGGCGATCTCGACCGCTTCGGAGATGGCGATGCCGAGCGAGCCCGGATGGTCCGGCGTCGCGGCCAGCACGGAGCGGCCGTAGTCGGTCGTGTTCGACGGCGAGGGGATGCAGGTCGCCCCGTAGGTCTCCATCAGCGCGCGGCGGTAGGGCTTCTGGTCGTAGGAGACGCGAACCTGATAGACCTTGACCTCGAGCCCGAACAGCGAGCCGGCAAGCGCCAGCGAGGAGCCCCACTGACCGGCGCCCGTCTCGGTCGACAGGCGCTTGACGCCTGCTTCCTTGTTGTAAAAGGCCTGCGGAATGGCGGTGTTCGGCTTGTGCGAACCGGCCGGGCTCACGCCCTCGTACTTGTAGAAAATCTTGGCCGGCGTGCCGAGCGCGCGCTCCAGGCCGCGCGCGCGGATGAGCGGCGTCGGCCGCCACATGCGGTAGATTTCGCGCACCGGCTCGGGAATCTCGATCTCCCGCTCGGTCGTCACCTCCTGCATGATCAGCGCCATCGGAAACAGCGGGCTGAGATCGTCGGGGCCGACCGGCTGTTTCGTGCCGGGGTGCAGAACCGCCGGCGCGGGGGTCGGCAAATCAGCCTGAATGTTGTACCAGACCTTCGGTATCCGCGTTTCGTCCAGCTGGTATTTGAGCTGTTCGCCCATCGACGCCTCCTTGTTGTCGAGTTCGAGCCTAGCCGGTTGGCGGTCCTGACGTAAACCGGCCAGAGCGTCGCAACGGGCCGTGTCGAGTTCGCGTCCGCAGGCGTTTGTCGGACTTTTCGGGACGGTGGAATTCCATGGCCATACTCGTGACGGGCGGCGCCGGCTACATCGGCAGCCACATGGCGCTCGAACTCATCGACGCCGGCGAAAAGGTCGTCGTGCTCGACAATCTGTCGACCGGCTTCCGTTGGGCCGTGCCCGACAAGGCGACGCTGGTGATCGGCGATTTCGGCGACGAGGACCTCGTGACCGAGACGCTCGCGCGCTACGACGTCGAGGAGATCATCCATTTCGCCGCCAAGATCGTCGTGCCGGAATCGGTGTCCGATCCGCTCGGCTATTATCTCAACAATACCGCCAAGGCGCGCTCGCTGCTGGAATGCGCGGTCGACGCCGGCGTGAAGCATTTCATCTTTTCCTCCACTGCCGCCGTCTACGGCGAGCCCGAGCAGAATCCCGTGACGGAGGACGAAAGGCTCAAGCCCATCTCGCCCTACGGCCGTTCCAAGCTGATGGTCGAGTGGATGCTTGAGGACACGGCGAAGGCGACGCCGCTCTCCTACATCGCCTTGCGCTATTTCAACGTCGCCGGAGCCGATCCCAGGGGCCGCTCCGGCCAGTCGACGCCCAACGCCACCCATCTCATCAAGGTCGCGGTGCAGGCCGCGCTCGGCCGGCGCAAGGGCATGGAGGTCTATGGCGTCGATTATGCGACGCCCGACGGCTCGTGCCTGCGCGACTACATTCACGTCACCGATCTCGCGCGCGCCCATCTCGACGCGCTGCGTCACCTGCGCGGCGGCGGCGACAGCCTCGTTTGCAACGTCGGCTACCAGCGCGGCTATTCCGTGCTCGAAGTCATCGACGTCGTGAAGAAAGTGTCGGGCGTCGACTTCCCCGTGACGCTCGTCGGTCGCCGTCCCGGCGATCCCGCCGCGATCGTCGCCTCCAACGAGCGCATCCGCACGAGGCTCGGCTGGACCCCGCAGCACGACAATCTGGAAGAGATCGTGCGCCAGGCGCTCGACTGGGAGCGCCGCCTGCACAACATGAATCTGGGGTGATCACATCGACGCAAATTGTCATCCCCGCGAAGGCGGGACTCCAGCGATCGCCCCGAATGCTGCTCCCGATCGCCGGCTGCGCCGGCGTCGGGAATGGCACGCCGAACTCACTCCGCCGCCGGCCGTCTCGCCAGCTCCGCTTCCAGCCGCGCGATATTCTGCAAGAAGCGGCGCGAGACGAGCTTGAGGAAGAAGAAACCGAACTCCGGATTCTGGAAGAACAATTCCTTGATCTCGATATAGGTCGCGACCAGAAGCTCGCCCGCCTCGACGCATTCGAGCCCCTGCGTGCGCGCCTGGTCGTCGCTGACCAGCCCCATCTCGCCGACCATCTGGCCGACGCCGATGGCGATCTTCGTCTCGACCAGCCGAAACGCGCCACTGGCGACGACGAAGACGCAATCGGCCTCGTCGCCCTTGGCGAACACGATCTCGCCCGCCTCGAACGCGCGCCGCCGCATGAACGGTCGCAGCCAGTCCATTGACAGGTCGCCCGAGGAGGCGCGCCCGAGCCGCGTCGTCAGCCGCCGCATCTCGCGCAGCCGCATGACGTTGAGCGGCAACGACACGACATGCTGCACGGCGCTGACCGGCGACGGCGCGAAGAAGCCGTAGATCATGCCGAAGACGTTGGAGAGAATCGCCAGGCCGCGAAGCCGCAGGATGCTCTGCATCCAGTAGCTGGCGATGACCAGCAGCACGCCGGCGAAGCCGAACAGATAGGGCCAGATATCGGCGAACCGCCACCCGGCCGGATGCAGGAATTGCGACCAGGTCATGATGCGGCCAAGACCATGAAGCCTCCCGTTCCAAGTCCCTCGCGGCGTCGCGCGCGTCTACAGGTCCGCCCAACCTCTCAATTCGCGCCGCACGACGGCCTCGATCACGTCCATGCCCGCTTCGCTGTCGTTGAGACACTCGATGCGCGCGAATCTCTCGCCGCCCTGTTCGAGAAAGAAGTCGCGGTTCTCGACGCCGATCTCTTCGATCGTCTCGAGACAATCGGCGACAAAGCCCGGCGTGACGATGGCGAGCTTCTTCACGCCGTCGCGCGCCAGCGCCTTCACCGTCTCGTCCGTATAGGGCTTGATCCATTCGGCGGGGCCGAAGCGCGACTGGAACGTCATGCGCAGCCGGCTCTCGTCCATTCCGAGACGCGCGCGCAGCAGGCGCGTCGTCTTGGCGCAATGGCAATAATAGGGATCGCCCTTGTCGAGATAGTCCTGCGGCACGCCGTGAAACGAGGCGAGGATCACGTCCGGCGCGAAGTCGAGCCGCGCGAGACCGTCCTCGATCGAGCGCGCTAGCGCGTCGATATAGATGGGATCGTCGTGCCACGGCGGCGCGACGCGCAGCGCCGGCTGCCAGCGCATCGCCTTGAGCGCATCGAAGGTCTTGTCGCCGACCGTGGCGGTGGTGGCCGCCGAATATTGCGGATAGAGCGGCACGACGAGAATGCGGTCGCAGCCCTGGTCCTGCAGCGCCTGCACGCGGCTGGCGATCGAGGGCTCGCCGTAGCGCATCGCCCAGTCGATCACGAGACGCTGGCCGGCCTTGTCCGCCGCGCCGGACATGCGCGCGACCAGCTTTTCCGTCTGCGCGCGCGTGATCGTCTTCAGCGGCCCCTCGTTGCGCTCGCGATTCCAGATCGTGTCGTAATCCTTGCCCTTCTTCTGCGGCCGCGTCGACAGGATGATCAGGTTCAGCACCGGCCACCAGATCAGGCGCGGCGTCTCGATCACCCGGCGGTCGGAGAGGAATTCCTTGAGATAGCGCCGCATCGACCAATAATCGGTCGCCTCGGGCGTGCCGAGGTTGACGAGCAGCACGCCGGTCGCGCGCGGCGCGCGGGGCGGATGGTCTGACGGCAGGACTTTCGGCGCAGCAGGATTCATGCGGGAAACATAGGCGGGCCGCTCATCGAACGCCATACGGACCCGCGCGTGCCGCGGGCCCGGCCGCTCAATGCCGCCAGAGCGCGCCGAAATGGTTGACAGGGCCGTGGCCCTGTCCGACCGAAAGACGATCGGCGGCTTCGAGCGCCGCGGTGAGATAGCGCTTCGCCTCGTCGCACGCTTCGGTCAGCGTCCTCCCGTGTGCTAGCCCGGCGGCGATGGCCGAGGACAGCGTGCAACCGGTGCCATGCGTGTTGCGCGTGGCGATGCGCGGACCCCGGAAGGCCGTGGCGGATTGGCCAGGGACCGCCAGCACGTCGACAATGACGGCGCTTTCGCCGTGGCCGCCCTTGACGAGAACAGCGCGCGCGCCGCGTTCGATCAGTTCCTCGGCCGCGCGCCCCATGTCCTGCGGGTCGGCCGATACGTCGCGGCCGACGAGGCGCGCGATTTCCGGCAGGTTGGGCGTGACGACGGCGGCGAGCGGCAGAAGCTTCGCCACGATCGCTTCCACCACGTCGGGCGCGCCGAGACTGTCGCCGGAGGTCGCGACCAATACGGGATCGAGCACGATGTTGCGCGCGCCGCGATGCGCGAGCCGATCGGCGACGACCGACACGATCTCGCCCGTGCCGAGCATGCCGATCTTCACCGCGTCGACCGCGATATCGTCGAAGATCGCGTCGATCTGCGCGGCGAGAAAATCGGCCGGCGGCACATGGACCGCGCGCACGCCGACCGTATTCTGCGCGGTCAGCGCCGTGATCGCCGCCATGCCGTAGCAGCCGAGGGCGGCGAATGTCTTGAGATCGGCCTGGACGCCGGCGCCGCCGCCGGGGTCCGAGCCGGCGATCGACAGGACGTTGGGAATTCGTCTCATCCCACCGGGCGTTCGTCGGCGATGATCTTGCCGTCGTTCGGCAGGCTGCCCGCTTTCACGATCTCGACCTTGCCGCGCAGCTTGGTGACCGCCTGCAGGGTCTCGACGATCGGATCGGGCTTGCAGGCGCCGTTGCCTTCGGCGCGCAGCACCATCTCGTCCTGCTCCTTCTCGCGACGCACGACGAGGCGCAGACGGCCGAGTTCGGGATGACGCTTAGCGATCTCGGCGACCTGCGAGGGATGCACGAACATGCCCTTGACCTTGGTCGTCTGGTCGGCGCGCCCGAGCCAGCCGCGGATGCGCATGTTGGTGCGCCCGCACGCCGACCTGCCGGGCAGCACGGCCGAGAGATCGCCGGTGGCGAACCGCAGCAGCGGATAGTCGGCGTTGAGGCGCGTGACGACGACTTCGCCCACCTCGCCCTCCGGCAGCGGATCGCCGGTGCCCGGCTTCACGATCTCCAGGAGACAGCCCTCGTTGACGATCATGCCCTCGCGCGCTTCGGACTCGTAGGCGATCACGCCGAGGTCGGCGCTCGCGTAGCACTGGCTGACCGAGACGCCGGCCTTCTCCAGTTCTTCGCGCAGGCTGTTGGGCAGCGCCGCGCCGGACACCAGCGCGCGCTTGATCGAGGACGCGTCGATGCCGGCGGCGCGCGACCTGTCGAGCAGCACTTTCAGGAAGTCCGGCGTGCCGCTGTAGGCTGTCGGCTTCAGGTACTGGATGGCTTCCAGCTGCTGGTCGGTATTGCCGACGCCCGCGGGAATGACGGTGCAGGACAGCGCGTGCGCGCCGCTCTCCATGATATGGCCGCCTGGCGTCAGGTGATACGAAAAGGCGTTCAGCATCAGGTCGCCCTTGCGCAGACCCGCCGCATGGAGCGCGCGCGCGGCGCCCCACCAGTCCTTGCCGAAGCCTTCGGGTTCGAAGATCGGGCCGGGCGAAACGAGGATGCGCTTGAGCTGCATCGCCCGCACCGCCGCGAGTCCGCCGAACGGCGGATTGTCGGCCTGCATCGCCTTGAGGTCGCTCTTGCGCACGACGGGAATCTTCGCGAGGTCTGCGCGGCTCTTTATCGCGTCGATATCGACGCCCTTGACCTGCTGGCGCAGCGCCGGCGCGCGCGCCCGCGAAATCTTCAGAACGGCGCGAAGGTCGCGAAAGAACGCCGTCTCGCGCGCCTTCACCGGGCGCGTCTCGTAACGATCGAAATACTCCGACATGATGTTCGCCTAAGTGCCGAACGCGCCCGAAAGCTGCGTTTCGAATTTTATTATTTCGGCGCGGTATACCCAGCCTCTTTTCATTGTTTGGCACGGGCGAAAAAGGGCGTCAACGCGGTTCGATCAAGCCAGCCAGCGTTTGCGACGCTTGTAGTGTTTCACGTCGCGGAAGCTCTTGCGGTCGCCGCCGGATACGCCGAGATAAAATTCCTTCACGTCCTGATTCTCGCGCAAGGCCTGCGCCTCGCCGTCGAGCACGATGCGGCCGTTCTCGAGAATGTAGCCGTAATTCGCATAGCGCAGCGCGATATTGGTATTCTGTTCCGCGAGCAGGAACGAGACCCCGCTCTTCGAATTGAGATTGCGAACGATTTCGAAAATCTCCTCGACAACCTGCGGCGCAAGGCCCATCGACGGCTCGTCGAGCAGGATCATCTTGGGCTTCGACATCATCGCCCGGCCGATCGCGCACATCTGCTGTTCGCCGCCGGACGTATAGCCGGCGAGCGAGGCGCGGCGCTCCTTCAGGCGAGGAAAGAATGCATAGACTTCCTCCAGCGCATCCGCGATCGCGCGCCGGCCGTCGCGGCGCGTGAAGGCGCCGGTCATCAGGTTTTCCTCGATCGACAGATGGCCGAAGCAATGCCGGCCCTCCATCACCTGGATGCAGCCGCGCCGCACGAGATCGTCCGGCCGCAGCCTGTCGACGCGCTCGCCCGAAAACTCGATCGAGCCCTTCGTCACCTCGCCGCGTTCCGCGCGGATGAGATTGGAAATCGATTTCAGCGTCGTCGTCTTGCCCGCGCCATTCGCGCCGAGCAGCGCGACGATGCCGCCGCGCGGCACCACGAGCGACACGCCCTTCAGCACCAGCACGACGTGATTGTAGATCACCTCGATGTTGTTGACGGCGAGGGTGTGGTCGATTGCGGGCTGCGGAGCGCTCGGCGCGGATGTCGGTTGTGTCATCATCGGTCTCGGCTGTCATTCCCGGCGGACCGAAGGTCCGACCGAGAATCCAGAAAATGCGGCTAGCGCCTGGATCCCCGACCGATCGCTCGCGCGATCGTCGGGGATGACAGGTCCGGTCTTACGACTTGGAGTCGCAGGCTTCCGTGCGCGCCGGCCAGCCGGCGTTCTTCTCGGCATAGGCCTTGGCGTCCGCCTTCAGGAGCGGGCCGACCTTGTCGGTCATCGGCTCGATCCAGTCGGAGACCTTCACGTATTTCGAGCCGTCGAAGCGCTGCACGAAGGTCGGGCGATGGCCGTTGTGGTCGGCGCAGGTGAGCTTTATCGGCCCGGTGAAGCCTTCCATGCCCATTTCCTTGAGCCGCGCCGCGTCGACGTTCAGGCCTTCCAGCCCGCGCCGCACGTCCTCGCCCGTCACCGCCTTCTTGCCGGTGATCTTCTGCGCCGTGCGGATTGCTTCCGCGATCAGCATCGAATTGTAGACGCCGCGATTGTACAGCACGGTGCCGACCTGCTCCTTCGGCGCCTGGCTCTTGCCCGCGCCGACGATGTGCTTCTCGATGTCCTTGATGACCGGGAAGTCGGCCGTCGCGGCGTGCCAGTTGAGTGTCTTGAAGCCGGCGGCCTCCTTGCCGGCGCCCTTCGCGTCTTCCTCGCTCGGCCACCAGATCGAGATGAACTTCTCCATCGGGTAGTTGGTCTTGACCGCTTCCTTGATCGCGGTCGGCTGCATCGCGCCCCAGCCGTACATGATCATGTAGTCCGGCCTGTCGCGGCGCACGTTCAGCCATTGCGCCGACTGGTTCTGCATTTCGGCCGCCGGCACCGGATAGAGCTTGGTCTCGAAGCCGAGCTCCTTGGAGAGATCGGCGAGGAAGGGCAACGGCTCCTTGCCGTAGCCGGCATCGAGATAGAGATAGCCGATCTTCTTGCCCTTGAGCTTGTCGAGACCGCCGCCTTCCTGCGCGGCGATGTACTTGATGATCATCGACATGCCGTCCCAGTAGGTGTCCGGCGGGTTGAATATCCAGGGGAACGTGTCGCCCTCGGAGGAGGCCGACAGGCCATAGGCCATCGACAGGACGGGGATCTTGTCGACCGCGGCCTTCGCGATCAGCGGCAGCGTGATGCCGGTCGACCACGGGTTGACCATCACCGGCTTCTTCGGCTTCACCGCCTCGTAGCATTCGAGGCCCTTCTTGGTATCGTAGCCGGTCTCGCATTCCTCGATGGCGAGCTTGACGCCGCCGATGCCGCCGTCGCGCGCGTTCAGCATTTCGAGATAGTCGCGCATGCCGTTGGCGATCGACGTGCCCGAACCCGCGAACGGGCCGGTGCGATAGGTGAACAGAGGCACGAAGATGTCTTCGGCGGCCGCAGGCGCCGCCGGAGCGGCGAGCGCGGTGGCGGCAAGCAGCGCCAGAGCGGTTGTCTTCAGGGCTTTCATTTCAGTCCTCCCTCTTCCTCTCGATGTTTGATCTAGTACGGGAACGGCCAGACCCGCAGCTTCTGCTTCGCGATCTGCCACAGGCGCGCCAGGCCGTGCGGTTCGACGATCAGGAAGAATATAATCAGCGCGCCGGTGATAAGGAATGTCAGGTGCTCGGCCGTCGCCGAGCCGATCTTCAGGCCGAGCGCATTCGGCGCCGTGCGCACGATGATCGGCAGGATGTGGATCAGCGCCGCGCCGAAGAACGAACCGATCAGGCTGCCGAGCCCCCCGATGATCACCATGAACAGCAGCACGAAGGATTCGTTGATGTTGAACGCCTCGGGCTCCGCGGCGCCGAGCCACAGGAACACCATCATCGCGCCGGCGACGCCGGCGTAGAAGGACGAGACCGCGAAGGCGAGCAGCTTGGCGGGCAGTAGGCGGATGCCCATGAGCTGCGCGGCGATGTCCATGTCGCGCACCGCCATCCAGTTGCGCCCGATGCGGCCGTGCACGAGGTTGGAGGCGAACCACGTCATCACGACGACGATCCCCAGCACGACGAAATACCGGGTCAGCGGCTTGGCGGTGGCGCCGGTGATCGGAATGCCGAACAGCGTATGCACCGGCACCTCGATCGCGCCCGAGGGATTGTAATTGTAGAGCCAGCCGACGCGCACGAAGCACCATTGCAGGAAGAACTGCGCGGCCAGCGTCGCGATGGCGAGATAGAAGCCCTTGATGCGCAGGCTCGGCAGGCCGAACACGACGCCGACGGCGCAGGACACGAGGCCGGACGCGACGATCCAGACGATGATGTTCACGCCCGGAAACAGCGTCGTGAGCTTGTAGCAGGCATAGGCGCCGACGCCCATGAAGGCGCCCGTACCGAGCGAGATCAGGCCGGTATAGCCGATGAGGATGTTGAGCCCGATCGCCGCCAGCGCGAGGATCAGGAACGGGATCATGACCGAGGCGATCATGAACTCGCCGCCGACCAGCGGAATGCCGATGAAGGCGACCGCCAGGATCAGCGCCAGGCCGATCCGGTCCTGCCGGATCGGAAAGATCGCCTGGTCGGCCGCGTAACTCGTCTTGAACTGTCCGACTTCCCGGTAGAACACGTTAAGCCCCGATCAGATTCGTTCGATGATCTTCTCGCCGAACAGGCCCTCGGGCTTGAACAGCAGGAAGGCGAGGGCGATCACGTAGGCGAGCCAGCTTTCGATGCCGCCGCCGACCAGAGGCCCCCAGTAGAATTCGCCGAGCTTCTCGCCGATGCCGATGATGAGCCCGCCGATGATGGCGCCCGGCACCGAGGTGAAGCCGCCGAGAATGAGCACCGGCAGCGCCTTCAGAGAGATGACCTGCAGCGCGAACGACACGTCCGAGCGCGCGCCCCACATGATGCCCGTCGCCAGCGCGACGATGCCTGCGGTGAACCAGACGATGACCCAGATCTGGTTGAGCGAGATGCCGACCGACAAGGCCGCCTGGTGATCGTCCGCCACGGCGCGCAGGGCGCGGCCGATGCGCGTCTTCTGGAAGAAGAGCGCAAGGCCGGCGACCATGGCCGAGGCGATGACGGCCGCGGCTATGTCGATCTTCTGCAGCGACACGAGCCCGCCGAGAATCTTGAGGTCGATGGCGCCCTTGGGCAGGCCGAGCGCGGCCACAGGCATTTCCTTCGGGTCGCCGCCGAACACGAGCTCGCCCGCGCCGATCAGTATGTAGGTGAGCCCGAAGGTCGCCATGAACAGCATGATGTCGGGCTGGTTGACGAGCGGCCGCAGCACGATGCGTTCGACGCCGAGCGCCAGCAGGTACATGACGCCGATGGCCAGCAGCAGCGCGAGCGGCGCCGGTACGCCTTTCTCGTAGAAGCCGACGAGCGTCAGCGCGGCGAACACCATCATGATGCCCTGCGCGAAATTGAACACCCCCGACGCCTTGAAGATCAGGACGAAGCCGAGCGCGATCAGCGAATAGAGGACGCCGCCGACGAGGCCTTCCCACAGCGTCTGCACGAGCAGGTCGGGCGATGCGCCCATCTGCACGAAGGGATCGACGAAGATTTGATAGAGGAGGTTCATTGCGACGCGCCCGCATTGGACCGCGAGCCTTCCGGCTCGCATACGCCGGTCGGCGTTCGGCATTCGGCATTCGACCGCCGGCTGCCGGCCGCACGATGCCCAGAGCGAGCCTGAACGCTCGCGATCCCAAGAAGCCCGCCCATCAATGCGAAACCCCCAGATATGCGTCGATCACCTTCTGGTCGCTCTTCACGTCGTCGGGGTTCCCGTCGGCGATCTTGTGGCCGTATTCGAGCACGACGATGCGGTCGGACAGGTCCATCACCACGCCGATATCGTGCTCGATCAGCGCGATCGTCGTGCCGAAATGCTGGTTCACGTCGATGATGAAGCGGCTCATGTCCTGCTTTTCTTCGAGGTTCATGCCCGCCATCGGCTCGTCGAGCAGCAGCAGGGTCGGCTCCATCGCGAGCGCGCGGCCGAGTTCGACCCGCTTCTGCAAGCCGTAGGGCAGCGTGCCGACCGGCGCCTTGCGGATATGCTCGATCTCGAGGAAGTCGATGATCTCCTCGCAGAACTTGCGATGCTCGATCTCTTCCGCCAGCGCCGGCCCGTGCCGGAACATCTGCCAGAAGAAGCTCGACTTCATCTTCAGCGCGCGGCCGGCGAGAATATTGTCGAGCGTCGACATGCCCTTGAACAGCGCGACGTTCTGGAAGGTGCGCGCAATGCCCTGGCTTGCCGCCTCGTAGGGCTTCATCCGCGCGCGCGTCCTGCCGTGAAATGAGATGCTGCCCTGCTGCGGATGGTAGAATCCGTTGATGACGTTCAGCATCGACGTCTTGCCGGCGCCGTTCGGCCCGATGATCGCGCGGATCTCACCCTTGCGGATATCGAAGGAAACGTCGGTGATCGCGCGCACGCCGCCGAAGGACAGCGAGACGTTGTCGACCTTGAGGAGAATGTCGTCCGCGCCGCTCATGCCGCCTTGCTTCCTTGGCCGGCCGCGCCGTGACGCGCGAGATCGACGATGGCGACGCGCCCGGAAATCATGCCCTTGCGTCCGTCCTCGAACGTCACTTCTGTGGAAATGTCGGCCTGCCTCGATCCATCGTAGAGACCCTTCACCAAGGGCTCGTAGCGTTCCGCGATGAAGCCGCGGCGCACTTTCTGCGTGCGCGTCAATTCGCCGTCGTCGGCGTCGAGTTCCTTCGGCAGGATCAGGAAGCGCGCGATCTGCGCCCCCGCCATGCGCGGTTCCCCAGCCAGCGAGGCGTTCACCTCGTCGACATGCCTGGCGATCAGCTCGTAGACCTTGGGATGGCCGGCGAGCTCCTGGTAGGAGCCGTAGGAAATGTTGTTGCGCTCCGCCCAGTTGCCGACCGCCGTCAGCTCGATGTTGAGCATGACGGTGACGAAATCGCGCGCGTCGCCGAAGGCCACCGCCTCCTTGATGTTGGGGAAGAACTTCAGCTTGTTCTCGATGTATTTGGGCGCGAAGATCGTGCCGTCCTTCAGCTTGCCCACGTCCTTGGCGCGGTCGAGGATGCGCAGCTGCCCGTCCGCATCGAAGAAGCCGGCGTCGCCCGTCTTCACATAGCCGTCCGGCGTCAGCGTCTCGGCGGTCTTTTCCGGCTCCTTGTAGTAGGACACGAACTGGCCCGGCGACTTGAACTGCACCTCGCCGTCGTCGGCGATGCGGATGTCGACATTCGGCGCCGGCGGTCCCACCGTATCGGAACGCACCGCGCCATTGGCGTGCGCGGTCACGTAGAGGAAGGCTTCCGTCTGGCCGTAGAGCTGCTTCAGGTTGAGCCCGAGCGAGCGGTAGAACGAGAAGAGCTCGCCGCCGATCGCCTCGCCCGCCGTGTAGGCGGCGCGGATGTTGGAATAGCCGAGCACGTTCTTCAGCGGCCCGTAGACGAGGAATTCGCCCAGCGCGTAGTGGACGCGCGCGAGAAACGGCACGCTCTCGCCGTTGAGGATCTTCTCGCCCCATTTGCGCGCGACGCCGATGAAATGGTCGAACATCTTCCGCTTCAGGCCGCCGGCGTCCTCCATGCGGATCATGATGCGGGTGAGCTGCGCCTCGAACACCCGCGGCGGCGCGAAATAGAAGGACGGCCCGATCTCGCGCAGGTCCTGCGCGACCGTGTCGGCGTTCTCGGGACAGGCGATGCAGGAGCCCGCGACCATCGCCTGCGCGTAGTTCAGATAATGGTCGCCGACCCAGGCGAGCGGCAGATAGGCGAGCTGTTCGTCCTTGTCGGTCAGGCCGTCGAAGGCCACCGTGTCGCGCGCGGCCTGCACCGAGCGGCCGGCCGCCAGCACCACGCCCTTCGAGCGGCCCGTCGTGCCGGAGGTATAGAGCATGATCGAGGCGTCGCCCGCGCCGCCCGCGTCGATCAGCGCGTCCAGCGTCCGGCCGAGCGAGGCTTCCGCCGCGAGCGCCTTCGAGGAAGCGTCGATCAAGTCGTCGAGCGCGCCGATGTTCGTCTGCGTGTAGTCGCGCAGCCCGCGATCCTCGTCGTAGACGATATGTTCAAGTGTCGGCAGGCGATCGGCGATCGACAGCAGCTTGTCGACCTGCTCCTGGTCCTGCGCGGCGGCGACCTTCACATCCGCGTTCTCGAGCACGTAGGCGAGTTCGTCCGCCACGGCGTCGGCATAGACCGGCACGGGCGTCGCGCGCAGCATCTGCGCGGCGCACAGGGTCCAATACAGCAACGGACGGTTGGCGCCGACGATCGCGACCTTGTCGCCTTCCGTCACGCCGAGCTTGCGCAGCCCCAGCGCGATCGCCCTCACGTTGTCGTAGACCTGGCTCCAGGTCCACGTCTGCCAGATGCCGCGGTCCTTGTGACGGAACGCCGGACGATTTCCGCGCAGCCGCGCATGCATGCGCAGCAGCTTCGGAAACGTGTCCTCGGCCGCGCCGCGGCCAGACGGCTGCTCGCTCACTCCCACTCCCTGCTCCCCTCGCGCGTCGTCGCGGACGCTTGTTTTCGGCCGGATGGCTTCGGCTCTGTCCGGCGGCGTAACATTCGCAATGCGCATGGCTGGTGGCAAGCATCCGCTTGACTGCGCAAACGCGTTTTGTCAGTTAGCTTGCGGCCCGGATTCTTCGGGCGCTGCCCCTACTTTCGTCTAGGGCTTCAGGCCAGCGGCCGCATTCGGTCCCCGTTCACTCCCCGTAGCGCGCGAGCGCCGGCAGATCGACCGGCTTGAGCGCGGCCGGCTGCAGGCGAAGCAATCCTTCAGCTTCCAGGATCTGCAGCGCGCGATTGGCGACCTGCCGCGACACGCCCGCGATCAATCCGAGTTCCTCCTGGCTGATGTCGAGGCTCGGCCCGATGTTCGGGTTGAGCACGGGATTGAACAGCCATGCGATCACGCGGGCGACGCGCGCGACGCCGTCGAGCATGCGGTCGTGCTCGACGAGCGCGATGAATTGTCCGAGCCGTTCGTTGAACTGGCGCACCAGAAAGCGATTGAAGCCGACGGAATTCTCGAAAAGCCAGGCGAAGGTCGCGCGGTTCATCAGCGCGAGCCGCGACTCGCGCAGCGCGACGAGATCGTACTGGCGTCGCTCCGCCTTCAGCATCGAGCCTTCGCCGAACCACATGCCGGCCGGCATGCCGGCGAGGCTGATCGCCTTGCCGCTCGAGGATACCGACGAAATCTTCACGAGGCCCGACACGACCCCCGTCCAGTAATCGAAGGCGTCGCCGCGATGCACGATCGTCGCGCCGGCCGGCCAGGTCTTCTCGACGAGGCCCCGGCAGGCGCGTTCGCTCTCCGCCTCGGTCAGTTCGCGCGCCCAGAAGGCGATGGCGCGCAGTCGCTCGGGGGTCATCGGGGCGTATTCATCGGCATGGCCGGCGCATTGTGTCGGTTCCGCCGGGAAGCCTCAAGCCGCCGCAGGGCCGCGCCGGCGGCGGCGGAACGGCGCGGCGAGGATGCGCAGCGCGCCGTAGCCGGCCAGCGCGCCGGCGCCGGCCGTGGCGAACCCTTCGGCCGTCGTGGGCACGGCCGGCTCGAAATCGCCCCAGGC
>JBDHTL010000021.1:0-35741 GCA_039808645.1 Rhodoblastus sp. | reverse complement strand
GCCGGAATCCTTGTCCTCGACATAGGTCGGGGCGGCGAGCGCGTCGGCCGAACGGCGGAAGCCGCGCTTCATCGGGGAGGTTTTTCTCTTCGGAACAGCCATTTGAAACTCCATTGTCCCGGGGCGGGCAAGACGGGCTTGCCCGGACTGCGTTCGATATCCGATCTGAAGATCGTTCCGGCGCGCAGGCGGGACGGTGGCGGGCTCATAGCCCAAAAAGTCCGGCAGCGCCACCCCGCACCGTAGATTTAGCGACCAATTGTCATTTCAGGCAATCGAGCCAGGGTCCGGCCTCGCTGACCCGGACCGACAGGCGGCGCGCGAGCCGCGCCTGGAGGGCCGACGGCCGCGCCGGCCGGCGCAGCACGGGGTTGGGCAGGGCGGCGGCCATGAGCGCGGCCTGCATTGGCGTCAGCGCGGCGGCGGCGCGGCCGACGTCGGCGCGGGCGGCGGCCTCGGCGCCGAAAATCCCGTCCGGACCCCATTCGGCGATGTTGAGATAGACCTCCATGATCCGACTTTTCGGCCAGACGAGGTCGAGGGCCAGAGCCAGCGGTATTTCCAGCCCCTTGCGGACGGCGCTGCGCGAGGGCCAGAGGAACAGGTTCTTGACCAGCTGCATGGTTATGGTCGACGCGCCGCGCGCGGGCCCGTCCTCGTCGG
This sequence comes from Rhodoblastus sp., assembly GCA_039808645.1. GTDB lineage: Bacteria > Pseudomonadota > Alphaproteobacteria > Rhizobiales > Beijerinckiaceae > JAJXWB01. The sequence continues at coordinate 35,078 of JBDHTL010000021.1, read as the reverse complement.
CGTCGTCCAGAACGTCGCCGAGCGCCTGCCAGTCGACGCCGCGGTGCCGGCAGAATTTGGCGTCCTCGGACATGACGACCGCGGCGATCAGGGCGGGAGAAATGCGCTCGAGCGGCGCGTAATCGCGCACGACGGGCCGGCCCGTGACGTAGCGCGCCAGCATGAGGGTCGAGATCGGGGGCGCGACGCGCCACAGCGCGGTCAGCGCAACAAGCACGATCGCCGCCGACAGGATCAGCGCCAGCAGCAACCGCCACGCCCGCCCGATCAAATCCGGCCCCTCCCTGTCGTATCGGCGGGCCCGGCCGCTCGCCTCCAGCCTTGCGCATCGCGGCCGCCGCGGCAAGCGGGGCCGGGACGCGCAGCGCGAACCCATCCTCGACGCCTGCTCCGGCAGCCTCGCGCGGTTCTCCTCGCGCTGATGCTCGCGGCCCTCCTGACGACATGGGCGCGCGGAACGCTGCGGGGAGCGCGCGCCTTGACCGGGCGGGGGCGATCGGGCAAGCCCGAGTCCGGGATTGATCTGCCGAGGACGATATGACCGAGCGCGCGACCGCAAACCTCTTCCGTTCGCGGCTCGACGAGGTCGCCGGCGCAACCGAGTCCATGCTCGACACGCTGCTCTCGCCGCTGGTGCGTTCCGGCGAGATCGAGCGGCCGGCGCGCCTGCTTGAAGCCATGCGCTATTCGAGTCTCGGCGGCGGCAAGCGGCTGCGTCCGTTTCTGGTCGTGGAAACCGCCCGCCTGTTCAGCGTCGGGGGCGAGGGCGCCCTCCGCGCAGCGGCCGCGCTCGAGATGACGCATTGCTATTCGCTGGTGCACGACGACCTGCCGGCGATGGACGACGACGACCTGCGGCGCGGCCGGCCGACGACGCACAAGGCCTTCGACGAGGCGACCGCCATTCTCGCCGGCGACGGGCTCCTGACCTACGCCTTCGACGTTCTGGCCGATCCGGCGACCCATGCGGACGCAGCCGTGCGGGCCGATCTCGTTCTCGGCCTCGCGCGCGCGGCCGGCCTCGGCGGCATGGTCGGCGGGCAGGCGCTCGATCTCGAAGCCGAAAAGGCGACGGCGCCGCACCAGCCCAAGGCGATCATGACGCTGCAGGCGATGAAGACCGGCGCCCTGCTGCTCTACGCGGTCGAGGCCGGCGCGCGCATCGGCGGCGCAAACGCCGACCAGCGCGCGGCGCTGGTGAAATACGGGCGCGCGCTCGGCGCCTGCTTCCAGGTGGCCGACGACATTCTCGACGCCGAGGGCGACGAGGCGGCGCTCGGCAAGCGGGCCGGCAAGGACGCCGGCCGCAACAAGGCGACGCTCGTCTCCGCGCTCGGGATCGACGCCGCGCGCGATCGTCGCGACAGTCTGGCGATCGACGCGATCGAGGCGCTGGACGAGGGAGGTTTCGGCGAAACGGCGGCCGTGCTCGCGGAAGCCGCCCGCTTCACCGCCGCGCGGCGCAGTTGAAGGGTTCGCAGATGGCTTCGCAGGAGGACGTGTCCCGCCTCGAAGTCGATCACGCACGGCGTCTCGCGCGCCATCGCAAACGCATCCTGCCGTTTCGTGTGATCGCGGCGCGGCCGCGGCTGTTCATCGCTTTCGCGGTCGGGGCGCTCGCGGGCTTTCTCGCGCCGGACACGCTGAGCATCGCGACGCGCGCCCTGATCGGATGGAATGTCGCGATCGTCGGCGATCTCGCGCTGGTGTTGGCGACGACGCGCGGCTTCGATCACCGGCGCATCCGGCTCCAGGCGCAGCTTCTCGACGACGGCCGCTATTTCGTCCTCGTCTTTTCCGCCGTCGCGGCGGTCGCGGCCATATGCGCCATCGTCGTCGAAATGGGCGCAGCCAAGGAATTACAGGGCGTCGCGCGCGCGCTGCACCTGGGGCTCGCGGGCTGCACGATATTCACCTCCTGGTTCTTCATGCACATGGTGTTCGGGCTGCACTATGCGCATGAATATTATCTCGAGCGCCGTCTCTCCGGCGCGGATGCGCAGAGCGGCGAACCCTTCGATTTCGACGGCGACGGCGATGTCGACGACACCGACATTTCGATTGCCGCGGACATATGTTCCGATCCGCGCGGCGGGCTGATCTTCCCCGACACGACGCAGCCGAACTATTACGATTTCGCTTATTTCTCCTACACGATCGGCGTCGCCTCGCAGACGGCCGACGTGTCGATCTCCTCGCGCGCGATGCGTGGAATCGTGCTCGCGCATTCCATCCTGTCGTTCTTCTTCAACACGACCATCCTGGCGCTGACCATCAATCTGGCGGCCGGCCTTTTCTGAGCAGGGAGCCGATCATGGCGCGCATCGTTCCGCTGACCGCTACGGATTTCGAGGAATGGCTGCCGCTGTGGCGCGGCTACCAGACGTTCTACAAGGTCGACATTTCCGAAGAGACGACGCGCGAGACTTTCGCCCGGCTGACCGGCGGCAAGGAGCCGATGGGCGCGTTTCTGGCGCGCGACGAGCAGGGCCGCGCCATCGGCATGGTGCACTGGATCATGCACCGTTCGTGCTGGACATCAGGCGATTATTGCTACCTGCAGGACCTGTTCGTCGCGCCTGACATTCGCGGCGGTGGCGTCGGGCGAAAGCTGATCGAAGCAGTCTACGATGTCGCGCGAAGCCACGAATGCTCGCGCGTGTGGTGGCTGACGCACGAGACAAATGCGCAGGCGATGATCCTCTACGACAAGGTCGCGACGAAATCGGGCTTCGTGCAATATGTGAAGCGGTTTTGACGGTCCCTTCCATTGTCATGCCCGCGAAGGCGGGCATCCAGAGGGATCGGCTGCTGGATTCCCGCTCTCGCGGGAATGACAATGCGCCTACTCCGCCGCCTTCGTGGCCTGGCCGAAGCGGCGTTCGACGTAGTCCTCGACGATCTGCTTGAATTCCTGCGCGATCCCTGCGCCGCGAAGAGTCATCGCCTTCTTGCCGTCGATGAAGACGGGCGCGGCCGGCGCCTCGCCGGTGCCGGGCAGGGAAATCCCGATGTCGGCGTGCTTCGACTCGCCGGGACCGTTGACGATGCAACCCATGACCGCGACGTTGAGGTTCTCGACGCCCTCGTACCGCTTCTTCCATTCCGGCATCGACACGCGGATGTGGTCCTGGATGTCGCGCGCGAGTTCCTGAAACACGGTCGAGGTCGTGCGCCCGCAACCCGGGCAGGCCGCGACCAGCGGCACGAAGGTCCGAAAGCCCATGGTCTGCAGGATTTCCTGTGCGACCTTCACTTCCAGCGTGCGGTCGCCGCCGGGTTCGGGGGTCAGCGACACGCGGATCGTGTCGCCGATTCCCTCCTGCAGCAGCACGCCGAGCGCGGCGGCCGAAGCGACGACGCCCTTGGAGCCCATGCCGGCCTCGGTGAGGCCGAGATGCAGCGCGTAGTTCGAGCGCTGCGCCAACATGCGATAGACCGAGATCAGACCCTGCACGGCCGAGACCTTGGCCGAGAGAATGATGCGATCCTTCGGCAGGCCGATTTCCTGCGCCAGATCGGCCGACATCAGCGCCGATTGCGCCAGCGCCTCGCGCGTCACCGCCTGCGCGTCGATCGGGCGCGACGACTTGGCGTTACGGTCCATCAGCGCGGTGAGCATTTCCTGATCGAGCGAGCCCCAGTTGGCGCCGATGCGCACGGTCTTGCCGTGCCTGATCGCCATTTCCACGATTGCCGCGAATTGCCGGTCCTTCTTCTCCTTGAAACCGACATTGCCGGGATTGATGCGATATTTGTCGAGGGCTTCCGCGCAGGCCGGATGATCGGCGAGCAGCTTGTGGCCGATATAGTGGAAGTCGCCGACGAGCGGGACTTCGACGCCCATCTGCAACAGCCGGTCGCGAATATGGGGCACGGCGGCCGCCGCCTCGTCGCGGTCGACGGTGATGCGGACCATTTCGGAGCCCGCTTGCGCGAGCGCGGCAACCTGTTTCGCCGTCCCCTCGATGTCGGCGGTGTCGGTGTTCGTCATGGACTGCACGACGATGGGCGCGCCGCCGCCGACTCGCACCGCGCCCTTGCCGGCGCCGACCAGCACGCCGGTCGTGTGATGGCGGGCCGCGGGCTCGGCGGCGACGGGATCGGGCAGGCAGGCGTTTTCGGAAGTTTCAGTCATGGTTCCGTCTTCAACTCTTGCTTCGGCGCCTGCGGACCGCGAGCCTTCAGGCTCGCCTTGGTCGTTGCGGGCCTGAAGGCTCGCGGTCCGGTCGACGCCCTCATGCCACATCTTTCGTGACACAGGCGGCGCAGCGCCCGGCTATTTCGATGATCTGGGCGCGCGGCGCAAATCCTCGCTTGCCCGCGACCGCCGCCACGTCCGCCGACAGGGCGGGGGAGGTCGCCTCGTCCACATGGCCGCAGCCGTCGCAGATCAGGAAGGCGACAGGCTCGCTGGCGTCATGGCCGTGGCAGCAGGCGAGAAAGGCGTTGCGGGAGGCGAGGCGGTGGACAAGTCCCTGTTCCACCAGAAAATCCAGGGCGCGGTAGACTTGCGTCGGCGCCGGACGCCGGCCGGCTTTGGCCGCCAGAATGTCGATCATCTCATAGGCGCCGACGGGTCTGCCGGCGGCCTCCAGAACGTCGAGCACCGCCTTGCGGCCGGGCGTCAGGCGCCCTGCCGCCGGCGCGCAGGACGCGCCGTGGACATCCTCTTGGCCGCGGTCGTGACTATGGTCGATATCCTGGGCGGCGCTGCGCGTCATGGCGTCATTATAGCGTGGGCCGCCGGCATTTCGAACCATCGCCTTCGGCCGGCCGGCGCGATATATTGCGTCGCATCATTCCAGGAGATCGCCATGTCCCTCGCCAAGCGCAACGCCGTCGTCACAGGCTCCACCTCGGGCATCGGCCTCGCCTACGCCCGCGCGCTCGCCAAGGAAGGCGCAAACGTCATGATCAACGGCTTCGGCGAGGCGGCCGCGATCGAGAAGGAGCGCGCGGGAATCGAAAAGGATTTCGGCGTGAAATGCCTCTACGACGCTGCCGACATGTCGAAGCCGGCCGAAATCGCCGCGATGATCGCCAATGCGGAAAAGGCGCTGGGCTCGGTCGACATTCTCGTCAACAACGCCGGCATCCAGTTCGTCTCGCCGGTCGAGGATTTCCCGGTCGAGAAATGGGACCAGATCATCGCGATCAACCTGTCGTCCGCCTTCCACACGACGCGCGCGGCGGTCGCCGGCATGAAGGCGCGCAAATGGGGCCGCATCATCAATACGGCGTCGGCGCATTCGCTCGTCGCCTCGCCCTTCAAGTCGGCCTACGTGTCGGCCAAGCACGGCATCGCCGGCTTCACCAAGACGATCGCGCTCGAAGTCGCGACCTTTGGCGTGACGGTCAATTGCATTTCGCCGGGCTATGTCTGGACGCCGCTGGTCGAGAAGCAGATTCCCGACACGATGAAGGCGCGCAACATGACCAAGGAGCAGGTGATGAACGACGTGCTGCTGGCCGCGCAGCCGACCAAGCAGTTCGTAACCGTCGAACAGGTCGCCGCGCTCGCCGTGTTCCTGTGCTCCGACGCGGCCTCGCAGATCACCGGCGCGAACATCTCGATGGACGGCGGCTGGACCGCCGCGTGAGCGGGCGCGACACGACGCAGAAGAAGCGCATCAATCTCGCGCTGCAGGGGGGCGGCGCGCACGGCGCCTTCACCTGGGGCGCGCTGGACGCGATTCTGGCGGACGGGCGTTTCGAGGTCGCGGGCCTCAGCGGCGCGAGCGCGGGCGCGATGAACGCAGTCGTGCTCGCCGACGGGCTGCGCGCCGGCGGGCCCGCAGGCGCGCGAAAGCAGCTCGAACGATTCTGGCGCTCGGTCAGTCTCGATGGGCAACTCAACGACACGCAGCGCAGCCTGTTCGACGCCTATCTCTCCGCCTTCGATCCGCTGAAATTCAGCGAGCGGCTGTGGCAGAGCGCGTCGAGCTTCCTGTCCCCCTACGACTTCAATCCGCTCGACATCAATCCGCTGCGCACGGCGCTGACCCGGCTGGTGAATTTCGAGGCGCTGCGCGCGAGCGATGCGGTCAAGCTGTTCATCTCCGCGACCAATGTCCGGACGGGCCGGATCAAGATTTTCCAGCGCGACGAACTCACGGCGGAAATGGTGATGGCCTCGGCCTGCCTGCCGACGCTGTTCAGGGCCGTGGAGATCGGCGGCGTTCCCTATTGGGACGGCGGCTATTCAGGCAATCCGCCGCTGTTTCCCTTCTTCTACGAGACCGATTGCCTCGACATCGTTCTCATCCAGCTCGATCCGATCGAACGGCCGGGCACGCCCGACACGGCGGCCGAGATCATGCAGCGGATGAACGAGATCACGTTCAATGCGCCGCTCATCGGCGAATTCCGCGCCATCGACTTCGTCGCCCGCCTGATCGACGAAGGCCGCCTGAAGGACACGCATTACAAGAAGATCCGCATGCACCTGATCGAGGGCGGCAAGGCGCTGGCGGCCTATAATGCGGATACGAAGCTGCAAGCCGATTTCGATCTGTTCAAGAAGCTGTTCGAGATCGGCCGCACCGCCGGCGAGAAATTCATTGCCGACACTTACGACGCGATCGGGGAACACGGCACGCTGGAGCTGCGGCAATATCTGGCCTGAGCGCGTCGGCGCCATTGCGCACTGGCGCGGCGTACCGCTCTTGCTAATCTGGGCGGCGAGTCGTTCGAGGGGCCGACATGCCGGACCAGCTGGTTGCGGGGCTGACCGCCTTCGCAATCTATTTTGCGGGCGCGCTCGCCTATGCGGCGATCTTCTGCGCGATCTACACGCGGCTGACGCGGCACAGGGAATTCGAGCTGATCGTGCGCGAGCACAATGCGTCCGCGGCGGTCGCATTCGGTCTCACGCTCGTCGGCTATTCGATCGCGCTCGCCGGCGCGATTCACAACACCCGCAGCATCGTCGAATTCCTGATCTGGGGGCTGGTGGCGATGCTCGCGCAATTCATTGCCTACGGGCTCGCCCATCTCGCCCACCCCAACCTTTCGCAGGCGATCGAGCAGAATGCGCTGGCCGCGGCGATCTGGTCGGGCTCGGTGGCGATCGCCGCGGGGCTCGTGACGACCGCCTGCATGAGCCCGTGACGATGAAGAAGCCGCGCCCGCCCTTCGGCCTGAAGAACGCGCCGCCGGCGGTGCTGCATGCGCCGGGCGGCCTGCCGAACGGCGCCTCGCCGCCGCCGCGGCGCAAGATGTCGATGACGGTCGGACTCGTCTCGCTCGGGGCGACAGCGCTCGCGGGCGGCGTCTGGTACGAAGGCCGTCATTCGCGCGAGCAGGCAGAGGCGTGCCGCGCGCAGGCGGCGCAGCGCGGGCTGCCGCCGAACGATTGCCCGACCGGGCGCAATTCCAGCGGATCGCATGGCGGCGGCCACGGCTGGTATTCCTCCAGTGGATCGAGTTCGAGCCCGTCGACCTCGGCGCAGCATGTCGGCGCGGCCCCGACAGGCCACGGCGCGTTCGGCGGCTTCGGCCACGCGGGCGCCGCGCACGGCGCGGGCCACGGGGGCGGCGCCTGAACCATGCGGCGCGTCGCAAGCCCTCCGCGTCCGGATTTCGCGCAACGCGCGGCCGAGATCGGCTTTGCCTTCGCGGAGATCGACGGCGAGACCTATTGGGACGAAAGCGCGCGCTACGAATTCACGCTGCGCGAAATCGAAGACGATCTCGAAGGGCCGACCGAGGAACTTGGCGCGCTGTGTCGCGACGTCGCCGCCAGGATCGTGTGCGACGAAGCGAATCTGCGCAGGCTCGCCATACCTGAACATGCCTGGGATCTGATCGCGAAAAGCTGGAAGCGCGGCGAGGCGAGCCTCTACGGCCGCTTCGATTTCGCCTATGACGGCGAAGGCGCGGCGAAACTGCTCGAATACAACGCCGACACGCCGACGAGCCTGTTCGAAAGCGCCGTCGTGCAATGGCAATGGCTGCGCGATCTCGTGGAGCGCGGCGCGCTTGCCGCCGAGGCCGACCAGTTCAACTCGCTGCATGAAAAGCTGATCGCGCGCTGGCGCGCGGTCGCGCCCATTCCCGATCAATTCCTGCATCTGGCCTGCATGCAGGGAAGCGTCGAGGATTCCGGCACGATCGCCTATCTCGCGGATTCCGCGACGCAGGCCGGCCTCGAGACGATGCAGATCGACATGGGCGACATCGGCTTCCTGATGGACCGCTTCGCCGATCGCGAAGATCGCTATATCGAGTGCCTGTTCAAGCTCTATCCCTGGGAATGGATGTTCGCCGACGAATTCGGCAAGTCGCCGGCGATGAAGATGACGCGTTTCTTCGAGCCGCCGTGGAAGGCGATCCTGTCGAACAAGGGTTTTCTCGCGCTGCTGTGGGAGGCCGCGCCGAACCACCCCAATCTTCTGCCGACCTTCTTCGAGAGCGATCTTCGCGCCGACAGCCTGGGCGAGACTTATGCGCGAAAACCGCTGCTGTCGCGCGAGGGCGCCAATGTGACGCTTTACGAGGGCGCGCATATTCTGGCGCGCACGAGCGGCGACTATGGCGCGGAAGGCTATGTGCGCCAGGCGTTGCGGCCGCTGCCGGACTTCGACGGCTTCAGGCCCGTGATCGGCTCATGGCTGGTCGGCGACGCCGCTGCGGGCATGGGCATTCGCGAGGACAGAGGCGCGATCACGTCGAATCGCTCGCGCTTCGTGCCACATGTGATCCTGGGGTGACGGCCTCAAACCAGGGTCCCTCACCCTGAGGAGCGCCGCAGGCGCGTCTCGACGGGTGGCCGCATCAAGATCGTTGGTCCTGCCATCCTTCGAGACGCCCGCTGCGCGGGCTCCTCGGGATGAAGGTTTCTGTTCGAAATCTCACGCGAACGGCTCTTGCGCGCCTGCCGGCAGCGGCACCTCGAAGGCGTTGATGGTCATCGAAATCAGGCCGTAATAGCCGAGCACGCCGACGAGATCGACCAGCGCGCGCTGTCCGAGAATGTCTTCGGCGAGTGCGTAGGTCGCATGCGAGACGCGGCGCGTCGTCAGAAGTTCGCGCGAAAACGTGTAGACGGCCTTTTCCTCGTCGTTCGCGAATTCGGGTTCGGCGCCGGTGCGGATGCATTCGACCGCCTGCGGATCGAGGCCGGCGGCGACGCCGATCGGCGCATGCACATGCCATTCGAATCCCGCCCGCCAATAGGCGCCGGTGACGAGAATGGCGAGTTCGGACAGGCGCGGCGGCAGGCTCGTGCCGTAGCGGCAGAAGGCGCCGAGCGCCTGCGCCCTGTCCGCGAGGCCGGCGCTGGTCAGCCAGACGCGCAGCGGTCCCTCGACCTTTCCGCGCGGTCCCGACGCGATCTCGTCGTGAATGCGCTTCTGCTCGGCGTCGAGCGTCGCGGGATCGAGATCGGGCAGGCGGGGCATGACGAACCTTTCGCAAGACGAGCCGCGCACTCTATGATCGCGATCACGCGCGGCCAAGCCGCCGCGCCGCGGGGAGAGGGACGTGACGAACGCAAGCGAGAATCACGACGCGCAGCGCGTCTACTGGGACGGCGCCGGCGGCGACAAATGGCTGAAGCGCAGCGCCGACGTCGACATCAATGTCGCGACCGCGCAGAAGGCGGCGATCGCGGCGGCCGACATTCGCGAGGGCGCGCGCGTGCTCGACATCGGCTGCGGCTGCGGCGCGTCGAGTCTCGCGATCGCCGAGAAAGTCGGCGCTGCGGGCCGCGTGCTCGGCGTCGATATTTCGCAGGCGATGATCGCGGAGGCCAGACGTGTTTCACGCGGCATGCGACAGGTCGAGTTCCGCGTCGCCGATGCGTCGCGCGACGATTTCGGCGAGGCGCGCTTCGATCGGATGTTCTCGCGCTTCGGCGTGATGTTCTTCGGCGATCCCGCCGCCGCCTTCGCGCATCTGCGCGGCGCGCTCGCGCCGGACGGGCGTCTCGCCTTTGTCTGCTGGCGGCCGGTCGTCGAAAACCTGTGGATGCGCGTGCCCTTCAACGCCGTCTGCAAGCACGCGCCGCGTCCGCCGCGGCCAGGCCCCGAAGACCCGGGCCCGTTTTCGTTCGCCGAGCCGGAGCGCGTGACGCGCATTCTCACGCAGGCCGGTTTTGCCGCGCCTGAATTCGCCAGGTTCGATTGGGACATGGATATCGCGCTCGGCGGCGGCCTCGAGGCGGCCGTGGAATCGGCCGCGACCATCGGGCCTGCAGGCGCGGCGCTGACCGACCAGCCGCCGGAGATTCGCGCCGCGGCCTACGAAGAATTGCGACGCGAGTTGGCGCCCTACGAGAAGGACGGGCGTGTGCCGCTGGCGGCGGCGGTGTGGATCGTCAGCGCGAGCAGAGGCTAGTCGCCGTCATTGCGAGTTCGACAGAAGTCCGCTGTTGCGGACTTCGTCTGGAAGCGAAGCAATCCATCCCCGCGCCTCATAGGCTCGAAGATGGATCGCCGCGTCGCTTCGCTCCTCGCGATGAAGGGCCGGTTTCACCCAGCCGCCGCTGCGCTCAGCGGCGCGTAGTCCGTGTAGCCCCGCGCATCGCCGCCGTAGAACGTGCTCCGGTCGTACGGGCGGAAGGCCGCGTTGCGGCGGATGAGTTCCGGCAGGTCGGGATTGGCGATGAAATAGCGGCCGAAGGCGATGGCGTCCGCATGGCCCCTGGCGACGGTCGCCGCCGCATTCTCGCTCTTGAAATTGCCGGCCGTGATCAGCGTCCCCTTCCATAGCGGGCGCACGGTCTCGCAGCCCGAGGGCACGTCCTGATGGTCCACCTCGCGCTGGCCCGCGCCGCTGGCGCGCGGCTCGATGAGGTGGAGATAGGCGAGGCCGAGCTTGTTCAATTCGCCGATGACGTAGGAATAGAGCGGCATCGGGTCGTCCTCGCCAGAATCGTTGGCGCGGCCGTAGGGCGAGAGCCTTATGCCGACGCGATCGGCGCCGATGGCGTCGGCGGCCGCTTTCGTCGCCTCCAGCATGAGGCGCGCGCGGTTCTCGATCGAACCGCCATAGGCGTCGGTGCGCTTGTTCGTGCGCGATTGCAGGAATTGCTCGAGCAGATAGCCGTTGGCGCCGTGGATCTCGACGCCGTCGAAGCCGGCGGCGACGGCGTTGCGCGCAGCCTGCGCATAGGCGGCGACGAGGCCGGGCAGTTCGGACGTTTCCAGCGCGCGCGGCGTCTCGAAGGGATGTGGCTTGAAATCGGCGCCGAGCACCATGCCGGACGACGGCGGAACGGCGGAGGCCGATTGCGGCAGGCCGCCGTCGGGCTGCAGCGAGGAATGCGAGATGCGCCCGCCATGCCAGAGTTGCAGGAAGGCGACGCCGCCGCGCGCGTGGATCGCGTCAGTCACGAGCTTCCAGCCGGCGACCTGCGCGTCGGAATAGACGCCCGGCACGTTGGGGCCGGCCGTGCCGCTGGCGACGACGGGCGAGGCCTCGCAGATGATCAGCCCGCCCTTGCTCGCGCGCTGGCCGTAATATTCGGCGTTCAGGGCGTTGGGCGCGTTCGTGCCCGGCGTCGCGCGCATGCGCGTCAGCGGCGCCATGACGATGCGATGGGACAGGGCGTAGCGACCGAGTTTCAGCGGCTGGAACAGGCTTTCAGTGGACATGCGGAGGCGTTCCTCGACCTGGATTTGATCGGGCGATTAAACCCGAACGCGCCTGTCGGAGAAAGCGCGCGAATGCATGCCTGTCAGTTGCCGCGCCGGCCGCGCCGCCGGTCGCCGCGCCTGTCGCGCCACTCGTCCCAGGAGGCCTTCTGCTGGTCGTTGAGGCCGGCGTAGAAGGCCTCGAGCGGCGCGCGCGTCGCCTTGAAGGCGGCGAGCTGGGCCTCCAGCCGTTTCTGGCGGTAGTCGAGGCGGCCCTGGAAGGTCGACAGATCGGGCTTGGGCGAGCACTGGGCCGTGCGCGATTCCTCGCGCGCCTTGATGCGGGCCTCCTGCCAGGTCCGGAGCAGGCCCTTCTGCCTCTCGTCGAGATTGAGGCGGTCGGCGAGGCGTTCGGCGTAGCGGCCCCAGGCCTGCGCCGGTTTCATCGCGCCGCACAGCCGCTCGATCATCCGCGCGCCGCGTCCGCCCGAGGACTGGGCGCTCTGGGCCTGAGCCTGTCCGCCGGCGAACAGGGCGAACGACAGAAAAACGGCGGCGGGAAGGTGACGGGTCATGCGTGCGGGCTCCGGTCGCGACGCGGGGGCCGAATCCGCCGCGCCGGAGCAGACAAGCATTCGGCGCGGCCAAAACTCAAGCCTCCCGGACAAAAAGGCCGCTCGCGGGCGGTCCCGGCCCGGCCTTTCTCTATTGCAACGCAACAAAGCCCTTGGCGAAACGCCCGCGCTGCGCCACATTCGGCGCCATGAGCGACCACAATCCCGCCGACCTCCTCCCCCTGCGTCTCGAAAAAGGCTACCGCTCCTTCCTGGAAGGGCGCTTCCCGACCGAGCGGCAAAGGTTTCGCGCGCTCGCCGAGAGCGGCCAGAGGCCGCCGATCATGCTGATCGGCTGCTGCGACTCGCGGGTCGCGCCCGAGACGATCTTCGACGCCAGCCCCGGCGAAATCTTCGTCCTGCGCAACGTGGCGGCCCTCGTGCCGCCCTATCGGCCGAACGACGATTATCACGCCACCTCCGCGGCGCTCGAATTCGGCGTCATGGGCCTGCGCGTCGAGCATATCGTGGTGATGGGCCACGAGGCTTGCGGGGGCATGAAAGCCTATGCCGAGAACGAGGCCGATCCCTACATGCGGCCGCTTTCGCCCGGCGATTTCATCGGCCAGTGGATCAAGCTGATCGCGCCGGCGGCGCAGGCGCTCGGCCCGGCCCCCGCCGCGCCGGACACGACCTATATCGAAAAGCTCGGCCATGAATCGGTGCGGCAGAGCCTCGCCAACCTGCGCACTTTCCCCTGCATCGCGAACCTGATCGAAAAGGGCCGGCTGTCCATTCACGGCGCCTATTTCGGCGTGGCGGACGGCAGGCTTCTGGCCCTCGACGAGACGCGCGGCGTCTTCGAGCCGATCGCGGAAGACGCCTGGCGCTCGGCCTTCGCCGAACCGCGGTTCTGAGCGGCGCCGCCGGCGTCCGGCGCGCGAACCGCTCTCACGCGACGCGCGCGACGTACTGCGGCCTGCGCTCGCGCAGCGCCTCGACGAAGCGGAAGGCGGCGCGGCTCTTGACCGCCGTGCAGACCTCGTAGCCGCCGCGATAGACGACCTGGTTCGGGCGCCAGCGCGTCTTCGACACGTCGGTTCCGGTCGAAAGGTTGACGATCCGCACGCCGCGCCCGATCGAATGCCGGATCGCCTCCGCGACCGTCGTCGTCATGACGCTGAAGCGGCCGTAAGCCGAATCGTAGCCCGAGAAATAGAGATAGATTTCGTCGCCCAGTACGAAGCCGATGCGCGTCGCCACGACTGCGCCGTCGATCAGGAGCTGGAAGATGCGCAGCGCGCCGCGGCGCGCGAGCGTCAGGCAATAGTCGCGCAGCAGCGCCCGCGCCCGCGCGCTGTCGAACACGTCGGCGTGCCGGACGGCGCCTTCCTGCTCGGCGCGCGCCCTGTGCAATACGAAAAAGCGGTCGATCGCCGCCGGAACCTCGCCCGGCGCGCCGACCACGCGAAACTCGAAGGCGAGGCCCTCGCGCTTCAGCGAATTGTAGCATTTGCGCAAGGATTCCCTGATGTTGCGCGGCAGGCCGGCCCTGAACGCCTCCCAATCGCCGAGAACGGGCAGGAAGTGGTCGACGACGTCGAGCTTCTCGTCCTCGCGCAGGCGCAATTCGGGATGCGGCGCATCGCCGGCGTAGCGCAATCCGCGCCATTGCACCCAGTCGCACTCGCGCTGGCCGGCGATATGGCGGCTCAGCGCCTCGACTACGGCGGCCGTGTCGTCGGGCCGACAGACCGGCCCGCGCAATTCCGTGACATAGGGATCGGCGCCGAAGAACTGCAATTCGCGCGTGCGCACGACGCCCCAGCCGGGACGGCTGGTGAGAAACATCGGCGCGACGCCGACGAGCGCGCCGTCGGGACGACGCACGACGTAGACGCGCAACTGGTCGCGGCAGGCGAGGCCCGAGCGATGGAAATGGCTCCACCACAGCTTGCACCATTCGGGCGAGGAAAAGGGTACGCGCGGCGAGAGGCCGGATTCGAGCCGCTCCCATTCCGGCGCGAGCGCGTCGACCCCGGAGATGCTCGATATCGTCTGGACAATCAGCATGGCGTCCCTCAACGCGGTCGATCCGTCCAGGGACAATTCGACATGGAAGACGCCACGACCCGTCGCCGGGCGCGCCAGTTCACCGCAGCGCAGCTCGCGCCCGGCCATGTCGAAATCAGTCGCTGTTCGTATCAACACTTCGCAATGGAGCGGACGATACGGCGCCCGGCCAAATGCAACGTAAACACAGATGGCGAACGAGCCGGCGACATTAATCGCGCAACTCGGCTGAAATGCGCGGGTCTTGGGTAACGTCCGATTTACCCTGTCGCCGCTTCTCGCGAGGCGGGACCGCGCTATATGCCCCGGCGGTCACCGGGCGGGACGTCATGAGCGCAGCGCGTGCGGACCTGATGCTGATTGCGGTCGCGCCGGCTCTTGCCCTCGCCGCGCCGCCGGAAAATCCCGATCCTGCCCTGCGGCGGTGGTTCGAGGGCCTGCGCCAGCCGGGCACGGGCGCGCCCTGCTGCTCGATCTCCGACTGCCGACGGGTGGAGGCCCGCAAGGGCGAGAAGGGATGGGAGATTTGGGTCGACGCGCGCTTCGGCGTCGCGCCGCCCTTCTGGGACAAGGCGCCGCCGGCGAAAATCCTGACGATCGCCAATCCCACGGGGGAAGCCGTCGCCTGCTTCGCCGCCGGGGTCGGCGTCATGTGCTTCGTGCGCCGCCGGAAATCTAGCGCCGCGGGAACCTCGGCGGCGCGCGCGACTTGTCGAACGAGGACACGTCAAGGAGGCGTCATGAGCCAGCATCGCATCGCCGTGGTCGTCGGCAGCCTGCGCAAGGAATCGTTCAATCGCAGGTTGGCGCAGGCGCTGACCCGTCTCGCGCCGGCGGGTTTCGATCTGCAGCACGTCGAAATCGGCGACCTGCCGCTCTACGACCAGGACGAGGACGCCCATCAGTCACATGCCGTGCGCCGGCTCAAGGCGCAGATCTCAGGATCGCAGGGCGTCATCTTCGTCACGCCCGAATACAATCGCTCGATCCCGGGCGTCCTGAAGAACGCGATCGACCACGCCTCGCGGCCCTACGGCCAGAGCGCCTGGGCGGGCAAACCTGCCGGCGTGATCGGCGTATCCGTGGGCGCTCCCGGGACGAGCATGGCGCAGCAGCACCTGCGCAACGTGCTCGCCTATCTCGACATGCCGACGCTCGGACAGCCGGAAGCCTTCATCCAGATGAAGGAGGGGTTGTTCGAGACGAACGGCGATATCGGCGAGCAGAGCCGCAAGTTCGTTCAGGGCTGGATGGACAAGTACGTCGCCTTCGTCGAGGCGCACACGAAGGCGGCCGGGCCGATGGCGGGACCGCCGATTTAACCGCCCTTGTCATCCCGGCCCGTCAGAAGTCGCCTGTTGGCGACTTCGCCGGAGAGCGAAGCGGAGAGCCGGGATCCAGATGTTGCAGCGCGCGTGCCGGATCCCCGATCGGCCTGCGGCCGTCGGGGATGACAGTCAAGGCCTCTACGCCGCCTTCTTCTTCGGCGCGATCAGCTTGCGGTTCGCCAGCACTTCCGCGATCTGCACGGCGTTGAGCGCCGCGCCCTTGCGGAGGTTGTCGCTGACGCACCAGAAGGCGAGGCCGTTCTCCACCGTCGCGTCCTCGCGGATGCGCGAAATGTAGGTGGCGTCTTCGCCCGCCGCCTCGTGCGGCGTCATGTAGCCGCCGGGCTCGCGTTTGTCGATCACGAGCACGCCGGGCGCCTGGCGCAGGATCGCGGTCGCCTCTTCGACGCTGATCGGCTTCTCGAATTCGACGTTGACCGATTCCGAATGCGAGACGAACACCGGCACGCGCACGCAGGTCGCGGTCAGCCTGATCTTCGGATCGAGGATCTTCTTCGTCTCCGCCATCATCTTCCACTCTTCCTTGGTGAAGCCGTCTTCCATGAAGACGTCGATGTGCGGAATGAGGTTGAAGGCGATGCGCTTCGGAAACTTCTTGGTCTCGACCTCGCCGAGCGAATAGAGCGCCTTCGTCTGGCGGTCGAGTTCGTCCATGCCTTCCTTGCCGGCGCCCGAGACCGACTGGTAGGTCGAGACGACGACGCGCTTGATCGTGGCGGCGTCGTGCAGCGGCTTCAGCGCGACGACGAGCTGCGCGGTCGAGCAGTTCGGATTGGCGATAATGTTCTTCTTCCGGAAGCCCGCGGTCGCGTCGGCGTTCACTTCCGGCACGATCAGCGGCACGTCGGAATCGTAGCGCCAGGCGCTCGAATTATCGATGACGACGCAGCCCTGCGCGCCGATCTTCGGGCTCCATTCCTTGGAGATCGCGCCGCCCGCCGACATCAGGCAGATGTCGGTGTCGGAAAAGTCGTAGGTGTCGAGGTGCTTGCACTTCAGCACCTTGTCCCCGAACGACACTTCCGTGCCGATCGAGCGCGAGGACGCGAGCGGCACGACTTCCGACACGGGAAACTGGCGCTCGGCCAAAATCTCGAGCATTTCGCGGCCCACATTGCCCGTGGCGCCGACAATCGCGACCTTATAGCCGCCGGCCTGGTAGCCCATTTTCGCAAATCCTGTCTTTAGGTTGGCTCCCCCGGACACATCGCGCCTGTTGCGCGAAACTCCCTCGCGGTCCGAGGGAATATCCGGGAGCGAGGACGAATCAGCCTTTGACGGCCGCTTTCGCGGTCGTTTTCGTCGTCGCCGTTTTCAGGTTCGAAACCGCGGACATGGCTCGTCGATCCTCGGGGCGGTGTGCTCCGATGGCGGGTTACCTACACCTCGCGGGGCTCCGGGGCAAGCGGGCCGCCCCGCCGGACCACCCGCATCCCCCGCTCCGTCAGCCCCGCCACGATTCGTCCGGCGTGGGCCTCGTCCTGCGCCTCCACCACAAGCTCGACCGCCGCCACATTGGCGGGAAGCGCCGTGAAGAACCGCTGGTGCTGCACCTCGACGATATTGCCGCCGAGCGCGCCGAGCGCCTCGGTCAGCTCCGCCAACGCCCCCGGCTTGTCGGGGATTTCGGCGGTCAGGTGGATCAGTCGCCCGTCGCGCACCAGCCCGCGCATCAGCGCATTGGCGAGCGTGCGCGTGTCGATATTGCCGCCCGACAGCACGAGCCCGACTTTCCTGCCCCGGAACATGTCGGGATGGGCGAGCAGGGCGGCGAGCCCGGCCGCGCCTGCGCCCTCGGCCACCGTCTTCTCGATCTCGGCCAGGAGGATGACCGCGCGCTCGATCAGGTCTTCCGGCGCGGTGACGACCGTGACGCCGCGCGCGCGAAGAATCGCCTCGGGCAGCGCGCCGACGTCGCGCACCGCGATCCCCTCGGCGATGGTCGGCCCGCCGACGGAGACGGCGTGACCGCCGAGCTTCTGCGCCATGGCGGCGTAGCTTTCGACCTCGACGCCCACGACCTTCGTCCGTCCGCCGAGCCCCGCCGCGGCGACCGCGCAGCCTGCCGCCAGCCCGCCGCCGCCCACCGGCGCGACGAGGACGTCGAGATCGGGCGCTTCGGACAGCATTTCCAGCGCGACCGTGCCCTGTCCGGCGACGACGGCGGCATCGTCGTAAGGATGGACGAAGGCGAGATTCTCGCGCGCCGCCAGTTCTCGCGCGAAGGATGCGGCCTCGGCCAGCGTCTCGCCCTCGAGCAGGACGCGCGCCTTGTGATGGCGCGTGCGCGACACTTTGGTGAAGGGCGTCGCTCTCGGCATGACGATGGTCGCGGCAATGCCGAGCTGCTGCGCGTGAAAAGCGACGGCCTGCGCATGATTGCCGGCCGACATGGCGATGACGCCGCGCGTCTTTTCTTCAGGCGAAAGCGTCAGCAGGCGATTGGCGGCGCCGCGCTCCTTGAAGGAGGCGGTGAACTGCAAATTCTCGAGCTTGATCCAGACGTTCGCGCCGGCGATCTCCGATAGCGTGCGCGACGCCACGAACGGCGTGCGCGCGACGCGGCCGGCGATGCGCCGCGCCGCGGTTTCGATAGAGGAGAAGGCAACAGTCGAACCGGCCAATTCAAGTCTCCGCTACAAGGCTTGCTCACGCCGTCATTGCGAGCGCAGCGAAGCAATCCAGGAGCCGCAACTGGGCTCTGGATTGCCGCGTCGCTACAGGTGAAACCGCATTTCGGTTTCACCGGAGCTCCTCGCAATGACGGACTGGAAGGCTATCCTAAAACACCACGACCGACCTGATCGACTTGCCTTCGTGCATGAGATCGAAACCCTTGTTGATCTCGTCCAGCGTCAGCACGTGCGTGATCATCGGGTCGATGGCGATCTTGCCGTCCATGTACCAGTCGACGATCTTCGGCACGTCGGTGCGGCCGCGCGCGCCGCCGAAGGCCGAACCCTTCCAAACGCGTCCCGTGACGAGCTGGAATGGACGCGTCGAAATCTCCTTGCCGGATTCCGCCACGCCGATCACCACCGACACGCCCCAGCCACGATGACAGGCCTCGAGCGCTTGGCGCATCACATCCGTATTGCCTGTGCAGTCGAACGTGTAGTCCGCGCCGCCGCCCGTGAGTTCGACGAGATGCGAAACGATATCGCCCGAAATCTTCTTCGGATTGACGAAATGCGTCATGCCGAACTGCCTGCCCCAGGCTTCCTTGGAATCGTTGATGTCGACGCCGACGATCTTGTCGGCGCCAACCATCTTCGCGCCCTGGATGACGTTGAGGCCGATACCGCCGAGGCCGAACACCACGACATTGGCGCCCGGCTCCACCTTCGCCGTGTTGACGACCGCGCCGACGCCCGTCGTCACGCCGCAGCCGATGTAGCAGGCCTTGTCGAACGGCGCGTCCGTGCGAATTTTCGCCAGCGCGATTTCGGGCAGGACCGTATAGTTCGAAAAGGTCGAGCAGCCCATGTAATGGTAGATCGTCTTGCCTTTGTAGCTGAAGCGGCTCGTGCCGTCGGGCATCAGCCCCTTGCCCTGCGTCGCGCGGATCGACGTGCACAGGTTGGTCTTGCGCGACAGGCAGCTTTTGCACTGACGGCACTCCGGCGTGTAGAGCGGGATGACATGATCGCCGACGGCGAGGCTGGTCACGCCCGCGCCGACCTCGCGCACGACGCCAGCGCCCTCGTGGCCGAGGATCGAGGGGAAGATGCCCTCGCTGTCGAAACCGTCGAGCGTATAGGCGTCGGTATGGCAGATGCCGGTCGCCTTGATCTCCACCAGAACTTCGCCCGCGCGCGGCCCTTCGAGATCGAGTTCGACGATTTCGAGCGGCTTCTTGGCCTCGAAGGCGACGGCGGCGCGCGTTTTCATGGATTGTTCCGATGCTGTTGATCGATGCGCCAACAGAAACAATCGCCCCGCGCACGTCAATAGTGGCGTCGGATCGCGAGCCGCAAACTCTTAACCCTGTACGCCAACGCCTCCTTTACGACGTTCCCGGCACATGAACGGCGCTTAACCTTTCTGTCAGTCAAAGCCGACAGAGTCGCCGCAACGACAGGGCCTCGACGCCCGGGGGAGTTGCGTCATGAGTCTCATCGCCTTCGAGCCGCGCCTGCCGGATCTGGCCTCCGTGCGCGACCGCGCGCTTTCCGCCGTCTTCACGCTCGTCTTCCGTGCGAAACGCTTCGCACAGCGCCGCCGGCTCGAAGTGTCGCTGGTCGGCGGACTGATCGGCGTGTTGCTGGTCGCAACGGTGATCTCGGCGCTCGAGGAAGCGCCGGTCGCCGAGCCCGCAAAGCCCGCGCCTGTCGGCTATTGGATGGACGTCGCGCGGCCGCTCGCCATGTTCTCCTTCGACTCGCAGGAATTCGCGCCCGCGCCGGCGGCCTACGCGATGCGCCGCCATACGACGGGCGGCGGGCGCGAGGATATTCTGACGTTCGGCAATTTCTCCGGCGACGGCGCCTGGCTGCGCCTGACGATCCATCAGGCCGGCGAGGAAGGCGCGCCCGACCAGTCGCTGTTCGTGGAGACCGCCCGCCGCGCCGGCGAGGCGGGTCTGGCGCTCGACAATCTCAGCAATCCGGCGGCCCTGCCGACCCGCTTCGGCGTCGCCGAATGGGCCGATGCGCGGCTGTCCGCGCCGGCCGAAGGGGCCAGGCGCGACAATTGCGCAGTCTTCCGCTTCGGCGAAACGACGCCGGCGCTTCGCGTTTCGGGCCTGGCCTGCGGGCCGGACGGCCAGCCCTGGAGCCGCAGCCAGATGTCCTGTCTCGTCGGGCGGCTGGACCTGACGGCGGCCGGCGGCGACGACGAATTGCAGAAGTTCTTCGCCCGCTCGGAACTCGCCCGCGACGCCGCCTGCCGGCCGACGCGCGCCCGCAATCCCGGGCAGGCCGCGCCGGCCAGGGCGAAACCCGCGCCGCGCCACGCCGCCCGGGGCTGATCGGCGCGGCCCACGCCGCGGAACGGAACCGGCGTCAAATAAGTTTGAGACGCGAGTCGTCCGCCAGACGAAAATCAGTCTATGCTTCGGGCGATTCCATTCGAGGTCGCCATGAAGACTATCGCCAGAACAGCCATTTTCGCGCTCGCCGCGATTTCCGCCGCAGCCGTGGCCGCGACCGCCGACGCCCGTCCGCGCAAGCGGCACGCCTATGGCGCGGAAGTCGTGGTGGTGCGGCCGCGCGCCTTCACCGATTCCGGGACGGTCGTGCCGGTCGGCAGCCGCAACCTCTATGTGCTGCAGTCGACCTACTACAACATGCAGCCCTACGAGCGGTACTCGCCGGGCATGCTGTGGCGCCCCGATCCGGGCATGCGCTGACAGCAAAATGACCGCGAGCTTTCGGCTCGCAGCCCTTAATGTCGATCCCGCGAGGCTGAAAGCTCGCGGTCCGCTTATCCCAGTCGCGCCACGATCGCGTCGCCCATGGCGGACGTCGAGATCACGTCCTTCGCGTCGCCCTTGATGTCGGCGGTGCGCAGGCCCGCCGCCAGCACGTCGGCGATGGCGGCCTCGATCCTGTCGGCGACGTCGCCCATTCCGAACGAATAGCGCAGGCACATGGCCAGCGAGCCGATCATGGCGATCGGATTGGCGAGCCCCGAGCCGGCGATGTCGGGCGCCGAGCCGTGCACGGGCTCGTAGAGCGCGCGGCGCTTGTCGGTGACCTTGTCGACTTCGCCGAGCGAGGCCGACGGCAGCATGCCGAGCGAGCCGGTCAGCATGGCCGCGATATCCGATAGCATGTCGCCGAACAGGTTGTCGGTCACGATCACGTCGAACTGCTTGGGCCAGCGCACCAGCTGCATGGCCAGCGAATCCGCGAGCTGATGCTCGAGCTCGACGTCGGCATAGTCGCGCTTGTGGAGCGCGGTGATCACCTCGTTCCAGAGCACGCCGGACTTCATGACGTTGCGCTTCTCGGAGCTCGTCACCTTGTTGCGGCGCTTGCGCGCGAGCTCGAAGGCGACGCGGCCGATGCGCTCGATCTCGTAGGTGTCGTAGACCTGCGTGTCGATGCCGCGCTTCTGCCCGTTGCCGAGGTCGATGATCTGCTTGGGCTCGCCGAAATAGACGCCGCCGGTCAGTTCGCGCACGATCATGATGTCGAGCCCCTCGACGATCTCGCGCTTGAGCGAAGAGGCTTCGGCCAGCGCCGGATAGCAGATTGCCGGCCGCAGGTTGGCGAACAGCGCCAGATCCTTGCGCAGGCGCAGCAGGCCCGCCTCGGGACGCACGTCGTAGGGCACGCCGTCCCATTTCGGGCCGCCGACCGCGCCGAACAACACGGCGTCGGCGGCCAGCGCCAGCTTCATGTCGCTCTCGGAGATCGACTGGCCGTGCGCATCGTAGGCCGAGCCGCCGACGAGGCCGCGCTCGATCTCGAATTTCGCCACGCCCATGGCGGCGAGGCGGCCGAGGACCTTTTCCACCTCGGTCATCACTTCGGGGCCGATGCCGTCGCCGGGCAGGAGGAGGAGCTTGTAGGTCGCCATTATCCGTCTCGATTAAGGTTGTCGGCCGATTTGCTACAGAAGGCGCGCCCCGACGGCAAGTTTGGTTCGGGAATTGGATTTCACGTCGCACCTCGACCGCCGCCGTTCCATTCCGGGACAGAGCGGTCGCCGCAAGTCTCAATTCAACCGGACGAGACGCAGATGAAATTTCGCGGCCTCTATCTCGGAATCGGCCTGTTCTTCGGCGCCGCCGCCACGGCCGCGGCCCTCAACGTCCACACGATCGTCCCGCACCGGGCGGGGGAGACGGCGGAATGGGTGAAGCAGATGAAGGTCGAGGAATACGGCCGGCAGCAGGTGATCTACCACATCGACCAGCGCGCCGGCATTTTCAGCGGCCATTTCCGCCACATCCTGCAGGTGGCGCAGAACCACGTCGACGCGGTCGGCGCCGACAGGATCGACCTGCGCATCATCATGCAGGGCGAGGGCGTCGATTTCCTGTCCTGGGCGCGCGACAATTTCGACGCGCGTCACAAGATCGACGAGCTGAAGCTGCTGGGCGTGAAATTCCTGGTTTGCCGCAACACGCTTCTCGCGCGCGGCATCAATCCGGACCGGGAACTCTATGACGTCGCGCACGAGGACGTGATCCGTACGGCCGTCGGCGAAATCGCGCAGCTGGAGCAGAAGGGGTTCCAGTATATCAAGCCGTGAGGGGCGCAGCTCCCCTTCCCGGCCCTCCCCCGTATCTGACCGAAGTCGGCAACAGCCGACTTCGTGTCCGCGGGAGAGGGAGTAGACGCTTCGCTTCACGCTGACTGCCGATCACGGGCGCCTGCCGTCCCCTCTCCCGCGAAGCGGGGGAGGGAAAGGGAGGGGCCCAATCGGCTCGCGCTACGCCGCCAGCTGCCGCAGCACGAACTGCAGAATGCCGCCGTTCCTGTAATATTCCAACTCGTCCAGCGTATCGATGCGGCAGAGCAGCGGCACGTCCTTCTTCGTTCCGTCCGCGTAGGAAATCTCCGCCGTCAGCGTCGCGCGCGGTTTCAGCGCGCCGCCTTCGAGGCCGCGGATCGTCACGGTCTCATCGCCCTTGAGGCCCAGCGCCTGCCAGGTCATGCCGTCCCTGAACACCAGTGGCAGCACGCCCATGCCAACGAGGTTGGAGCGGTGGATGCGCTCGAAGCTCTGCGCGATGACCGCGCGCACGCCGAGCAGTTTTGTTCCCTTCGCCGCCCAATCGCGTGAAGAACCGTTGCCGTATTCGGCGCCGGCGAAGATCACCAGCGGCCGGCCTTCGGCCTCGTATTTCATCGCCGCGTCGTAGATCGACATGGCTTCGCCGCCGGGGAAATGCTTCGTGTTCCCGCCCTCGGGCACCGAGCCGTCGGCGGCCTGCATCATGAAGTTCTTGATGCGGATGTTGGCGAAGGTGCCGCGCATCATCACTTCGTGGTTGCCGCGCCGCGTGCCGTATTGATTGAAATCCTCCGGCCGCACCTGGCGTTCGAGCAGCCACTTGCCGGCGGGCGAGGTCAGCTTGATCGAGCCTGCCGGCGAGATGTGGTCGGTCGTGATCTTGTCGCCGAACAGGGCGAGCACGCGCGCGCTCTCGATGTTCGTCACCGGCGCGGGCGTCATGGTCATGCCGCGGAAGTAGGGCGGGTTCTGCACGTAGGTGGACGCCATGTCCCACTTGTAGGTCTCGCCCGCCGGCGCCTTCACCTTCCTCCAGTTCGAGTCGCCGTCGAACACCGAGGCGTATTTGGTGCTGTAGATCGCCTTGGTGACGTTCTTGCGGATGAAGGCCTGTATTTCGGCCGAGGTCGGCCAGATGTCGCGCAGGAAGACGGGGTTGCCCTTCCTGTCGTGGCCCAGAGGTTCGCGCGCGAGATCCTTCTGCACGGAGCCCGCGAGCGCGTAGGCCACGACCAGCGGCGGCGAGGCGAGGTAATTGGCCTGCACGTCGGGCGAGACGCGGCCCTCGAAATTGCGGTTGCCCGAGAGTACGGCGGCGGCGACCACGCCATTGTCGTTGATCGCCTTGGAGATCGGCGGCGGAAGCGGGCCGGAATTACCGATGCAGGTCGTGCAGCCGTAGCCGACGAGGTTGAAGCCGATCTTGTCGAGATATTTCTGCAGTCCCGCTTTGGCAAGATATTCGCCGACAACCTGGGAGCCCGGCGCGAGCGAGGTCTTCACCCAGGGCTTCGACGTCAGGCCGCGCTCGACCGCGTTGCGCGCGAGCAGGCCCGCGCCGATCAGCACGCCGGGGTTCGACGTGTTGGTGCAGGACGTGATCGCCGCGATCACGACGTCGCCGTGGCCGATATCGAAATTCGCGCCCTCGACCTTGTAGCGCGAGGCCATGTCGGCGGCCTTCTTGTACTCGGCCTCCATCGCCGCGGCGAAACCCTTCGCCACATCGGTCAGCGCGACGCGGCCCTCTGGACGCTTCGGGCCGGCGAGCGAGGGCACGACGTCGGCGAGATCGAGTTCCAGCGTGTCGGTGAAGACGGGATCGGGCGCGCCCTTCTTGCGGAACAGCCCCTGCGTCTTCGCGTATTTCTCGACCAGCGCGATCCGCGGCGCCTTTCGCGCGGATGTTTTCAGATAGTTCAGCGTCTCGTCGTCCACGGGGAAGAAGCCGCAGGTCGCGCCATATTCCGGCGCCATGTTGGCGATCGTCGCGCGATCGGCCAACGTGAGATGCTCGAGCCCGTCGCCGAAGAATTCCACGAATTTTCCGACCACGCCCTTCTTGCGCAACATCTGCGTAACGGTCAGAACCAGGTCGGTCGCCGTCACGCCTTCCTTCAGCCTGCCGTGCAGCTTGAAGCCGATCACTTCCGGCAGCAGCATCGACTGCGGCTGACCGAGCATGGCGGCTTCCGCCTCGATGCCGCCGACGCCCCAGCCGAGAACGGCGAGGCCGTTGACCATGGTCGTGTGCGAATCCGTGCCGACCAGCGTGTCGGGATAGGCGACTTCCACCGTCTCGGCCCTGCCGCGCGCCGGCTTGTGCTTCTCCTTCTTCGTCCAGACGGTCTGGGCGAGATATTCCAGGTTCACCTGGTGGCAGATGCCGGTGCCTGGCGGCACGACGCGGAAATTGTCGAACGAGCCCTGTCCCCACTTGAGGAACCGATAGCGCTCGCCGTTGCGGGCGTATTCGAGGTCGACGTTCTGCCGGAAGGCCTTCGGCGAACCGAAGGCGTCGACGATGACGGAATGGTCGATGACGAGATCGACCGGCACGAGCGGGTTGATCTTCTGGGGATCGCCTTTCAGCGCGGTCATGGCGTCGCGCATCGCGGCAAGGTCGACCACCGCGGGCACGCCGGTGAAATCCTGCATCAGTACGCGCGCCGGGCGGAACGAGATTTCCCTCTCCTGCCGCCCCTTGTTGCCGAGCCATTCGGCGACGCCCTGAATGTCCTGCCTGGTGACGGTGCGGCCATCCTCGTTGCGCAGCAGGTTCTCCAGCAGCACCTTCATCGAGTAGGGCAGAGCGGAAATGCCTTTCAGCCCGTTCTTCTCGGCCGCCTTCAAAGAATAATAATGGTAGGTCTTGTTGCCGACCGTGAGCTTCTTGCGGGATTTGAAGCTGTCGAGAGACGCCATGACGATCATCCTGCGCAAGTCGAAGGGAATACGGGCTTATAGATAATTTGCGCGAAGCCCGCTACACGACAAGGAGGCGCCCGCTCAATTTGGCGGCGTCGTTCGCGGAAAGGTCCGGTCTTCGCCGACATGCGTCTGGTTGCCGAAAAAGTCTGCGTGGACCGCGGCGGACGGCGCATCGTCGACAGCGTCGATTTCACGCTGGTCGACGGCGAGGCGCTGATCCTCTCGGGGCCGAACGGCGCGGGCAAGTCGACGCTCTTGCGCGCGATCGCCGGCCTGCTGCCGCTGGCCGCCGGGGCGCTGTCGCTCGACGGCGAAGCGGACGAGATCGCCGCCGCGCTGCATTACGTCGGACATGCCGAAGGCATGAAGCCCGCGCTCACCGTCCGCGAGAACCTCGATTTCTGGTCGTCGTTCCTGGCGCGGGGCGACGCGGGCGCGGGGCTCGCGCCTGCCGATGCGCTCGGGGCCTTCGGGCTGGCGCATGTGATCGACATTCCCGCGGGCTATCTTTCGGCCGGGCAGAAGCGGCGCGTCGCGCTCGCCCGCCTGCTTGTCGCCCCGCGACCGATCTGGCTGCTGGACGAGCCGACGACCGCGCTCGACGTACGCGCGCAAGCCGCGCTCGCCGCCGTCATGGCGCGCCATCGCGCCGGCGGCGGCGTCGTTCTGGCGGCGACGCATTCGCCGGTCGGCCTCGAGAATGCCGGCGAACTCAAGCTGGGGACGGTTGCGTGAAGAGCCCGCTCGCCGCCCTGTTCGTCCGCGAATTCGCCATCGCCCGCCGCATTGGCGGCTCGGGTTCGATGGGCGTCGTTTTCATGCTGATGCTGGTGACGATCCTGCCTTTCGCCATCGGTCCGGACCTCAACCTGCTGCGCCGCATCGGCCCGGCGATCCTCTGGATCGCCGCGCTGCTCGCCATGCTGCTCGGCCTCGACCGCCTGTTTCAGGCCGATTTCGAGGACGGTTCGCTCGACCAGCTCCAGCTCGGCGCGACGCCGCTCGAATTCGTCGTTCTGGTCAAATGCCTGGCGCACTGGATGACCACGGCCCTGCCGCTGGTGATCGCCGCGCCGCTGTTCGGCGTGCTGATGGCGCAGGAGGCCGCCGCCATGCTCGGCATCGGCGTCTCGCTGCTGGTCGGCACGCCCGCGCTCACCTTCATCGGCGCGGTCGGGGCGGCGGCGACCGTCTCGCTGCGGCGTGGCGGCCTGCTGATGGCGCTGCTCGTCCTGCCGCTGTGCATTCCGGCGCTGATCTTCGGCGTCTCGGCAGCCACCGCCGCCTCGGGCGGAACCATTCCCTTCGCCACGCCGCTGGCCATCCTGGCGGCGCTGACGCTGGCTGCGGGCGCGCTCTGCCCCTTCGCCGCCGCGGCCCTGCTGCGGCGGCTTGGGGAGTGAGGCCCCGGCTGGCGACTGATCCAGGTCAAATTGCCATCGCATTTTTGAGGGCATAAGGAAGGCGTCGCCCGGACCGCGAGCCTTCAGGCTCGCTCCATAGAGCTGCGAGCCTGAAGGCTCGCGGTCCAATAGCGGAAAACGATGCTTCGTTTCGCCAACCCGTCCTTCGTGCTGCGCTTCGCCGCCCGCGCCGTGCCCGTCTTCGGCGCGCTGGCCGCGCTGCTGATCGCCGTCGGCCTCTATCTCGTCTTCTTCGTCGCGCCGGCCGACTACCAGCAGGGCGAGACGGTGCGCATCATGTACATCCACGTGCCGGCCGCCTGGCTCGGCCTGTTCGCCTACATGGTCATGGCGTCCGCCGCGCTCGGCACGCTCGTCTGGCGTCACCCGGTCGCGGACGCTGCGCAAAAATCCGCCGCCCCGCTCGGCGCCATGTTCACCTTCGTCTGTCTCGTTACCGGCTCGCTCTGGGGCAAGCCGATGTGGGGCACCTATTGGGTATGGGACGCGCGGCTGACCTCGATGCTCGTGCTGCTGCTCATCTATCTAGCGCTGATCGCGCTCTGGAACACGATCGAGGAGCCGCAGCGCGCCGCCAAGGCCGCCGCCGTGATGACGCTCGTCGGGCTCGTCAATATTCCGATCATCAAGTTCTCGGTCGACTGGTGGAACACGCTCCACCAGCCGGCTTCCGTCTTCAAGACGAGCGGTCCGGCGATCTACGGCTCCATGCTCTGGCCGCTGCTGATCATGGCGTTCGGCGCGACCTTCCTGTTTCTCGCGCTGCATCTCATGTCGATCCGCAACGAGATCCTGCGCCGCCGCCTCGATCGGCTGACGCGACTGGCGGCGAGCGCCAGCGACATGCCGCGCGCAGCCCGTTTCGAGCCCGCGCAATGAACGCCGATCATTTCTTCTTCATCGCCCTGTCCTACGGCATAACCGCCGTCGCCGTGCTCGGCATGGTCGCGGCCATCGCGCTCGACTACCGCCGGCTGAAGAAATCGCTGCAGGCGATGGGCGTCACCGTCGCCGCCCGCGACGAGAGAACCGATCTCGACTGACGGGATTGCCGGGACCGGATTGCTGACCGACATTGGGCGCATCCTTTCGGAGCGCGCCCGTGAAGATCGCCGACCGACCCGACATCGCCGAGGCCTTCGAGCGTCAGGCGAAAGCCTGCGACGAACTCGGCGGCCCTTTCACCGCCAGCGTCTGCCGCGTGCTCGGCGCCAATCTCGACGACGCCTCCCTCTTCGGCCGCCGCGTCGCGGCCTGGCCGTCGGAATCGCTTGCGTCCGATCTCATGCCGCTGCGCTGCTGCGCTGCGCTCAACCTGCTCGTGCGGACGGGGCGCGCGCCGATGCTCGCCGCCTTCTATCCGCCGAACGCGCCCGGCGACGACGGCGCTTTCTGGAGCGCGATCGCCGAGACCATCGCCGAACACGATGCGGTCATGGCCGCCTTTCTCGACTCGGCGCCGCAGACCAACGAGGTCGTGCGCTCCGCCGTGCTGCTCGGCGGATTCCTGACGATCGCGGCCGCGACCGGCATGCCGCTCGCGCTGCACGAACTCGGCGCGAGCGCCGGCCTCAATCTGCTGTTCGACCGCTACGCCTACGATCTCGGAGAAGGCCGGAGGTGGGGCGACGGCGCCGCGCCCGTGCGGATTGCCAGCGCCTGGGAAGGCGCGGCGCCCGCGCTGAACACGCCGCTGAAGATCGCCTCTCGCGCCGCCGTCGATCTGCGGCCGGTGGACGCCCGCTCGCGCGACGATCGCGAGCGCATGCTGGCCTACATCTGGCCCGAGCAGACCGAGCGCCTGCGCCGCATCGAGCCCGCGCTCGACATAGTCGCGGCGAGCGATCTCGCCATCGTGCAGGGCGACGCGCTCGCCTGGCTGAAGAGCGTCATGTCGGGACCGCCGAAGTCGGGCGTCTGCCGCGTCGTCTATCACAGCGTGTTCTTTCAATACCTGCCTGCAACCTTGCGCGACGAATTGCGCGACACGATCGTCGCGCTCGGCGATCAGGCGACCGCGGCGTCGCCGTTGGCGTGGCTGTCGATGGAGGCCGGCGCGAAGAAGATGTCCTGCGAGCTGCGGCTGACGATCTGGCCGGGCGCCGAGCGGCGCACGCTGGCCGAAGCCGATTGGCACGGCCGCTGGGCCAGGTGGAGCTGAACCGTCAGCGGACGGTCGGGCGCAAACCCCGCGCAGCCGCAAGGACAAGCCCGATCGCGGGGTCGGCCGGGACCGGGCGTCCGTTCATTGCGGTTTCCGCGCGGCGATGCGCTGTTCGATCTCCGCCTTCTCGGCGTCCGCCGACAGGCCGGCGGCGCGCACGGCCGCGAGTATCGTCGGCGCATCCATGCCGCCCGGCCGGGACGCTTCGCTCAACGCCCAGACGCGCGCCGCGCGCGAACCGCTGCGGCAATAGAGAAGGACCGGCTGGCTGCTGCTCGACATGGCCGCCTCGAACCGCGCGACGACCGTCGCCGGAATGGCGCCGTTGGGCGTCGGCACATAGGCAAAGTCGAGTTCCTGCTTGCGCGCCTCCGCCGCCATCTGCTCCGACGAGGGCTGGCCCGCCGCTTCGCCGTCCGGGCGAAGAGCGATGACAGTTCGGATGTCCACGCGGCTGCGCAGGCGGGCGAGATCGTCGGGACCGATCTGCCCGGCGACGTAGATCGTCGGCGTCAGCCGGGAAAGGCCCGGCTCGGTTCTGGCGCGGGCCGACTGCGCTTCGACGCGGCTATCCAGCCCCGATCCGAGGAGAATCGCCAGGCCGACGGCCAAAGCGGCGACGACGCGCTCGAGCGGAGAAATCATCGGGTCCTCACGAAGGAATCCGGCGGGCCGCCGAGGCGGCGCCATCGTGCGTGGCTGCGCGCGCGCCCATTACAAATGCTCCGGCGCCTTCTCCGCGTCGTCGCCCTTCAACTCGTGCTTCAACATCAGCGGCGTCTGCGAGATGGCGAATAGGATGGTCAGCGGCACGAAGCCGAAGACCTTGAACTTCACCCAGAAATCCTCCGGCTGCGTGCGCCACACGAATTCGTTGACCGCCGCCATCGCAAGAAAGAACAGGCCCCAGCGCAGCGTCAGCTTGCGCCAGCCTTCCTCGGTCAGGTTCATCACGCTGTCGAAGGCGACCGACAGCAGAGCCTTGCCGAACAGGAGCCCGCCGAGCAGCGCGGCGGCGAACAGAAGGTAGACGATGGTGGCCTTCATCTTCACGAAGGTGGCGTCGTGCAGCAGCAGCGTCGCGCCGCCGAAGATCACCACCATCGCCGCCGTCACCATCGGCATGACCGGAAGATGCCTCGTCAACGCATAGGTGACGGCGAGCGCGACCACGGTCGCCGCCATAAGGGCGGCGGTTCCGGCGAAAATGCCGAACTTGTTGTAGGCGAGGAAGAACAGGACGAGCGGCCCCATCTCCAGAACGAATTTCAACCCCGGTTTCAGCTTTTTGCGCGGCGCCGCCGCTGGCGTGTCTGTCACGCTGTTTCCTCTTCAAGGCCTGCAATGGCGCGCGCAAAATCCCGCGCGGCGAAGGGTTCGAGATCGTCGGCGCTCTCGCCGACCCCTATGAAATGCACGGGCAGCCCGAACTTGTCGGCAATGGCGACGAGAATCCCGCCGCGCGCCGTGCCGTCGAGCTTGGTCATGACGAGGCCGGTGACGCCGGCGACGCGGCCGAATATCTCGACCTGGCTGAGCGCGTTCTGCCCGACCGTGGCGTCGAGAACGAGAATGACGGCGTGCGGCGCGCTGGCGTCGACCTTCTTCATCACGCGCACGATCTTTTCCAGTTCCGCCATCAGTTCGGCGCGGTTCTGCAGGCGGCCCGCCGTATCCATCAGCACGACGTCGGCCTGCTTTTCGCGCGCCTGCGTCAATGCGTCGAAGGCGAGGCCGGCGGCGTCCGCGCCCGGCGCGCCCGAAATGACCGGCGCGCCGAGGCGATTGCCCCAGACTTTCAATTGCTCGATAGCCGCGGCGCGAAACGTGTCGCCGGCCGCAAGCGTCACCGATTTGCCCTCGGCGCGCAGGCGCTGCGTGAGCTTGGCGATGGTCGTCGTCTTGCCGGAGCCGTTGACGCCGACGACCAGCACCACGAACGGCTTTCGCGCCATGTCGATCTCGAGCGGCTTCGCCACCGGCGCGAGCGACTTCTCGACTTCCGAGGCAAGAATGTTGCGGACTTCGTCGGCCGAAACTTCCTTGTCGTAGCGCCCCTTGCCGACGGCCTCGACGATGCGCGTCGAGGCGGCGACGCCGAGGTCGGCGCGCACCAGAATGTCCTCGAGATCCTCGAGCGCGGCGGCGTCGAGCTTGCGCTTGGTGAAGACGTCGGAAATGCCCTGCCCGATCGAGGAGGAAGAGCGCGCAAGGCCGGATTTCAGCCGCTTCCACCAGGAAAGTTTCGGCGCATCTGCGGCCAGCGAGCTCGCAGGCTCGCTCGCCTGCGATTGCGACGGAGAAAACGGCCGAACGGCATCGGGCTGCGAGCCCGACGGCTCGCGGTCCGCAGGCGCAGGCTCCGCCTTCCGCCCGAACATGCGGCCGAAAAGACCGGGCTTTTTGGTCTCGCCGTCCCTATCCGTCATCCGCTCGCCAATCCCCGAACCTCGTGCGCGAAAACTTGACGCCGCGCCGCGCGCCTCAGATAGCCTCTAACGCATGAACCCGGAAGAGATCATTTCCCGCCTGCTTCATCGCGACGGGATGATGCTGATCGTCGACAAGCCTGCCGGCATTCCCGTGCATCGTGGCCCCAAAGGCGGCGAAAATCTGGAAGACAGTTTCGACGCCCTGAAGTTCGGCCTGCCGCGCCGCCCCGCCCTCGCCCACCGCCTCGACCGCGACACGTCGGGCTGCCTCGTGCTCGGCCGCCACCGCAAGGCGCTGGAACGGCTGATGAAATTGTTCAAGGCGGGCGCCATCGACAAGACCTATTGGGCGCTTGTCGAGGGCGGGCCGGCAGCCGACGAGGGGCTGATCGACTTGGCCCTCGGCCGGCTCGATCCGACTCGCGGCTGGTGGATGAAGCACGATCCGGCCGGCCTGCCGTCGCAGACCAGATGGCGCGTGCTCGGTCGCGGCGCGGACGAAGCCGGCAAGCCGCTCGCCTGGCTCGCGCTCGAACCACTGACCGGCCGCACCCACCAGTTGCGCGTCCATTGCGCGACGATGGGTTTTCCGATCCTCGGCGACGCCGTCTACGGCCGCCCGGGCGGGCCGCCGCTGCAGCTGCATGCGCGCGAAATTACCGTGCCGATGGCCAAGAACGGGCCGCCGACCACGGTCGTCGCGCCGGTTCCGGAGCATATGCGGGCGGCGCTGGCGCGGTGCGGGTGGAGCGGCGAAGCCGCCTTTCCGACCCTCCCCCGCCGCGCGGGAAAGGGAGGAGATTCGGGGATCGGCTAGTTGCGGCGCGACATTCCGCTTTTGCGCTCAGCGTCAAGCAGCGCCGCATCCGGCTTCCTCTTCCGCGGAGCGCGGGAGGGGGCGCCGCGAAAGCCGCGCCTACTTCTTCTTCTCCAGCTCGGCCTTCAGCGCCAGCAGCTTGGCGAAGGGCGAGTTCGGATCGGGCTGCTTGTCGCGCTCGCGTCGCTCTGACGACGCAAAAGGCCGCTCGCTTCTGTTGTCGCGGGGGCGATCGCCGCGCGGCTTATCGAAGCGCGAGCGCCCCTCGAAGCGGGCTTTGTCGCCCTGGCGCGGCTTTTCGTCCCGGCGCGGGCGACCCTCGAACTTCCGGCCGCCCTCCTGCTTCTCGCCTTCGCCTTCCGCGGGCTTCGGCCGCTCGGGGCGTTGCGGGATGATCCATTCGCGGGGCGCGCGCTTTTCCGGCCGCCGGCCCTGCGGCCGTCCGCCCTCGCGCCGCGGATGCGGGCGGCCGGGGCTCCAGACCTCGATCATCGCGGGCTCGGCCGCTTCCGCACCCTCCGTCGCGGCCGCTTCGGCGGAGGACGTCCCGGTCGCCGCGAGTTCGACGGCCTCGTCGGCCGCGGCCTGCATGGCAGATTCCGCCAGCACGGCCTCGTCGCTCGGCGGCTCGGCCGGCGCGGCTTCGCCCACGGGCTCCTCGTCGACGATATCGGACTGCGCCTCGGCGGCGGCGGCCTCGATGTCCGCCTCGTCGGGCTCGGCAGGGGCTTCCGCGCCAGCCTGTTCGGCGATCAGGACCGCCTCCTCGGAAGACTGGCCCTCGGCGCGGATTTCCTCCGCCCGCGCTTCGTCGCTTTGGGGTTCGCCTGCCTGTTCGGCGGGCGTTTCGACGGATGCGTCGGCGAGAACGGCCGCGCCCTCGCTCTCTGCGGTCGGGCCGGCCGGCTTCGCCTGCACCGGCTGCGTCGCCGCCTTGGGAAGCAGCGGCACGGTGATCGCCGGCCCTGGCCTGGTCTCCATGTGGAAGCCGAGCGACTTCAGGATCGAGGCGAAGGCCTCGCCCGAGCAACCGGCGAGCGAGGTCATGCCGACCGTGACGACGAATGAATTGCCGTCCGCCGCGCCGGGCGGCGGATCGCCTGGCGTCGTCCCCGGCCGGTAGGCGACGGCCGGGCGGATGAGATCGGCAAGGCGTTCGAGAATGTCGACGCGCACGGCGCGCTCGCCCGACACGCGGAAACCCGCGACGCGATAGAGATCCTTCGAGATTTCCGGATTGGCGACGAACGACGTGCGGCCCGACGAGGCCAGATGCGCCACCTCTTCGAGCCCGACCGCGCCGTCCAGGCCGCCATGTTTCAGCGACCACAATTGCGCGGCGAGCGCGCGCGGCGCCGGCTTCAGCAGCGCCGGCGCGTAGAGATGATAGGCCCCGAAACGGATGCCGGCCTTGCGCAGGGCGCCGCGGGCCTCCTGCGACAGGCCCTTCACGTCGCCCGCGATTTTCGCACGATCGACGACGCCGAGATCTTCCGCGACACGGAAGGCAATACCGCGTGAAATACCTTCCAGGCCCTCGCCGGCTTCGAGCTGCGCCAGCGGGCCGAGGAGCTTGGCCACATGCTGCGCGAGCCAGAGGTCGACGCGTCGCTGCACCTTTTCGAGCGCCTCGCCGGCGAGACTGTCGTCGGCCGTCAGCACGGCGCGCGGCGTAAGGATCTTGTCGCCGGCGACGATCTTGGCGATCGGCTCGCCGAGCCAGCGGATCGCGCCGTCGTTGGACAGCGCGAAAGCCGCGTCCACGGCGTCGTGCACCCGCGTCGCGCGGCTCTCGATCTCGGCGACGAGCGCCTTCTGCGCCGCCGCGTTCAGGGCTTTCGCCGCCTCGCCTTCCGCCTGGGGATCGGCCGTGAAACGGAATCCGCGCAATTGCCCGACGTGCTGGCCCTCGACCAGCACGTCGCCATCGGAAGTGATCTCGGCGTCCAGCATTCGGTTCTCTCTGAGGCGCCGCATGAGAAGGCTCGTGCGACGGTCGACGAAGCGCTGCGCGAGCCTTTCGTGCAGGGCGTCCGACAGACTGTCCTCTACCCGACGCGCCTCGCCCTGCCAATGCTCAGGGTCGCCGAGCCAGTCGCCGCGATTGGCGATGAAGCTCCAAGCGCGCACCTGCGCGATGCGCTGCGACAGCGTGTCGATATCGCCGTCGGTCCGGTTGACCTCGGCCAGGCGGCGCGAAAACCAGTCGTCGGGAATGCGCCCACGCCGCACGATGAAGAAGAAGATCGTGCGCGAGAGCTCCGCATGGGCGGCCGGCGAAACCCTGCGGTAGTCGGGAATCTGGCAGGCGTCCCACAGCCGCGCGACATCGGCCGACGTCGCCGCCTGCCGGCGCACGTCCTCGTCGTGCGAGAGCACGTCCAGCACCATCTGGTCTTCCGCGATCGGCGCGCGCGTGAGCGCGGGATCGCCGGGCGTCCGGTCGAGCGAAACCGTGAGCGCCGGGATGGACGAGAAATCGAGCGCCGCGTTGCGCCATTGCAACAATTTCACGGGGTCGAAGCGGTGGTCTTCGAGCGCCTCGACGAGATCCTCGTCGAACGGCG
>JBDHTL010000020.1:0-36011 GCA_039808645.1 Rhodoblastus sp. | reverse complement strand
CAGCAACAGCGCCAGATGCAGATGCAGCAGCAGAGGGCGCAGCAGCAACGCGTTCAGCAGCAGCGCCAGCAGCAGATGATGCAGCAACAGCGCATGCAGCAGATGCGGCAGCAACAGATGATGCAACAGCAGCGCCAGCAGCAGATGATGCAGCAGCAGCGCATGCAGCAGATGCGGCAACAGCAAATGATGCAGCAGCGCCAGATGCAGCAGCGGCAGCAGATCCAGCGCCGGTGCCCGCCGGGCGCGCGCTGCTGACCTCCGACCGCTTCGGAACGGCGGCCGGCAGAACCGGTCGCCCATAGCCAAATCGAAACGGCCCGCAAGAAGAATGGAAGTGAGCGCGGGCTGAATTTCTGCAAAAACCCTCGGCAATGCGGTGCGCCTCGGCGCGCCGCCTCGAACAGCCGCGCGCGGGCCTATAGCCTGCAGAAGACGGTCGTCGGCCGGCGAGCAGGGAGGGGAACGCAGGATGATCATCGACTGCCACGGCCATTACACCACCGCGCCCAAGGCGCTGGAGGACTGGCGCAACCGTCAGATCGCCGCCATCAACGATCCTTCCGCCGCGCCCAAGGTCTCGGAGCTGAAGATCAGCGACGACGAGCTGCGCGAGTCGATCGAGAAGAACCAGCTGCGCCAGATGAAGGAGCGGGGCAGCGACCTCACCATCTTCTCGCCGCGCGCGAGCTTCATGGCGCATCACATCGGCGACTTTCAGGTGTCCTCCACCTGGGCGGCGATCTGCAACGAGCTGATCCACCGCGTCGCGACGCTTCTGCCGGACAATTTCATCGGCGCCGCCATGCTGCCGCAGAGCCCGGGTGTCGACCCCAGGACCTGCATTCCCGAGCTCGAGAAATGCATGACGCAATACGGCTTCGTCGGCATCAACCTCAATCCGGACCCTTCGGGCGGCCACTGGAAGAGCCCGCCGCTGACCGATCGGCACTGGTATCCGATTTACGAGAAGATGGCGGAATACGACATTCCCGCCATGATCCATGTTTCGACCAGCTGCAACGCCTGTTTCCACACGACCGGCGCGCACTACATCAACGCCGATACGACAGCGGTCATGCAGCTCATCCAGGGCGACCTGTTCAAGGACTTCCCGACGCTGCGCTTCGTCATCCCGCACGGCGGCGGCGCGGCGCCCTATCACTGGGGCCGCTATCGCGGGCTCGCGCAGGAAATGAAGAAGCCGCTGCTGCGCGACCATCTCCTGAAGAACGTCTTCTTCGACACCTGCGTCTATCACCAGCCGGGCATCGACCTGCTGACGAAAGTGATTCCGGTCGACAATATTCTCTTCGCCTCCGAGATGATCGGCGCGGTGAAGGGAATCGATCCGGAGACCGGTTTCAATTTCGACGACACGAAGCGGTACATCGAGGCGACGCAGAACCTCTCGGCGGCCGATCGGCACAAGGTCTACGAAGCCAATGCGCGAAAGGTCTATCCGCGTCTCGACGCGGCGCTGAAGGCGCGCGGCCGCTGAAGGCGCGCCGAATGTCATCCCCGCGAAAGTCCGACCGAAGTCGGCAACAGCCGACTTCGTGGCGCGGGGATCCAGAATCGAGCAACAGAGCGTTGGAGCTGGATTCCCGCTTTCGCGGAAATGACAGTTCTTGAAAGCTGGAAACGTCGCGACGTCGCTGCATATGATCGCGGCAGGGGAAGGAAATCCGATGTCCAAGCCCACGACCGGGCCGTTCGAAAAGACGAAAGGCTGGCTCGACTGGTACGAAGGCCCGTCGAAGCCGCGTTTCGTACTGCCCGCGGGCGCCGTCGACGCGCATTGCCATGTTTTCGGCCCGGGCGCCGAATTCCCCTACGCGCCGGAACGCAAATACACGCCGTGCGACGCCTCGAAGGCGCAGCTGTTCGCGCTGCGCGATCACCTCGGCTTTTCGCGCAACGTGATCGTGCAGGCGACCTGCCACGGCGCCGACAACAGGGCGATGGCCGACGCCTGCCGCGCGAGCGGCGGCCGCGCGCGGGGCGTAGCCACGGTCAAACGCAGCGTGACCGACGCCGAGTTGCAGGACCTGCATGCCGCCGGCGTGCGCGGCGTGCGCTTCAATTTCGTCAAGCGCCTCGTCGACTTCACACCGAAGGACGAATTGCTGGAGATCGCCGGCCGCATCGCGAAGCTCGGCTGGCACATCGTCATCTATTTCGAGGCGGTCGACCTGCCCGAGCTCTGGGATTTTTTCACGGCGCTGCCAACGACCATCGTCGTCGACCACATGGGCCGGCCCGATGTCGCCAAGCCGATCGACGGCCCGGAGTTCTCGCTGTTCCTGAAATTCATGCGAGAGCATCCGAACGTCTGGAGCAAGGTGTCCTGCCCGGAGCGCCTCTCGACGTCCGGACCGCCCGCACTGAACGGCGAGCAGAACGCCTATCGCGACGTCGTTCCCTTCGCGCGACAAGTCGTCGAGGAATTTCCAGATCGCGTCCTGTGGGGCACGGACTGGCCGCATCCCAATCTCAAGGACCACATGCCCGACGACGGCCTGCTGGTCGATTTCATTCCGCATATCGCGGCCACGGCCGACGCGCAGCGCAAGCTGCTGGTGGATAATCCCATGCGCCTCT
Source organism: Rhodoblastus sp. (assembly GCA_039808645.1). Classification (GTDB taxonomy): domain Bacteria; phylum Pseudomonadota; class Alphaproteobacteria; order Rhizobiales; family Beijerinckiaceae; genus JAJXWB01. Next base: position 33,407 of record JBDHTL010000020.1, on the reverse strand, counting down.
ATTGGCCGGAAGAATGGAGGAAGTGATGTCGCTCGACAAGGAATTCAGGGAAATTCCCGGCACGATCGTGTTCGACGCGGAACAGTCGCGCAAGGGCTACTGGCTCAACCAGTTCTGCATGTCGCTGATGAAGGCGGCCAACCGCGAGCGTTTCAAGGCGAACGAGCGCGCCTATCTCGACGAATGGAAAATGAGCGAGGACCAGAAGCAGGCGGTGATGGCGCGCGACCTCAACCGCATGATGGCGCTCGGCGGCAACATCTACTTCCTCTCCAAGATCGGCGCGACCGACGGCAAGAGCTTCCAGCAGATGGCCGGCTCCATGACCGGCATGAGCGAGGAGGACTATCGCGACATGATGATCAAGGGCGGTCGCTCGATCGACGGCAACCGCAAGATCGGCGAGCACGGCGACGCGCAGCGCCCGGCGAACAAGGACAAGTGACATGGCCCGCATCACCGCTTCGGTCTATTCCTCGCACATCCCCGCCGTCGGCGCGGCCTTCGATCTCGGCAAGACGCACGAGCCCTACTGGCAGAAGGTGTTTTCGGGCTACGATTTCTCCAAACAATGGGAGAAGGAACAGAAGCCCGACGTCATCTTCCTTGTCTACAACGATCACGCGACGGCCTTCAGCCTGTCGATGATCCCGACCTTCGCGATCATGACGGGCCCCGAATTCATGCCGGCCGACGAAGGCTATGGCGCGCGCCCCGTGCCTCCGGTGATCGGGCATCCGGAGCTTGCCTCGCACATCGCGTCCGAGGTCATCCAGAAGGATTTCGATCTCACCATCGTCAACGAGATCGACGTCGACCACGGACTGACCGTGCCGATGACCTGCATGTTCGGCAAGGTGGACGCCTGGCCCTGCAAGGTCATTCCCTTCGCGGTCAACGTCGTGCAGCACCCCGTTCCCTCCGGCGCGCGCTGCTTCGCGCTGGGACAGGCGATCCGCGCGGCGATCGAAAGCTACCCGGAAGATCTCAACGTGCAGGTCTGGGGCACCGGCGGCATGAGCCACCAGCTGCAGGGGCCGCGCGCCGGACTCATCAACCGCGAATGGGACAATGAATTTCTCGACCGCTTGATCGAGGACCCGCAAGGCCTCTCGAAAATGCCGAACATCGATTACGTGCGCGAGGCCGGAAGCGAGGGCATCGAACTCGTGATGTGGCTTATCGCGCGCGGCGCGATGGCCGATACGCGCGGCGGGCCGAAGCCGAGGGTGGCGCACCGCTTCTACCATGTTCCGGCGTCGAATACGGCGGTCGGGCATCTCATTCTCGAGAACGCCTGAAGCGGCTAGGTTCGCGCCTCGCTGAAGAGCAGAACGGCGCGACCGGGACAGAAAGGCCGCGCGTCGGCTTGCTTCAGGCCGGCAAAGGCCGAAGCGCTGTCGAGCGCCAGCATCCATCGCGCGCCCTGAAGGGGCTCGGGCAAGGCGATCGGCGTCGCCTCCTCCGCGCGGTTGAAGACGAGATGGAGTCGCGCGCCGTCCGTCTCGGCCGGGGCGCGCGTCAGCGCGATGCAATCAGCGTTCGCCCAGTCGCCGTCGCGCATGGGCGCGCCATCCGCTCGCAGCCATCGCACGTCTGGCTCGCACGTTTCATTCATGGCGCAGCCCGTCAGGAAGCGATCTTCGCGCAGAAGGGGAGTTCGTGCGCGAAGCGTCGCGAGAGCCGCGACGAAATCGGCAAGGTCTCCATCCGCATTCGCCCAGTCGAGCCAGGTCGTTTCATTGTCCTGCGCATAGGCGTTGTTGTTGCCGCCCTGGCTGCGGCCGATCTCGTCGCCCGCCGTCAGCATTGGCGTTCCGAGCGAGAGAAACAGCGTGGCGAGCAGCGCGCGCGCGTCGGCCTTGCGCCGTGCGATCACATGCGCGTCGCCTGTCTCTCCCTCGACGCCGCCGTTCCAGCAGATTTCCGCGGAATTGCCGTCGCGATTGCCTTCGCCGTTGGCGAAATTGCTCTTGGCCGAATAGGAGACGAGATCGCGCAGGGCGAATCCGTCGTGCGCGGCGACGAAATTCAGGCTCGCGCCCGGTCCGCGCCTTTCGATCCCGAAGAAATCGGCCGAGCCCGCGATGCGCGTCGCGAGCGCGCCCGCCGCATGCGCATCGCCGCGCCAGAAGCGCCTGACGTCGTCGCGATAACGGTCGTTCCATTCGAGCCAACCGGCGGGAAATCGCCCGAGCTGATAGCCGCCCGGCCCGACGTCCCAGGGTTCGGCGATCAGGATGCGCTCCCGCAAGTCCGGGTCGTCGGCGATTGCGCGAAGCAGCGGCGCCTGCGGATCGAACCCCTCGGGACGCCGCGCCAGCGTCGTCGCAAGATCGAAACGGAAACCTTCCACGCCGGCCTCGATGACGAAGCGGCGCAGGGATTCGACGATGAGCGCGACGACGGCCGGTTGCGCCCCGTCGAGATTGTTGCCGCAGCCGGCGTCATTGATCAGCGCGCCATTCGGCGCGCGCCGATAGAAAAGCGCATTGTCGAGACCGCGCAGCGAGAGGGTCGGGCCGTCCTCGTCGCCCTCGCCGCTGTGGTTGTAGACCACATCGAGGATGACGCCGATCCCGGCCGCGCGAAGGGCGGCGGCGGCGGCCCGCAAATCGGCCATGCCGTTCGGCGCGAGCCGAGGATCGAGCGCCATGAACGCGACCGGGTTGTAGCCCCAGGCGTTCGTGAGGCCGAGCGGACCAAGATGACGTTCGTCGATCCAGGACGCGACCGGCATGAGTTCGACGTGCGTAATCCCCAGCTTGACGAACCGCTCGATCACATGCGGCGCGGCGAGGCCGGCGAGCGTTCCCCGCAGATGAGGCGAAACCCTGTCGTCGCGCATCGTGTGCGCCCGGACCGAAAGCTCGTAGACGAGCCCCGGCGCTGTCGCGGGCCTCGGCGCGACCGGCGACAGGGCGCCCTCGGCAATGGCTTTCGGAACGAGCCGCGCCGTGTCGACCGCGTTTTCGCGCGACCTGTTCAACGCAGGGTGGAAGGCGAAAGGGCGGTCGAGCCGCCGTGCGTAGGGATCGACCAGAAGTTTCGCGGGGTCGAACCTGTGCCCGGCGCAGAGGTCCCACGGGCCGTCCGCACGCAGGCCGTACTTCTGGCCCGCGCGCATTCCGGTCACAAAGCCGTAATGCATGTCGCCGTCGGAATGCGCGAGCGCGATGCGCGCGGTCTCGTTGTCGTCTTCGTCGAAAAGGCAGACGAAGATGCGATCGGCATGACGCGAGGCCACGCCGATCGTCGCGCCGTCGTCGGTCAGCCGGAGGCCAGGAACGTCCGGCCGCGCGCAGGTCTCCGCGATGCGATCATCCATGCGTGCGCGTATGCGGCACCTTCCAGATTTCCTCGGCATATTCGCGGATCGTGCGATCGGAGGAAAACCAGCCCATACGCGCGGTATTCAGCATGCACATGCGCCGCCAGCGCGCGCGGTCGCGCCACATGTCGTCCATGCGGCGATGCGCGTCCCAGTAGGAGGCGAAGTCCGGCGTCACCATGAAATAATCGCTGTCCCACAAGGAGTGGCAGAGGCCGGCGTAGCGGTCGCGGTCCTCGGGCGAATATTCGCCGCCGGCGACCGCGTCGAGCGCGCGCTTGAGCTGGGCGTTGGCGCCGATGACATAGGCCGGGCGATGGCCGGCGCGGCGCGCCTCCTCCACCTGCTGCGCGGTCAGGCCGAAGATGACGATGTTCTCGTCGCCGACATGCTCCTTGATCTCGACATTGGCGCCGTCGAGCGTGCCGATCGTCACCGCGCCATTGAGCGCGAACTTCATGTTGCCCGTTCCCGACGCTTCCATGCCGGCCGTCGAAATCTGTTCCGACACGTCGGCCGCGGGCACGATCATCTCGGCGAGGCTCACGTTGAAGTTCGGCATGAACACGACCTTGAGCAGGTTGCGCGTCGCCGGATCGTTGTTCACGCGCCGCGCCACGTCGTTGATCAGCCGTATGATCGACTTGGCCTGCACGTAGCTCGCCGCCGCCTTGCCGGCGAACAGCTTCACGCGCGGGGCCCAGTCGCGGTGCGGATCGGCGCGGATCGCGTCGTAGAGCGCGATCGTCTCGAGAATGTTGAGGAGCTGCCGTTTGTATTCGTGGATGCGCTTGACATGCACGTCGAACACGGCCGCCGGATCGATGCGCACGCCGCTCTGCTCGTTGATGTATTCGGCGAGCGTCTCCTTGTTGACGCGCTTGATCGCGGCGAAGCGGTCCTGCGCGGAGGCGTCGTCGACATAACGCTCGAAGTCGCGGATGCGCTCGATGTCGTCCACCACGCCCGCGCCGACCGTTTCGCGCAGAAGGTCCGTCAGCGCCGGATTGGAATTGATCAGCCAGCGTCGCGGCGTGATGCCGTTCGTCTTGTTGACGATGCGGCCCGGCAGGATTTTCGCGAGATCGTGGAACACGGTCTCCTTCATCAGATCCGTATGCAGGGCGGAGACGCCGTTGATCATGTGCGATCCGACGAAGGCGAGATTGCCCATGCGCACCCGCTTGCCGCCTTCCTCGCCGATCAGCGAGACCGAGCGCAGCATGGCGTCGTCCGCGCCGGCGGCCTTCGCCTCGCCCAGGAAGCGCATGTTGATCGCGTAGATGATCTGCAGATGGCGCGGCAGCAGGCGGCCCATCAGCTCGACGGGCCAGGTCTCCAGCGCCTCGGGCAGCAGCGTGTGGTTGGTGTAGGACGTCGCTTCGCGCGTGATGGTCCAGGCCTCCTCCCAGCCGACGCCGTGCACGTCGAGCAGCAGGCGCATCAGTTCGGCGACCGCGATGGCGGGATGCGTGTCGTTCAGCTGGATGGCGGCCTTCTCGTGCAGGTTGCGCACGTCGCCGAAGCGCTGGATATGGCGCCGGATCAGATCCTGCAGCGAGGCGGACGCGAAGAAATACTCCTGCCGCAGGCGCAATTCGTGACCTGCCGGGCTGGAGTCCGAGGGATAGAGAATGCGCGAAATGCTTTCCGCGCGCGAGCGTTCGTAGATCGCGCCGACATGGTCGCCGGCGTTGAAGGCGTCGAGGCGGATCGGGTCGATCGCCTTGGCGCTCCACAGACGCAGCGTGTTCACCGTGTCGCCGCGCCAGCCGACGACCGGCGTGTCGTAGGCGACGGCCAGAATCTTCTCCGCCGGCTGCCAGGCGTGGCGCTCGGCGCCGTCCCAGCCGGCCTCGCTCGACACTTCGCCGCCGAATCCGATCTCGTGCAGGATTTCGCGCCGCTGGAACTCCCAGGGGTTGCGGAAGGAGAGCCAGTCTTCCGGGGTCTCGACCTGGGCGCCGTCGACGACGCGCTGCTTGAACAGCCCGTGGTCATAGCGGATGCCGTAGCCGAGCCCGGATACGCCGAGCGTCGCCATGCTCTCCATGAAGCAGGCCGCAAGCCGCCCCAGGCCGCCGTTGCCGAGCGCTGCGTCGGGTTCGAGCTGCGCGATGGAATCGAGATCGAGTCCGACGAGCGCCAGCGCCTCGCGCATCTGCTCCTTCAGGCCGAGATTGCCGAGCGCGTCCTCGAACAGGCGGCCGATGAGGAATTCGAGCGAGAGATAGTAGACCCGCTTGCGCCCCGAGCGCTTGGCCTCGCGGATGGAAGCCATCCAGCGGTCGATGATCTTGTCGCGCACGGCGAGGATGGCGGCGGTCAGCCAGTCGTGGTTCAGCGCGAGCGCCGGCGGCTTGCCGACGTTGTAGATCAGCTTGGCCTCGATTTCCTTGCGCAGCGCCTGAATGGCGGCGGCCGCCTCTTCCCTGGCGTTGGGCCGCCGTTCCACCGGCGAAAGAATATCCGACGACTTCAAAGTGTTCGTACGCATGCAAACAAACCCTTCGGCACGATGCCCCAGAGTTAACCGGAGGCTGCTGAAGAATTCGATAAAGCGCCAACGCGCGGTAACCCGGGGGCGTTTTTTCCCGGGGGCGTTAACCCTCATCCGCGCCGGAAACGACGACAAAGCGCGCTTTCGTCTGATGATTTCCGTTGCGTTAACCATTGGCTAGCGTTTCCGGATTAAACAGATGGACCAACGAGCGAAGTGATTCGGCTTGAGCTAAGGGCGGCGGGCGCGAGCGCATGGGTTGGCAGGAACGGGGTCATTTCGACCTTGAGAGCGAGGCCGCGCAGGCCGAGCAGCCGATTGCGCGCCGCAAGGTCCTGTTCGTCACTTCCGAGATTTCCGACTACGTGCAGACCGGCGGCCTGGGCGAGGTCTCGGCCGCCCTGCCGCGCGCGCTGCGCGCTCTTTCGGACGTGCGCATTCTCGTTCCCGGCTACCGACAGGTGCTCGAACGCGCCGGCGCCATCGAGCCGGTGGGCCTGCTGCCGGGTCTTGGCGAAATTCCCGCCTGCGCGCTCGGACGGACGCGCACGGCCGACGGCATTCCCGTCTACGTCCTGCTCAACGCCGATCTCTACGACCGGCCGGGCGGCCTCTATCTCGATCCCGAGGGCAGGGACTGGATCGACAACGACATCCGTTTCGCGCGCCTGAGCCTTGCGGCCGCCGACATGGCGGCGGGCCTGGGCGACGCGAACTGGCGTCCCGACAATCTGCATCTCAACGACTGGCCGACCGCGCTGGCGCCCGGCTATCTCGCCTGGCGCGGCGTGGAGACGCCGTCGCTGCTCACCATCCACAATCTCGCCTATCAGGGCGCCTTCGATCCGGCGCGCCTGAAGGCGCTGGCGATTCCCGAGGCCGCCTACAGGGTCGACGGCGTCGAATTCTACGGACGCCTGTCGTTCCTCAAGGCCGGCGTCTACTACGCCGACCATCTGACCACCGTCAGCGCGACCTACGCGCAGGAAATCACGACGCCGCAATTCGGCTGCGGCCTGCACGGCCTGCTGTCCGAGCGCTCGCGGCAGGGACGGCTCAGCGGCATCCTCAACGGCATCGACGAGTCCTGGGACCCGCGCCACACGCATCATGGCGAGGGCTTCGAGCCCGACCGCTGGAAGGGCCGGTACGCGGACTACATCCGCGGCCTGTTCGGGCTGGCGCTGTCGCGCGGGCCGCTGTTCGCGATCATCTCGCGCCTCGTGCACCAGAAGGGCGTCGATCTGTCGATCGAGGTGGCCGAGGAAATCGTCGCGCACGGCGGCCAGCTCGTGGTGACCGGACAAGGCGAGACGCATCTGGAGGACCGGATGCTGACGCTGGCGCGCAAACATCCGAGCCAGGTCGGCGTGCGCATCGGCTTCGACGGCTCGGAGGCGCGCGCCATGTTCGCCGGCTCCGACTTCCTGCTGATGCCCTCGCGATTCGAACCCTGCGGCTTGAGCCAGATGTACGCCCAACGGTTCGGCTCCCTGCCGATCGCCCACCGGACCGGCGGTCTCGCCGACACGATCGAGGACGGGCGCACCGGCTTTCTTTTCCAAACGCCGACCGCGCAGCAGTTCAAGGGAGCGGTGCGCCGCGCGCTCGACACGTTCGGCTCGGGCCGCAGGCTCGACGAAATGCGCCGCGCCGCCATGGCGCGCACGTTCGAATGGTCGGATTCGGCGCGCCGCTACGCTACGCTGTACCAGGGCGCGCGGACCGGCTGACGTTCAGGCATGCGCTGCGGTAAAGTCGCTGAACGGCCGCAGTTGATTCGTTCGGCCGGCAAGAGCGGCGCGTCCATGTCCCGGTCGGCAATCCAGAAGCAGCCTGTCGCAGGCGCGCGGGTTCATCCCGCGGCGCTCGACGCCGCCCTGGTCGACGCGCTTGCCGAAGGCCGCTGCGCCGATCCTTTCGCCGTGCTCGGTCCGCACGAGACGCCGCAAGGCCGCGTCGTGCGCGCCTTCCTGCCCGGCGCGCTCGGCGTCGAGGCGCTGGACGCCGCCGGAGCGCGCAGGCTCGCCGTCCTCGACCAGATCGACGCGCGCGGCCTCCACGGCGCGCTGCTGCCGGGCGACGAGCCCTATCTGTTGCGCACGATCTGGCCGGACGCCGCCTGCATCGCCGAGGACCCCTATTCGTACTGGGAACTGCTGCCCGACGAAGACCTCGCGCTTTTCGCCGCCGGCTGCCATCCGAAACTGACCGAACTGCTCGGCGCGCGTGAAATGCGGATCGCGGATGCGCCTGGCGTGCGCTTCTCGGTCTGGGCGCCGAATGCGCGCAGCGTTTCGGTCGTCGGCGATTTCAACGGCTGGGACAGGCGCCGCCATCCCATGCGGCTGCGCCATCGCGCGGGCGTCTGGGAATTGTTCGTGGCGCGGATCGGCGCGGGGGAGCGCTACAAATTCGCAATCGTCGATCGCGAGGGCCACGAATTGCCGCTCAAGGCCGATCCGATGGCGTTCCGCAGCGAGGCGCCACCGGAAACCGCCTCGATCGTCGCGGCCGCGCCCGACCACGTCTGGCGGGACGAGGAATGGATGGCGACGCGCGCCGCGCGGCAGGCGCCCGAGGCGCCGATCTCGATCTACGAAGTCCATCTCGGCTCCTGGCTGCACAAGCACGACGCAGAACTCGACTGGGACGAGGCGGCGCGAAGACTGCCGACCTACGCGTCCGCGCTCGGTTTCACGCATGTCGAACTGCTGCCGATCGCGGAACATCCGTTCCGCGGCTCGTGGGGATATCAACCGCTGTCGCTGTTCGCGCCGACCGCGCGCCACGGCGATCCCGCGGGCTTCGCCCGTTTCGTCGACGCCTGCCATGCGGCGAGCCTCGGCGTGATCGTCGATTGGGCGCCCCATCATTTTCCCAACGACGCGCACGGCCTCGTGCGCTTCGACGGCACGGCCCTCTACGAACACGCCGATCCCCGCGAAGGGCTGCACCCCGACTGGGACACGGTCCTCTACAATTTCGGGCGACGCGAGGTCCGCAATTTCCTGATCGCGAGCGCGTTGCGCTGGCTGGAGGATTTCCACGTCGACGGCCTGCGCGTGGATGCGGTCGCCTCGATGCTCTACCGGGACTATTCCCGTCCGGAAGGGCAGTGGACGGCGAACGAATTCGGCGGTCGCGAAAACCTGGAGGCGATCGACTTCCTGCGCGCGACGAATTCCATCGTCGCGAGCCGCTGTCCCGGCGCCATCATGATCGCCGAGGAATCGACCGCATGGCCCGGCGTGACGACGCGCGTCGAAGAGGGCGGCCTCGGCTTCGCCTACAAATGGAACATGGGATGGATGAACGACACGCTGCGCTACATGGCGCGCGACCCCGTCCATCGCCGCCACCATCACGACGAGATCACCTTCGGCATGATGTACGCCCATGCCGAGAAATTCGTGCTCGCCGTCTCGCACGACGAGGTCGTGCACGGCAAGCGCTCGCTCATCGACAAGATGCCGGGCGACGACTGGCGCAAGCGCGCCAATCTGCGCGCCTATCTCGCGCTGATGTGGACGCACCCCGGCAAGAAGCTCCTGTTCATGGGCGCCGAATTCGGCCAATGGCGCGAATGGAGCCATGATCGCCAGCTCGACTGGCGCCTGTTCGACGAGCCCGGCCATGCCGGTCTGGTCGCGCTGGTGCGCGACCTCAACGTCGTCTATCGCGGCGAACCGGCCTTGCATGCGGCGGACTCGAAGCCCGAGGGCTTCGAATGGCTCGTGGTCGACGATCGCGACAACAGCGTCTTCGCCTATATGCGCAAAAGCCAGGGCGCGCGGCCGATCGTCGTGGCGCTCAACATGACGCCCGAGCCGCGGCCCTTCTATTCGATCGGCGTGCCGCATGCCGGCTTCTGGAAGGAAATCCTCAATACGGACGCGGCCTGCTACGGCGGCGCGAACATGGGCAATCTCGGCGGCGCGCAGACGCGCGACGCGCCCGCGCACGGCCATGCGCAATCGCTCGAACTCGTGCTGCCGCCGCTTTCCGTCATCGTGCTTCGCCTGGACCACGCCGCGGAGGGCGCATGAGCGACGCAGCCCTGCGCGGGCTCGCGGCCGAGGCGGGTTTTCAGCCGCGCTGGACCGACAATACGGGCGCGGATCGAGACGTCTGCGCCGAAACCTTGCGCGCTGCGCTGGCCGCCCTCGGCCTGCCCGCGCAGTCGGACGCCCAGATCGTCGAGGCGCGCGCGCGCCTTGCCGCGGAGTGCGCAGACGCCGCGCCGCGGCCGCTGATCGTCGCGCGCGCCGGCGAGCGCATCGCGATCGGTTCGGCAGCGCCGGCCGGCGCTCATGTGCGTATCGAGTATGAACTCGGCGGCGCGGCCGATCTGCGCATCGACGACGAGGGCCGCCTGCCGCGCGTCGACCGCATCGGCTACCACCGGCTCGCCCTGCCCGATCGCGAGGTCACGCTGGCCGTCGCGCCGTCCAAGGCGCGCACGCTGGAAGAAGCCGCCGACGGCGGCCGGATGTGGGGGCTGGCCGCACAGATCTACGGGCTGCGCAGCGCGGGCGATGGCGGCGTCGGTCATTTCGGCGCGGTGGCGCAACTTGCCGAAAGCGCGGCGCGGCGCGGCGCCGACCTCGTCGCGCTGAGCCCCGCGCATGCGCTGTTCCTCGCCGACGATTGCCACTACACGCCCTATTCGCCGTCGAGCCGTCTCTTCTACAACGCGCTCTACGCCGATCCAGCCGACGTTGTCGGTCCCGAGCGCGTCGCGACGATGGCGGCGCGCCTGAGCGGCGAGGACAGCGACACGTCCGGTCTGATCGACTGGCCGCGCGCGGCGCGCGCCCGCGCTACGCTGCTGCGCGCGCTCTACGACGATTTCTGCGCGAGCGACATGAAGGCGCCGTCGGCGGCGGCCGCGGATTTTGTCGCTTTTCGAGCTGCAGGCGGCGAGGCGCTCGAGGCCCATGCCCTGTTCGAGGCCTTGCACGCGCATGAATTCACGCGCGACTTCACCAAATGGAACTGGCGCGACTGGGCGCCCGAATTGCGCGACCCGACGTCGCGCGCCGTCGCGCGTTTCGCGCGCGACAACGCCTGCGAGATCGGCTTCCACGTCTTCGCGCAATGGCTGGCGGACCGTTCGCTGGCGCGGGCCCAGGGACGGGCGCTTTCGGCCGGCATGCGGATCGGCCTCCTGTCCGATCTCGCGGTCGGCATGAACGCCGGCGGCTCGCACGCCTGGTCGCAACAGGGCGACATCCTGCTCGGCCTGTCGATCGGCGCGCCGCCCGACATGCTCGCGCCGCTCGGCCAGAACTGGGGCCTCACGACTTTCTCGCCGCGCGCCCTGCGCGCAAGCGGCCACGCGCCGTTCGTCGCGACGCTGCGCGCGGCGCTGCGCAACGCGGGCGGCGTGCGCATCGACCACGTCATGGGCCTCGTCCGGCTTTGGCTCGTCCCCGATGGCGCGCCGGCGACCGAAGGCGTCTATCTCGGCTATCCCACGGACGATCTGCTCGGCCTTCTGGCGCTCGAATCGCGCCGGCACGAGGCCGTGGTCATCGGCGAGGATCTCGGCACGGTGCCGCACGGCCTGCGCGAGCGTCTGGCGCAGGAAGGCGTCGCCGGCCTGCGGGTTCTGCAATTCGAGCGTAACCACGATCGGTTCAATCCGCCCGACTGGTATCCGGCGACCGCGGTCGCCATGACCGCGACGCACGACACCGCGACGATCGAAGGCTGGTGGCGCGGCTGCGATATCGAGGCGCGCGAACAGCTCGCACAATTGCCGCCGGGCCGCACCGGCGCGCAATGCGCCGACGAACGCGCCGCCGAACGGGACCTCGCCTGGCGCGCCTTCGTGGAAGCGCAGGTGGCCGATGGTCCGGCGCCTGCGTCTGACGAGCCCGAGAAAGCGCTGGACGCCGCGACGCGCTTCGTCGCGGAGACGCCGGCCGCGCTGGCGATCCTGCCGCTCGAGGACGCGCTGGGCCTGCGCGACCAGCCGAACCTGCCGGGCACGACGACCGAATATCCGAACTGGCGACGCCGCTATCCCGGCGACGCCGCTTCGATGCTGGACGACGAGAATGTCGCCGCGCGTCTCGCCGACTTCGACGCGCGGCGTCGTGTCGCATGACGATCAGTCCGAGGCGTCCGCCTCGCGCGTCCAGGCGAATTCCTTTTCGATCTGCTCGTAAGCGCGCGCCGTCGCATAGGCGAGCTTGAAGTAGCGCCCGGTCGCCATGATGGTCGCGAGCTGCTCGCGGTCCTCGTACATGGCCTCGAGCCGTTCGACGCGCCGGCGCAAATCGCGGTAACGTTCAACCCACGGACGGCCCCGCCGCTCATCCGTTCCGGGTCCAGTCGACATGCCTGCCCCACGCATACGATTACTGGCGCGATGATATCGTCGGCATGTCGATTGTCGAAGGAATTGCCTCAAAAGAGCTGAGAGTGAGACAATCAAAACCCGTTGGAGGAATTAACGTTCGTTATCGAATGACAATCGTCAATGCTCCATTGTCGCAAGCCTTCGCGCGAGGACGGGAATTGGCGGAGGCTCCGCAATGCGCTCCCGCGTCGAGCGCCGGAGCGGACGATCGGGAGAAGCTCGAATGTCGCTGGGCCAGATGCGCGATCTGAACGTCGACGTGGCGCCGGGCCCCTTTTGGCGCAACCCGATCGCAAGGTTGTTTGCGTCGCTGTCTTCGTCTGCCGAAGGGATGTCGTCCGCTGAAGCCGCGCGACGGTTGCGAGAATGCGGCCCGAATGCGTTCGACAAGCGCGCGCGCTTCGTCGTGCTGCGCAAGATCGCGCGCAAGCTCGGCGAGCCTCTCATCCTGATCCTTGCGGCCGCGGCCGCGGTCTCCGCGGCGACCGGCGATCGCACGGGCTTTGTCACGATCCTCGCGATCCTCGCCATGTCGATCGCGATCGACGTCGTGCAGGAGGCTCGGGCGGAAACGGCCGCCGACGCGCTGAGAAAATCGGTCGCCGTCCATGCCGACACGCTGCGTGACGGCGCGCTCGTCTCCATTCCGACGCAGCAACTCGCGCCCGGCGACGTCGTGGAATTGAGGGCGGGCGACATTGTGCCGGCCGACGGCGTCGTGATCGAGGCGCACGATCTCTTCGTCAATCAGGCGCTCCTGACCGGCGAGCCCTATCCGGTCGAGAAGACCTGCGCGCCCGCGCAGACCGACGACATGGCGGAAGCGAGCAACGGCCTGTTCATGGGGGCCTCGGTGGTGGCCGGAAACGGACGGATGCTGATCGTCCGCACCGGCGCCGCGACAGCCATGGGCGACATTTCGAGCGCGCTCGGCGCGAGCGAACCTCCGACCGCTTTCGAGCGGTCGATGCGCGACTTTAGCCGGCTCGTCGTCCGCCTCACCAGCATTCTGGTCTTCGTCGTCCTGCTGGCGCATATCGCCTTCGAGCGGCCCCTGCTCGAATCCTTTCTGTTCGCCCTGGCGCTCGCCGTGGGACTGACGCCCGAACTTCTGCCGATGATCATGACAGTGTCGCTGTCGCGCGGCGCGATGCGGCTCGCGGCCGGCGGCGTCATCGTCAAGCATCTGCCGGCGATCCACAATCTCGGCGCGATGAACGTGCTGTGCACCGACAAGACGGGAACGCTGACGCAGGCGCGCATCGATCTCGCGCGCGCGATCCGCGAGGATGGCGCGGACGACGATCATGTCTTCGAACTCGCCTGGCTCAACAGCAAGTTCGAGACCGGCCTGCGCTCTCCGATGGACGAAGCCGTGCTCGCGCGACCCGCGCCCGCAGACGCGACGCAATGGCGCAAGATCGACGAGGTTCCCTTCGATTTCGAACGCCGCCGTGTGTCCGTCCTTCTCGAGAAGGAGGGCAAGCGCCTTCTCATCGCCAAGGGCGCGCCGGAAGACGTTCTCGCTCATTGCACGCATATGGAGTCGCGCGACCGCGCGGTGCGCCCGCTCGACGCCGGCGCGCGCGCGCGATTGGCGAGGCTGCACGATTCCTTCGCGGGCGAGGGCATGCGCCTGCTCGCCGTCGCGTGGCGCAACATGGCGGCCGACGCCGCCTCCTGCCATATCGAGGACGAAGACAAGCTGGTCTTCGCGGGCTTTGCCGCCTTTCTCGATCCGCCAAAGGCGAGCGCGGCCGACGCCCTCAGCAAACTCGCCGCGACAGGCGTCGTGGTGAAAGTCGTATCCGGCGACAACGAACTCGTGGTGCGTCATCTTGCGCGCTCGATCGGGCTCGAGGCGGACAGTTTCCTGACCGGCGCCCGGATTTCGACGATGGACGACGCGGCGCTGGCCGCCGCCGCCGCGCGGACGAGCCTGTTCTGCCGCGTGAGCCCGGCGCAGAAGACGCGAGTGATCCAAGCGTTGCAGGCGCGCGGCGCGACCGTCGGATACGTCGGCGACGGCGTCAACGACGCGCCTTCGCTGCACGCCGCCGACGTCGGCGTTTCCGTCGAGAGCGCGGTCGATGTCGCCAAGCAGGCCGCCGACATGATTCTCACGCGACCGGACCTGCACATCCTCGCGGAGGCGGCGGTCGAAGGGCGGCGCACCTTCGTCAATGTCTCGAAATATCTGCTGATGGGCACGAGTTCGAACTTCGGCAACATGCTCTCGATGGCCGCCGCCTCTCTGCTGCTGCCTTTCCTGCCGATGCTGCCGGTTCAGATCCTGGTCAACAACCTGATCTACGACGTATCGGAGCTCGGCATTCCCTTCGACCGCGTGGCGGCGGAAGAGACAGCGAAGCCGCAGGTCTGGGATCTCGAGGCGCTGAAACGCTTCACCTTCGTCATGGGCGCGGTGAGTTCGTTCTTCGATCTCGCGACCTTCTTCATATTGCTGCGCATATTCCACGCGGACGAGACGACGTTCCGCACCGCCTGGTTCGTCGAATCGATGGCGACGCAGATTCTCGTCATATTCGTCATCCGGTCGCGCGGCCGATTGTTCGCGAGCCTGCCGCATCCAGCGCTTGTCGCCTCGTCGCTCGGCGCGCTGGCCGTCGCCGTCGCCCTGCCCGTCACGCCGCTCGGCGGCTGGCTGTCGTTCGCGCCTCTTCCGCTCCACATCGCCGTTTCGATCGTCGCGATCGTCGCCGCCTATCTGGCGAGCGCCTACGTCGCGCGGCGCTGGGCGCGGCCCGCCATCGCGGCGTGAATCCGCATCACGACATGACGGCGCCGGCCGCTTGCGAGAACCGCATCGCGCGACGATATTTGCGTTCGGCCATTGCCTGCACAATCCTGAGGAACGCGCCATGACAGACGCCGTCATCATCGTCTGCCCGCATTGTGGCGGGCTCAACCGCGCGCCCGAGACACGCATCTACGCCGGCGAGGCGCCGGATTGCGGGCGCTGTCACGCGCCGCTGTTCGACGGCCGCCCTGCCGAACTCGCCAACGCCGACGCCTTCGACCGTCTTGTCGGGCGGACGGAAATCCCTGTCCTCGTCGATTTCTGGGCCGCGTGGTGTGGCCCGTGTCGCGCAATGGCGCCGGAATTCGCCGCGGCGGCGCGCGACCTGGAGCCGAAGGTGCGGCTCGCGAAGCTGGACACCGAGGCCGCGCCCGACATCGCCCAGCGCTACGGCATTCGCGGAATCCCGACGATGATTCTCTTCAGGAACGGTCGCGAGGCGAAGCGGCAGAGCGGCGCGATCGGCCGCGGCGCGATCGTCGCTTTCGCGCGAGATTGAAAAGCGTCCGGCGGCGAGCGCGGGATTGGCGAAGCGGCGCCGCTTCGGCATCCTCAGAAGTAGCGCCACCAGATGTAGACGTGGCTGATCGCCACCGAGACCAGCATCATCGGAAAGGCGTAGAGCGTATATTTCATGAAGCTGAACGGCACGCCGTTGCGTTCGGCTATGCCGGCGACGGTGAGATTGGCCGAGGCGCCGATCAGCGTGCCGTTGCCGCCCAGGCACGCGCCGAGCGACAGCGCCCACCACAGCGGCTGGATCGCGTCCGGCCCGCCGAAGGCCGGCGCCATGTTCTTGATGAGCGGGATCATGGTCGCGACAAACGGAATGTTGTCGACGATCGCCGAGAGAACGGCCGACGCCCAGAGGATGGCGAATCCCGTCGTCGGCAGCGAGCCGCCGGTCGCCTCGGTCAGCCTGGTCGCCGCCAGCGACAGCAGGCCGTTGGCTTCCACGCCCTTCACGACGATGAACAGGCCGACGAAGAAGAAGATCGTGATCCATTCGACATCCGAGAAGGTCGAGTGAATGTTCTCGGCGGCCTTCTCGTTGTGATGTTCCCAATTGTCCAGGAGCATCAGGATCGCCGCGCCGAACATGGCTATCGTCGCGGGCTCCAGATGCAGCGGGCGGGCGACGACGAAGCCGAGTATGACGCCGCAGATGACGATCAGCGACTGGCGCAGCAGGGCCCAGTCCGTGATGCTGTCGACCGCCCGCATCGCCATGATCCGAGCCTCGTGCTCGGGCGTCGAACGCATGGAGCGGCCCCAGAGGACATGGATCATGAGCGCCTGCACGGCCATGACGACGACGATGATCGGCGCGAGATGGACGAGAAAGGAATTGAAGTCGAGACCCGCCAGCGAGCCGATCAGGATGTTCGGCGGATCGCCGATCAGCGTCGCCGTGCCGCCGATGTTGGAGGCGAAGATTTCGGCGAAAAGGAAGGGATAGACGGGCACGTCCAGCTCTTTCACGATCGCCAGCGTCACCGGAACGATCAGAAGGACGGTCGTCACGTTGTCGAGCAGCGCGGACAGAATTGCGGTCGCCAGTTGCAGGAGCAGCAGGACGCGCCCGGGATGGGCGCGGGCCGCCTGCGCGGCGCGGATCGCGACATACTGGAACATGCCCGACCGGCGCGAAATCGACACGAGGATCATCATGCCGGTCAACAGGCCGATCGTATTGAAGTCTATCCCCTTGATCGCCTCGTCCTGCGTCAGCAGGCCGGCGATGACCATCAGGCAGGCGCCGACCAGCGCGACGATCGAGCGATTGATCTTCTCGGAAATGATGACCGCGTAGGTCGCAGCGAGGAGGATGGTCGAAGCGACCATCGGGCTCACGCCAAGAATTGTCGTCGCAGCCCCGCCCGCCATGTCGCCGTCCCTGTCCGTCGTCGCCGGGACGATGGCCTATCGAGCGTTTCCCTGCAACCCGGCGACGTCGGCTTCAGGGAACGAGCAGGACCTTGCCGAGGTTGCGGCGGCTCTGGATGAAGTCGTGGGCCGCGCCAGCCTCCGCGAAGGAAAAGGTCCTGTCGATCTGCGGCCTGAGAGCTCGCTGGCGCCAGAGGTCGAGGATCTCGTCGAACCAGCCGGCGATGCGTTCCGTCTGATCCCACATATGCCCGACGTTCACGCCGAAGACGCCCTTGTTCTGGTTCATCAGCGCGAGCGGATTGAAACGGAACCACGGCGTGTTGAAGGCGAAGGACAGGAGCGCGAGCGGATGGCGGGTGCGGCCGGTCGCCATCGACGAAGCGCCGAACATGCCGAGACGGCCGGTCGGCGCCAGAATGCGGAAGCCCTTCTTCACGCTTTCGCCGCCGACCGCGTCGAGAATGAGTTCGACGCCGCGTCCGCTCGTGATCTCGCGCGTGCGGGTCTCGAAATCATCCCGCGTGTAGTCGATGAGATGATCGACGCCGATCGCGCGCAGCGCGGCGTGCTTGCCGCTCGAGGCCGTGCCGATGACCGTCGCGCCGATATGCTTCGCGATCTGCGTCGCCGCGACGCCGACGCCGCCGCCCGCCGAATGGACAAGCATTGTCTCGCCTTTCTTCAGGCCGCCCATGACGACGACGAGTTGCCAGGCCGTGATGTAATTGACCGGCAGCGCGGCGCCCTCCTCGGCCGACATGCCCTCCGGCCGGGCGAAGACCTGTCCCAGCGGAACGCAGACGACATCCGCATAGCCGCCGAACCGCGTCATGGCGATGACGTCGCGACCGATCCAGGCGGGGTCCACGCCCGGCCCCGCCGCATCGACGCGGCCGGCGACCTCGTAGCCCGGAACGACGGGAATGGGCGGCAGGTCAGGATAGAGGCCGAGCCGCCCCATGATGTCGGCGAAATTGACGCCGCTCGCCTCGACGCGCACGCGAAGCTCGCCGGCGGCAGGGGCCGGATCGGGCGCCTCCTTGACGCGCAACACGTCGGGCGCGCCGAACTTCTCGATCCAGATCTGTCTCACGCAAGCCTCCGTCGTCGATCGCGGATCGTCGCGCAGCGCCGAGGCCGCGTCAAAGCGGTCCGAGTTCGACGGTCAGCGGTTCATGGCCGCAATGTCGGAGGAAGCGGACGAGTTCCCCGGCGCGCATGCCGATTGTCGCGGTATTCACGAGCGGGTGGACGTTGACGGTCTCCGCGCGCATGAGGTCGGCGTCGAGTGCGATCGTCACGCGCTTCTCCGCATCGCGCAGCGCCGCCAGCGGCGTGACCGAGCCGGGCGTCACGCCCAGGGCCTCTTCGAGCAGCGGCGCGCTGCCGAAGGAGAGGCGCTTGGACCCGAGAATCTTCGGCAGGCCCTTGAGATCAAGGCGACGCTCGGCGAGCGCCGTCAGCAGCCATAGCCGCCCGCCGGCGTCTTTGAAGAACAGGTTCTTGGCGTGCGCGCCGGGAATGTCCTTCCAATGCTCCATGGCCGCCGCCACCGTAGGCGCGGCCGGATGGAAGCGCCACGTCGGCGCGACGCCGCAGGCGTCCAATGCGGCGAGAACATCGTCGGGCACGCCGGCGGCGCGGGCGAGAGAACGATTCATGTCCGCAGTCTACTGGACCTTGCGACGGAACATCCAGGCCGCGATCACGATGGTGACGACCGCCATGACCGCCATCGGCCAGATGCGCTGGGCGGCGAGGGCGACCGGCATGTCGCGCAGGAAGAGGCCGCGCAGGACGACGAGGATGTGCGTCAGCGGATTGGCCAAGGCCAGCGGCTTCAGCCAGTCCGGCATGTTCTGCACCGGCGAGGAAAATCCCGAGAGCATCATGGCCGGCATGATGACGACCATCGTGCCCATCATCGCCTGCTGCTGGTTGGTGGCGATGGATGACACGAACAGCGCGACGCCGATGATGGAGAGGAGGAAGACGGCCAGCGCCGCAAACAGGACGATCGCCGACCCGAGCAGCGGGATGCCGAAGACGAAGATCACGATCAGCGTGATGACCGCGCATTGCGCCAGCCCCACGATCAGGCCCGGCACGGACTTGCCCGCGACGATCTCGATCGGCTGAAGCGGCGACACGAGCAATTGCTCGAATGTTCCGAGCTCCTGCTCGCGCGCCACGGACATGCCCACGATCATCATGACCGTCATCATCGGCAGCGTGGCGATCAGGATCGGCACCATGGCGTTGCGGTACTCGCGATTGGCGTTGTACCAGCTCCGGTCGACGATCTCGCTATCGGGCGGCGGGCTGCGGGCTGCGCTGAATTCGGCTGCATATTGCGCCACGATGCTGTTGACGTAGGAATTGACGATCTGCGCGCTGTTGGAGCGGCGGCCGTCGAGCAGCACGAGGACGGACGGGGCTTCCCCGGCCGCCAGCTTGCGCGAGAAATCCTGCCCGATCTCGAGCACGACCATCACGTCCTGCCGGTCGATCGCCGCGCGCGCCGCCTTTTCGCTGTCGTAGCGGCGAATTTCGGAAAAGGCGGAGGCGCGCTCGAGGCGCGCGACGAGTTGCGCCGACTGCGCGCCCCAATCCTGGTTGACCACGCCGATCGGCACGTTGCTGACTTCCAGCGTTGCGGCGAAGGCGAACAGAAAGAGCTGGATCAGCGGCGGGACGATCAGCGCCATGCGGCCGCGCGGATCGCGGAAAGCGGCCAGCAATTCCTTGACGATCAGGGCGGAGAGGCGCGTCCAGACCATGTCAGTCGAGCCTCTGTTTCGTATTGCGCGCCGTCAGGGCGAACAGGATCGTCGCCATCAGCACGAGCACGCCGCCGGCCGGCAGAAGGACTGAGGGAATGTCGCCGGCGAGAAAAATCGTTTGCAGGCCGCGCACGTAATATTTGGCCGGAACGATGACCGAGAACCATTGTAACGGCGCCGGCATGCTGGCGATCTCGAACAGGAAGCCCGAGAAATAGAGGCCCGGCAGGAAGGCGGCGAGCATGGCGAGCTGGCTCGCCAGGAATTGCGTGCGCGCCACGGTCGAGATGAGCAGGCCGATGCTGAGCGCGACCGCGAGAAACGCGGCTGTGAACAGCGTGAGCGCGAGGAGCGATCCGCGCAGCGGAATGCCGAAGACGAAGATCGAGGCCAGCACGCAGACCGCCATGGCGATCATGCCGAGGACGAAATTCGGCACGAGCTTGCCGATGATGAATTCGACGACGCCGACGGGCGTCGCCAGAAGCGCCTCGATCGTGCCGCGCTCCCACTCGCGCGAAACGACCAGCGCCGTGAGCAGCGCGCCGATCATCATCTGGATCAGCGAAATGGAGCCCGGCACAAGGAAGCGCCGGCTTTCGAGCTCCGGGTTGAACCAGAAGCGCGGCTCCACGTCGATGCCGCCGGACCGCCCTTGCGCCCCGAGGGCGCGTTGCGCGCGCCAGGATTGCCAGGCGCCCTGGACATAGCCGGTCGTCAGCGACGCCGTGTTCGGATCGCTGCCGTCCGTCACGATCTGGATAGCGGCCGTATCGCCACGCGCCAGGCGTTCGGCGAAATCGCCAGGCAGCGTGACGATGCCGTTGATCTTGCCGGCCGCCAGATCGTCGAGGAACGCGCGGCGGTCGGTCGATTCGCGCACGTCGAAATAGGGCGTGTTGGTGAGCGCCGTCGCAAAGTCGCGCGCGACGGGCGTCGGCTCCTCGATCGCCAGTCCGATCCTCAGGCGGGCGGCGTCGAAGGAAATGCCGAAGCCGAAGAGGAACAGCAGCAGGGCCGGCAGGACGATGGCGACGACGAAGCTCGAGGGATCGCGCGCGACCTGCAGGCTCTCCTTGACGATCAGCGCGCGGATGCGGCGCGCGCGCAGATGACGCGCGGGGACCGGCGCCTCGCTCATGCGGCCTCCCGCTGCGCGGCCTCGCTCTGTTCCACCAGCGCGATGAAAGCGTCTTCGAGGGTCGGCTTCGGGCGTTCGGCCGTGCGCACGGAGGCCTGCAGGTCTTCCGGCGTTCCGATGGCGATCGACCTGCCCCGGTAGATCAGCGCGACGCGGTCGCAGTACTCGGCTTCGTCCATGAAATGCGTCGTCACCATCACCGTCACGCCGCGCCCGATCATGGCGTTGATGTAGGCCCAGAATTCGCGGCGCGTGAGGGGATCGACGCCCGATGTCGGCTCGTCGAGAAAAAGCACGGGCGGCTCGTGCATGATCGCGCAGGAGAGAGCCAGGCGCTGCTTGAACCCGAGCGGCAATTCGGATGCATTGGTCTTGAGATAGGGGCCAAGGTCGAACGTCTCGACGGCGCGCTCGACCGCCTCGCGCCGCCGGGCCCCAGAGAGGCCGTAGGCGCCGGCGAAGAAATCGAGGTTCTGGCGCGCCGAAAGATCGCCGTAGAGCGAGAATTTCTGCGCCATGTAGCCAAGCCGCGCACGGGCCGCCGACGGCGCCTGGTAAAGATCGAGCCCGTCGACCAGCGCCGCGCCTTCGCTGGGGCGCAGCAGACCGCACATCATCTTGAACGTCGTCGATTTGCCCGCGCCGTTCGGACCGAGCAGCCCGAATATCTCGCCCCGCCTGATGCTGAACGTGATGTGGTCGGCCGCCGTGAAACTGCCGAAGCGCCGCGTCAGTCCTCTCGCTTCCACCGGCGCGACGTCGTCCTTGCCGACATCCTTTCGCACGGGAACCGCAAGCGCGCGTTTCGGCATGCCGCCGAGCGCGGCCACGAATGCGTCTTCGAACCGCGGCGCAGCGGGCTCGATCCGGGTCTGCGCCGGCGCGCCGATCTCTCGCGGTTCCGGCGGCGCGGCGCCCTCGGCCATGACGAGCCTGATCGCCTCGCCCTGCATCACGCCGTCGACGACCTTCGGGTCGGCGAGCGCGCGCGCCAGCAGCGTGCGGCGTTGCGCGCCCGCGCCATGCGCCTGGAAGACGCGGCCGGCCATGCCCGCGGTCATGGCTTTCGGGTCGCCCTGAAAGAGAACGCGACCGGCGTTCATCACGATCACTTCGGCGCAATTCTCGGCCTCGTCGAGATAGGCCGTGCTCCACACGACGCCGACGCCATCGGCGATCAGCGCATAGACCATGCGCCAGAGCTCGCGCCGCGAGATCGGGTCGACGCCGACGCTGGGCTCGTCGAGCAGGAGCAGCTTCGGCGAGCGCAGCATGGCGCAGGCCAGCCCCAGTTTCTGCTTCATGCCGCCCGACAATGCGCCGGCGAACCGGTCGGTGAAGCGCGCGAGATCGGTGAAGGCGAGCAGGCGCTCGAAGGTCGCGGCGCGCGCGCTGTCGGGCAGGTCGCGCAGGTCGGCGTAGAGCCGCAGGTTCTCCATGACGGTAAGGTCTTCGTAGAGGCCGAAGCGCTGCGGCATGTAGCCGATCGTGTCGTGGATCGCGGTTCCTTGCGTCGCGACGTCGAGCCCGCAGACTTCGATGCGTCCGGCGCCCGGCGTCAGCAGCGCGGCGATCAGGCGCATCAACGTCGTCTTGCCCGCGCCGTCCGGCCCCACCAAGCCCGTGACCCGCCCCGCCCCGATCTGCGTCGTCAGCGACTGGATGGCGGCGGGCCCTTCGGCCGCAAAGGCTTTGGTCAGTTGCTCGATCCTGACGAGCGGCGCGGTCATCTGGCGCTTCCCGCCGTCGTATCGTCGGGCAGGGCGATGGTCAGCGGCATGCCCTGCCGCAGCGCGCCGCCCGGATCTTCCGCGACGATGCGAATGCGATAGACGAGCGCGGTCCGCAATTCCCGCGTCTCGACCGTCTTCGGCGTGAATTCGGCCGTGGTCGCGATGAAGCCGATCGTTCCCTTCAGGGGCGGCGCGCCCGGCCCGTCGGTGCGCAACTCCACCGGCATGCCCGGCCGCACCCGGCCGAGATCGGGCTCCGACACATAGGTGCGCACCCACACCGGGTTTGTCAGGCTGAGCACGAAAACCGTCTCGCCGGCGTTGACGATGGCGCCGGCTTCGCGCACGCGGCTGAGAACGGCGCCGTCGCTCGGCGCGAAAAGGTCGGCGTCGGCAAGCTGCCGATCGGCGATTTCGATCGCCGCCTTGCGTTCGGCGAGTTGCGCGCGCGCCGTGTCGATATCCTCCCTGCGGAAGCCGGCCTTCATCAGGCGCAGCGCCTGGCGCGCCGATTGAAGCTGCGCATCCGTCTGCCGGCTCGCCGCGAGCGCGTCGTCGTAGGTCTTCTGCGTTCCGGCGTTGGACTTGAGCAATTGCGCCGCCCGGTCGATGGCGGCCTTGGCGTTGGCCGCCATGGCCTCGCGTTCGGCGACGGCGGCTTCGGCCTGCGCGATCTCTTCCGGCCGGTTGCCCGCTTGCAGCTTGGCGAGATTGGCGGCGGCCTGATCGGCCTGCGCTCGCAACTGGCGCAGCGTGTCCTCGAAATAGACCTTGTCGAGCGAGGCGAGCTTCTGGCCCTGTTTGACGCTCGCGCCTTCGTCAACATCGAGCGACTTCAGGCGGCCGGCGACCTTGAATCCGATATTAACCTGCCGCACCTCGACATTGCCCTGCAGGAGGAGCGGCCCGCCTGTCGTCGCGCGGCTTTTCCACCACCACCAGCCGCCGGCGGCCAGGGCGAGCAGAACGGCGGCGGCGATGATCCTTCTGACGTCGTTCACTGCGTTTTCGCCTTCGAATCTGTTCCGAGCAATATGTCGCGGTAGGCGGCGAGCAGGCCGGAAATGTCGAGATGCTCGTAGGGCTCGAACAGCGCGCGCCATATGACGCCGACGAGCATCGGGCCGACGAGCAATTGCGGAAAACGCGCGAGCGCGTCCGTCCGGATTTCGCCGCGCGCATGGGCGCGCGCCGCCGCCTCGGCGACGATCGACATGCCCCGCGAGATCATCTCGCGATGATAGAATTCGGCGATGCCGGGAAAGCGCGCGCCTTCGGCGATGACGAGACGAATGATCTCGCGCCGCCGGGTCGCCAGGACGTCGCGTTCGAACAGCGCGAACATGCCCGTCAGCAGCGCGGCGAAAGGCAGATCCGGCTGTTCGGCGAGCAGCGTCAGCCGTTGCAGGACCGGCGTCACCGCATCGAGCGCGACCTGTTCGAACAGGTCTTCCTTGTCCTTGGAGAAAAGGTAGAGCGTCCCCTTCGCCACGCCCGCGCGCTTGGCGATGTCGTCGAGCCGCGCGGCCGAAAAGCCTTCCGCGACGAATATCTCGAAGGCGGCGTTGAGGATCGCGCGACGGCGGGCCTCGGAGGCTTGGCGTCTCTTGCTGAGCGGTTGTTCGACTGTCGCGGTCATTGCGCGGCAGAACCTCGTTTCGCGCTCGAATATATCATGACTGACCGACCAGTCAATATTTTGAATCAAACGAGCCGCCCGCGCGACAGACGTCGCAAGCTTCAGCGGAAGTGCTTGGAAAGCTTGAGCTGCTGCCCCTGGTAGTTCGACCCCAGCCCCGTGCCGTAGAGCATGTCCGGCCGCTCGATCATCGGCTCGTAAACCAGCGTGGCGATCCGCTGGCCGTGATCGAGCAGGAAGGGCACGTCGTGACTGCGCACCTCCAGCACGAGGCGCGAGCCGGCGCCGCCGGCCTCGGCCAGCCCGAAGCCGCAGTCGAGAAAGCCGGCGTAATGCGAACGCAATTCGCCGACTGACGTGTCATAGGCGATCATCTCCGCCGCCTCGTCGGCGCCGACGACGACCGCCTCGCCCGAGGCGAGAATGTAGAATTCATCAGGGTCGAGCACGAGTTCGCGCCGGTCGGGCCGGGTGACGATCGGCTCCCAGTAATCGGCGCGCGACAGCACGCCGACCTTGGCGAGATCGACGAGGCCCGACGTGCGGCGGGCGCGAAAGCCGACGACGCCGCCCTCCTTGCCGGCCGGGTCGAGATCGATCGTCACCGCCACTTGCCGCGCGACAGGCGCGCCGGGCGCGTCCTCGCGAAAACGGATCTGCGCCAGCCGCGATCCGGCGCGCGCGATCACCGGAAAGGAGCGCGGCACGACTTCGGCGTAGAGCGGGCCGTCGTAGCCGGCCGGGATTTCATCGAAGGTCGCCGCGCCGTCGGCGATGATGCGGACGAAAATGTCGAGGCGTCCGGACGAACTCTTGGGATTGGCGCGGGCGTCGACGCCGGCGGGCAGCCGCAGCCGCTCCATCAGCGGCACGATATGCACGCAATTGCGCTCGAGCACGGTCGGGCGCGACAGGTCGACTTCATGCGTGGCCAGTTCGCTGACGCGCTGGGCGACCGTGCGGCCGGGGCCGGGCAGGAAGCTCGCCGGCAGCCGGTAGGCTTTCGGGCCGAGCCGCAGGTCGAGGCTCGCCGGCTGCACCTGGTCGCCGTCCGGCGCGACGTCTGCCGCGACATGGCCCTTCGCGAAGGCGTCCCGAATACGCTGCGCCGGCCAGATTGCGATGCTCATCGAACGGTCCCCAGAACAGCCTGCATGTGCCAGACGCCCGCGCTTCTGCTACCGGATCGCCGCGTTGACGCCAAGCCCGGCGCCCTATAGAGAAAACCAGTGGTCATTTGAGCCGGCCGGCTTGCCCGCCACGTAAAACAAGGGACTAAAAGGCCGGGCTTTCCTCCGGAATCCCGTTCCTTCGTCCCGCCGCGGCATTTGCGCCGCATGGAGATGTCATGAGCGCGTCCGACAAGCCGATAAACCTGCGTCCCGCCACCCGCCTCGTCCACGGCGGAACGCTGCGCTCCCAGTACGGCGAGACTTCCGAGGCCCTCTTTCTCACCCAGGGCTTCGTCTACGAGACCGCCGAGGCCGCCGAGGCGCGGTTCAAGGGCAATGAGCCGGGCTTCGTCTATTCGCGCTTCTCCAATCCGACCGTCGCCATGTTCGAACAGCGCATGGCGCTTCTGGAAGGCGCCGAGGCCGCCCGCGCCGCGGCGAGCGGCATGGCCGCCGTCACGACTGCGCTGATGGGCCAGGTGCGCGCCGGCGATCATGTCGTCGCCGCCCGCGCGCTGTTCGGCTCCTGTCTCTACGTCGTCGAGGAATGGCTGCCGCGATTCGGCGTGACCTCGACGCTGGTCGACGGGACCGATCTCGAGCAGTGGCGCGCCGCCATGCGGCCGAACACCAGGGTCTGCTTCCTGGAAAGTCCGACCAATCCGCAGCTCGAGATTCTGGACATCGCCGCGATAGCGAAGATCGCGCATGCGGGCGGCGCGAAGCTCGTGGTCGACAATGTCTTCGCCACGCCGCTGCTGCAGCAGCCGCTCGCGCTCGGCGCCGATGTCGTCGTCTATTCCGCCACCAAGCATATCGACGGGCAGGGCAGGTGCCTGGGCGGCGTCATCCTGTCGTCGCGCCAGATGATCGACGATCATTTCCACAATCCGTTGCGCCAGACCGGCCCCGCACTCTCCCCGTTCAACGCCTGGATCATGCTCAAGGGTCTCGAGACTTTGCCGCTGCGCGTCGCCCAGCAGGGCGCGAGCGCGGCGCGACTGGCCGACGTTCTGGCGGAATTGCCCGGCGTCGCGCGCATTCTCTATCCGTTCCGCAAGGATCACCCGCAGCACGATCTCGCGCGCCGGCAGATGGCGGGCGGCGGCACGGTGATCGCGCTCGATCTCGCCGGCGGCAAGGAGGCTGCCTTCCGCTTCGCCAATGCGCTGCGCGTCGTGAAGATTTCCAACAATCTCGGGGACGCCAAGAGCCTCATCACGCATCCCGGAACGACGACGCATCAGCGCCTGCCGCAGGAGGCGCGCGAAAAGATGGGCATCGGCGAGGGCATGCTGCGCCTCTCGGTCGGTCTCGAGGACATCGAGGACCTGATCGAGGACGTGACGCAGGCGGCAAAAGCCGCGCGCGGCTGAGCGCTCTCCCGGACCGCAAGCCTTCAGACTCGCCCTTGAGGGACATGCGAGCCTGAAGGTTCGCGGCCCGGCAGCAGACGCTTGCGCGGCCGATCGACGCTCGGGCTTTCGCGCGGCGGGAAGCCCGCTATAGTCGGCGCATGTACAGGGCGCTGACCAACGGTTTTCAGGTGACGGTTCTGCCCGCCTATCTGGCGGAGCAATCCGATCCCGAGGAGAGCCGCTACGTCTGGTCCTACACGATCGAAATCGCCAATCTCGGCGCCGTGACCGCACAACTCATGACGCGCCACTGGATCATCACCGACGCCGAAGGCCGGCGCGAGGACGTGAAAGGCCCCGGCGTCGTCGGCGAGCAGCCGATATTGCGGCCGGGCGACGCCTTTCGCTACACGTCCGGCTGTCCGCTGACGACGCCGTCCGGCATCATGGTCGGCACATATCGCATGGTCGACGAGAACGGCCGCGCCTTCGATGTCGAAATCCCGGCCTTTTCGCTGGACTCGCCCTTCAGCCGCAAGGTGCTGAATTGAACGCGCAGGCCACGCTCGAACGGGCGATCGAACTCGCCGAGGAACTGATCGCCTTCGACACCGAGAGCTCCAAGTCGAATCTCGCGCTGATCGACCACGTCGAAGTCTATCTGCGCCGACTCGGCGTTCCCTTCGTGCGCGCGCCCAATGCGGCGGGCGACAAGGCGGCGATCATGGCGACGATCGGTCCGATGGTCGACGGCGGAATCGTTCTGTCGGGCCATACGGACGTCGTGCCGGTCGCAGGCCAGAGCTGGACCGGCGACCCGTTCCGGCTGCGCCGCTCCGACGACAGGCTCTACGGCCGCGGCGCCTGCGACATGAAGGGCTTCGACGCGATCTGCCTCGCGATGATCCCGGAATTCCAGGCGGCCGATCTCGCGCGGCCCATCCATATCCTGCTCAGCTACGACGAGGAGACGACCTGCGCCGGCTCGCTCGACATCATCAGGCGGTTCGGCGCCGGCCTGCCGCGCCCGGCCGTCACGCTCGTCGGCGAGCCGACCTCGATGCAGGTCGCGGATGCGCACAAGAGCGTGTCGACCTATCGCACGCGCATCCGCGGCCATGAATCGCATTCGGCCAAACTGCATCAGGGCGTGAGCGCCGTGCATGTCGGCGCGCGGCTCGTGATGGCGCTGGAAAAGATCGGCGCCGAGATCGCGGAGGAGACCGCGCGCTCCGACCGGTTCGATCCGCCGGTCTCGACCGTGCATGTCGGCGTCATCGGCGGCGGAACCGCACGCAACATCATGGCGCGCGATTGCTCGCTGCTTTGGGAATTTCGCGGTCTGCCCGGCGTCTCGCTGCGCACCGCCTACAACAAGTTCACGCTCGCCTGCGACGAGATCGCGGCGCGGCGCTTCGCCGGCTTTCCGGATTGCGAGATCGTCACCGAGATCGAGGTGGAGATTCCCGCGCTCGCGCCGGAGCCGGGGTCGGCCGCCGAGACGCTGGCGTTGCGCCTCGCACAGGCCAATCGCACGGTCGCCGTGCCCTACGCCTCGGAGGCCGGCCAGTTCCAGACCTATGGCGTGCCGACCGTGCTCTGCGGCCCCGGTTCGATCGAGCAGGCCCATCAGGCCGACGAATATGTCGAGATTTCGCAGATCGAGGAATGCCTCGCCTTCATGCGTCGGCTGAAGGACGAACTCGCGCGATGAGCGCGCGCCAGCGCACGGCGGCGCGCGCGGGCCCATCCACGCGATCCCGGAGATATTCGTTGCGCCATTTTCTGATCGTCCTCGCAGTCGGCGGCGTTCCGGCGAACGCCGTCGCCGCCGGCTGGGACCAGTTCCTGCAGGCCGGCTTCGGCCCGTCCGCGGCGAAGGACGGTTCGATCTGCTTTTCGCGCATCTACGACACGGCCCATCTCGCCGCGAACAAGGCGCAGCGCATCCGCGACGTCGCGATCAGGCTCACGCTGCGCACAGAGAATGGCGAGCGCCGGCTCGACCACAATCTCGTCGCCCATCTCGTCGGTTCGAGGCAGAAATACTGGAGCGGCGGCCAGTGCAGCGACTACAAGGGCCTTTCCGCGCGCTGCTACGTCGAGGGCGACGGCGGCGGCGCCGAATTCGTCCTCGCAGCAGACGGGCAGACGCTCACCGCCCGTTTCGACGATTTCCGCATCTGGCGCCCGCAGGACGCCGCGGACGAGTCGACCATGACCTTCGACAAGAGTCCGGTCGACAAGATCGCCAAGCTGGCGAGAGCGCCCATCGCCGCATGCAGGGAAGCGGGCGAGTGAGGCCGCGCCGCTGCGCGCGGCGCGGGCGGCACTGACGGGAGACTTCCGCCGGAGCGGCGGCCGCTCAGTGCACGCTCACCGTCTGCAACTGGTTTTCCCAGGCGCTCGCCACCGCGGTGTCGCGCGAATCCGCGAGGACGATCGGCGCGCCTTCGGCGGACAGAAGCGCAAACAGCTTGAGGCCGGGATCGACCTCGGGCGCCTGCGGGAACAGCCGCTTCACGTCGTCGCCGGTCATTTCGCGGACATAGGCGACCTGACCCGCGCCGAGCTTGGCGAATTGTTCGGGGGTAAAGGGCGTTTGGGTCATCTTACTCTCCTTGCGGCCCGAATGGGCCCGCTCATTTCCCCGCCGACTTCAGTCGCTCGTGGAAATATCGATCTTGCGGACAATTCGTTCCGGCTCGGGCCGGACGAGATCGACCGAAAGAAGTCCGTTGGACAGGTCCGCGCTCAGGACCTGCATGCCTTCGGCAAGCAGGAAGGCGCGCTGGAACTGCCGGGCGGCGATGCCGCGATGCAGATAGTTGCGCTCCCGGTCGTCCTGCTGGCGTCCCCGGATCACGAGCTGGTTCTCTTCCACCGTGATCTCGAGCTGATCGCGGGTGAACCCGGCCACCGCCAAGGTGATCCGCAGGCGATCCGGCTCGTTCTCGGTGCGCGAGAGACGCTCGATGTTGTACGGGGGGTATCCGTCGCCGGCTGCGCGGGTCACGCGATCCAGCGCGCGCTCGATCGTCTCGAAGCCCAGCAGAAAGGGCGAATTCAGGGTAGGCGTACGCGACATTCGGAAGCCCCTCAGGCGCCTCGATCGCGGCGCCCGTTGTGGCGCGCCGCACGCTGAAGGATATGGGCGATCGTCCGATCCGTTCAAGCCCTCCCCGACCGGCCGATTCCCCGCGGGTTTGACGGACCATACGGCGATGGTTTAGCTGGAGACCAGCGGCGTCGGGCACGACTGGCGCGGGCCCGGGCGTGATGGTAAGGGTCTGCGTCGGACTGCGGCTCGCGGGAGCGCACGACGCAACAGGGGCGGATCGTCCCGCAACCGGAACGTCTCTGCGTGGCGAAAAAGCACCAAAGCCTTTCTGAATATGCGCTGCGGCGCTACCGGCTCGCCGGAAAGGCCATTCTCGACGAACACGGCAACCCGTTCTTCGCTCCCACGGACACGCTCAAGGCGGAGATCCAGGCGCGCGGCAACGGCCATTTCGTCTCTTTCGCCAACTACGATTATCTCGGCCTGGCCGAACATCCCGAGGTGAAGGCGGCCGCCCACGAGGCGATCGACACTTTGGGCGTCGGCGCGCTGGCTTCGCGCCTGGTCGGCGGCGAACGCTCGACCCACCAGAGATTCGAGGACGACCTGGCGAAATTCCTCGGGACAGAGGCGACGCTGTCGCTGGTTTCGGGCTATCTGACCAACCTGACGGTCATCACCCATCTGATGGCCAAGCGCGACGCGATCTTCCTCGACGAATTGTCCCACAACAGCGTGGCGACCGGCGCCCGCAACGCCGACGCGGACAAGATCGTCTTCCGTCACAACGACCTCGACCATCTCGACCAGCTCCTGAGCGAGCATCGCGAGAAATACCGCAACTGCCTGATCGTCGTGGAAAGCCTCTATTCGATGGACGGCGACACGGTCGATCTCGCCCGCATCTGCGATCTCAAGGACAAGCACGGCGTCTGGCTTCTGGTCGACGAGGCCCATTCGATCGGCGTGCTCGGCGAGCGCGGCGCGGGCCTGTGCGAATATTGCGGCGTCGATCCGGCCCGCGTCGATCTGATCATCGGCACGCTGTCGAAGAGTTTCGCCTCCTGCGGCGGCTTCGTCGCCGGCAGGCGCCTGCTGATCGACTGGATGAAATTCACGCTGCCGGGCTTCGTCTATTCGGTGGGCCTGTCGCCGGTCATCACCGCGGCGGCCGCCAAGGCGCTGGAGTTGATGCAGAAGGAGTCCTGGCGCATCGCCAAGCTCGCCCACAATGCCGAATTCCTGCGCGACACGGCCCAGGCCGCCGGCCTCGACACGGGTCCCGCCATCGGCCGCGCCGTGATCCCGATCCTGTTCAATTCGGTCTGGGAGACCATGGCGGTCTCGCAGCATTTGCTGGAGCACGGCATCTACGTGCCGCCGGTGGTGCAGGTCGGCGTGCCCAAGGACAAGCCGCGCCTGCGCTTTTTCATCTCGGCCAACCACACCGAGGACGAAATCCGGCAGGTCGTGCAGCTCATCGTCGACCGGCCCGTGGTCGAGCCGCCGCGCGGCCTCGCGCTGCCGGGCGAGCAGCCGGCGGCGGCGCTCTGAGCCGCTAGAACGGCTCCAGATCGCGGCGCCGCGTTTGGCCTCAGCGCCCCTGCATGCTATGGGCGGCGCCATGTCCGAGGCTTCCGCACGCCCGAGCGCCGTCGAGATCGTTCCCGTCTCCGGCCTCCGTTCCTTCATGGAATTCTGCCGCGTTCCGCGCAGGCTCTATCGAGGTCGGAAGGGTTTTTCGCCCTCGCTCGACGCCGAGCGCTGGACCATGTACGCGCACAAGCTCAATCCGCACTACAAGCTCGTGCGGTCGCAGGCCTTTCTCGCCAAACGCGACGGCGACACGGTCGGCCGGATCGAGGCGCAGGTCTACGAGGAAGCCCGGCCGAACCGGGCCTCGCCCTACCAGTTCGGCTCGCTCGACGCGATCGACGACCGCGAGGTGGTCGCTGCCCTCCTGAAGGCCGTCGAGGACTGGCTGAAGCGCCAGGGCGCGCAGACGATCCACGGGCCCTTCTCGCCGTCGATCAACGCGGAATGCGGCATGCTGATCCAGGGATTCGAGGCCATCCCGATGGTCTTCATGCCCTGGCACCCGCCCTATCTCAGCCGCCATGTCGAGGCGCTGGGCTATTCAAAGGCGCGCGACCTCATCTCCTACGGCTACGACGTCTCGGCGAAGGACCGCGACGCGGAGCCGCTGCTGCTCAACCGCCCGGAATGGCGCGAACGGCTGAGATTCCGGCCGCTGCGGATGAACGACCTTGCCTCCGAGGTCGACCTGATGACGCGGCTGTTCAACGACGCCTGGTCGGGGAATTGGGGCTTCGTCCCGATCACGCGCGACGAGTTCAAGTCGATGGCCGACAGTCTCCAGTTCCTGATGACCGAGGACTACGGCTTCGTCACCGAAATCGACGGCGAACCCGTGGCCTTCGGCATCATCGTGCCCAATCTGCACGAAGCGACCGCCGATCTCGGCGGGCGGCTGTTTCCGCTGGGCCTGTTCAAGGTCATCGGCCGCATTCGCAAGAAGGCCTACAAGTCCGGCCGGCTCGCACTGTTCGGCATGACGCAGGCGCTGCACAAGAGCGCGCGCGGGGGCATCGTCGTTCTCACCATGATCGAGGAGCTCCGGCTGCGCAGCCGCAAAGTTGCGCTAGATCATGTAGAATTCGGCTGGGTTCTGGAAGATAACGCCGGCATGCGCAGGCCAATCGAGATGAGCGGCGCTAAAATCGACAAGATTCACCGTATCTACGAGAAGCGCCTCGACGGCGCGGCGCAATCGGCCGGCGCGCAGGCGCCACGCGGCCCGGAAAGACAGATTTGAACATGACCGTTCCCGTCACCGCTCTCGGCGTCGACCGCTCGCATGTCGAGCGCCGCAAGGCGATCCTCGCCGCCCATCCGGAAGTCGCCACGCTGATGGTGCGCGATATCAGGACTTTCTGGATCACCGCCGGCATCTTCCTGCTGCAAGTGGCCATCGCCGCATGGATGGGCCATCTGGGCATGAGCTATTGGTGGGCGACGCTGATCCTGGCCTATGGCGTCGGCGCCTTCGCCAACCATGCCATGTTCGTGATCATCCACGACTCGATCCACAATGCGGTGTTCGAGAGCCCGACGCTCAACAAGTGGAACGCGATCCTCGCCGATCTGCCGAACGCCTTTCCGACCGCGATGGGCTTCCGCTGCTATCACGTGAAGCATCATTCGCACCTGTCGAGCTACGACTACGACGCGGACGTGCCGAGCGACTGGGAGGCCAAGCTCGTCGGCAATGTCTGGTGGCGCAAGGCGCTCTGGCTGTTCTTCTTCCCCGTGATGCAATTGACCCGCATCTACCGACTCAAGGGCACGGTGCCGATCTGGGGCTACTGGACCTACGTCAATTTCGCCGTCATCGCGGTCTTCGATCTCGCCGTCTGGTATTTCCTCGGCGGCAACGCCCTGTTCTATCTCTTCGCGTCCTTCTGGTTCTCGGTCGGCCTGCACCCGCTCGGCGCCCGCTGGATCCAGGAGCACTATGCGGCCTGGCCCGGACAAGGCACGTTCGACTATTACGGCCCGCTGAACTTCTTCGCGCTCAACATCGGCTA
>JBDHTL010000019.1:0-36684 GCA_039808645.1 Rhodoblastus sp. | reverse complement strand
CGGCGCGCAGCACGCCGCGTTCGTCGGACACGGGGGCATCATTCACGCGCAAGCCGCCGCCCTTGATCTGACGCCGCGCCTCGCCGGTCGAGGCGACGAGGCCGGCCTGCACGAAGGCGGTTAGCACGCCCACGCCCGCCTCCATCTCGGCGGCCGAAATCTCGACCGTCGGCAGCGTGTCGGCGGCGACGCCTTCCTCGAAGGTTTTTCGCGCGGTTTCGGCCGCCTGGTCGGCGGCGGCGCGGCCGTGCACGAGCGCCGTCGCCTCGTTGGCGAGAATCTTCTTGGCCTCGTTGATCTCGTTGCCGCCGAGCGCCGCGAGGCGGTCGATCTCGTCCATCGGCAGGAATGTGAAGAGCTTGAGGAAGCGCGCGACATCGCCGTCCTCGGCGTTGCGCCAGAACTGCCAGTAGTCGTAAGGGCTCAGCGCATCGGGCTCGAGCCACACGGCGCCGGCCGCCGTCTTGCCCATCTTGGCGCCGGACGATGTCGTCAGCAGCGGCGCGGTCAACGCATAGAGCTGCGGCGTCCCCATGCGGCGGCCGAGGTCGATGCCGGTGACGATATTGCCCCACTGATCCGAGCCGCCCATCTGCGCGAGGCACCCGTAGCGCCGGTTCAGTTCGACGAAGTCGTAGGCCTGCAGACACATGTAGTTGAACTCGATGAAAGACAGCTCCTGGTCGCGTTCGAGCCGGAGCTTCACCGAATCCATCGACATCATGCGGTTGACCGAGAAATGCCGGCCGACGTCGCGCAGGAACTCGATGTAGTTGAGCCTGGTCAGCCATTCGGCATTGTCGGCCATGACCGCATCCGTCGCGCCGTCGCCGAAGGTCAGGAAATTCGAGAAGATGCGCTTGATCGCCGCCTTGTTGGCGTCGATCGTCTCGATCGACAGGATCTTGCGCGTTTCGTCCTTGCCTGAGGGGTCGCCGACGCGCGTCGTGCCGCCGCCCATCAGCGGGATCGGCCGGCCGCCGCCGGTGCGCTGCAACCAGGCGAGCATCATGATCGAGAGAAGATGGCCGACGTGCAGCGAGGGCGCCGTGCAATCGTAGCCGATGTAGGAGATGAGCTCGCCGGCCTTCGCCTTGGCGTCGAGCCCTTCGAGGTCCGAACACTGATGGACGTAGCCGCGCTCGATCAGAGCGGCGAGAAAATCGGACTTCGGACGGAAATCGGCCACGGCAGGTTCCTCTTGAAGGGGCGACGTTTAGGCGCGGCGCCGCCGGGAGGCAAGCCTTGCGCCCCGGCGGTTTGACGCCGGACGCCGGACCGTCCAGTCTGTCGCTTCAAGGAGAGCGCCGCGAAAGCGGCGCAAATTTTACGTGCTCGAACTCGTCATCGCCGTCTGCCTGATCGCCGTCAACGGCCTGTTCGCCCTGTCTGAACTCGCGGTCGTTTCGGCGCGCAAGCCGCGCCTCAAGGCCATGGCTGAGGCCGGACGGTCCGGCGCCGCGCAGGCGCTTCGCCTCGCCGACGATCCCGGCCGCTTCCTCTCGACGGTGCAGATCGGGATCACGCTGGTCGGCATCCTGGCCGGCGTCTTCTCGGGCGCGGCGCTCAGCGCGCGGCTGCAGGTCGTGTTCGAACAATGGGGCGCGCCGACACGATTCGCGGAGCCCGCCGCCTATGCGCTGGTGATCGGCGCGATCACCTATTTCTCCGTCGTCGTCGGCGAACTCATTCCCAAGCAGGTCGCGCTACGCCATCCCGAAGCGATCGCCTGCGCGGCCGCTCCGGCGATGACCATGATCTCGCGCGCCGCCGCGCCGCTGATCTGGCTGCTCGACGCCTCGGCCCGCCTCGCG
The DNA here is from genome assembly GCA_039808645.1 of Rhodoblastus sp. Lineage (GTDB taxonomy): Bacteria > Pseudomonadota > Alphaproteobacteria > Rhizobiales > Beijerinckiaceae > JAJXWB01. The sequence goes on along the minus strand of JBDHTL010000019.1, from coordinate 34,870 downwards.
TTCCGCCTGTTCGGGGCGCAGGAGCGCTCGTCCGCCTCCGTTACCGAGCAGGACGTCAAGTCTCTGCTCGCCGAAGCCGAATCCGCGGGCGTGATCGAAACCGACGAACGGGCGATGATCTCCGGCGTGCTGCGTCTCGGCGACCGCGACGTGCGCGAGATCATGACGCCGCGCACCCGGGTGAAGTGGATCGATCTCGCCAGCCCCGCCGAAGACATTCGGCGCGCGCTGATCGAGAATCCGCGCTCGCGCATTCCCGTCGCCGACGGCGACCCCGACAATATGGTCGGCGTGGTCGAGACGCGCGATCTGCTGGCACGCGCCCTCGGCGGAGAGACATTGGATATTCGCGCCGCGATCCGTCCGGCGCCGGTCGCGCCCGACACGATCGACGCGCTGCACGTGCTCGACATGCTGCGCGACGCGGAGACGCCCATCGTGCTGGTGCACGACGAATACGGCCATTTCGAAGGCGTGGTCACGCCCGCCGACTATCTGGACGCGATCGCCGGCGCGTTCCGTTCCGACCAGCCCGAACCCGACGCCGTCCGCCGCAAGGACGGCTCCTGGCTGCTCTCCGGCGCGATGCCGGCCGACGAAATGGCGGACCGGCTCGGCCTCGCCCTGCCCGCCGACCGCGACTACGAGACGGTCGCCGGTTTCGTGATAGCGGCGCTGGAGCGCATGCCGGAGGTCGCCGACGAGGTCGATGCGCTGGGCTGGCGCTTCGAGGTGGTCGATCTCGACGGCAAGCGCGTGGACAAGGTGCTGGCGACGCCGCTCCTGCCGGGCGACGACGGCTAGCTCCGTTCCCGACGCATGCCGCGAAAGCCCGTCCGCGGCGCCTCCCGGCGGTTTTCCGAAGCATTAACCTTAATGGTTTCTGATGTCTGCGGGCGCGGGCGAACCGCGTCCGGAGCGGTGTCATGTCGGTACGTACGCATTTTCCGTCGGCCAGGGAGCCGGAAAGCCATTTCTTTTTCACGGTCTCGCGCGGCGACCGCCAGAAGCGGTTCGCCCTGCGGCCCGCCGTGCTCTACGGGCTTCTCGGCGGCCTGCCGCTCATCGGCGCGATCTATCTCGGGGCGACCGCCTACCTGTTTTTCCGCGACGACATGGTCGCCGCGCTCATGGCCCGCCAGGCGCGCCAGCAATATGCCTACGAAGACCGGCTCGCTGCGATGCGGCTGCAGCTCGACCGCGTGACCAGCCGGCAGCTACTCGACCAGGATTCGTTCGAGGGCAAGGTCCAGCATCTGATCGCGCGCGAGGCGCAACTCGAGACCCGGACCGCGATCGTCGCGGCGCTCGGCGAACGAATCGGATTTTCGGCAGAGACGACGGCTTCGATCGCGCCCGCGCTCAAGGCTGCGCCGCGCAGCGCGGCCGACGCCTCCCGGCGCGCGCCGGCTGCCGGCGGTCCCGAAACCAAGGCGAACGGCTTCGCCCCCCTGCCCCAGCCGATGGATGTTCCCTTCAAGCCTGAAAAGCCGCGGCCGGACGGGTTCGAACTGCGCGGCCAACCATCCTCCCAGCCGGCGCGTTCGAGCGGCCTCGCGCCGGAGCCGAACCGGCTGCTGGCCGAAGCAGCCGACGCCGACATGTCGACCCCGGCCCGTATCGAATTGCTCGCCGCGTCGCTGGACCGGATCGAGCGCAAGCAGGTCGAGGCGCTCGCCGCGCTCGCCGGGCCGGCGCAGCGCAAGGCAGAGGCGCTGGAAGCCGTCATTGCGGAGACCGGCCTGTCCGCCAGCCGCCTGAAGGCGCCGGAAGGCGCGAAGACGGCGATGGGCGGGCCGTTCGTCCCGGCCGGCGTCAACGCCAATGGAACGCCGTTCGAACGCCAGCTCGCCAAGGTGCAGGGCGCCTTCGTCGCGCTCGATCGGATCCGCCGCGTGCTGCCCTACGTGCCGGTGCGCGAGCCGCTGTCGGGGCAGATCGAAATCTCCTCGACCTTCGGCTACCGCTCCGACCCCTTCCTCGGCCGCCCCGCCCTGCATTCGGGCCTGGACATGCGCGCCGAGACAGGGACGCCGGCGCGCGCGACCGCGGGCGGGCGCGTGACGACGGCGGACTGGAGCGGCGGGTACGGCAATCTGGTGGAGATCGACCACGGCAACGGCCTGTCGACGCGTTACGGCCACCTGTCGGCGATCACGGTCGTCGAAGGACAGACGGTCGCGGCGGGCGACGTCGTCGGCCGCGTCGGCTCGACCGGCCGTTCAACTGGCCCGCACCTGCATTACGAAGTGCGCATCGACGACGAGGCGACCGATCCGTCGCGGTTCGTCAAGGCGGCGCGGCTGCTGACGATCAGGGATTAGGCATCGGGCATTCGGCAGTCGGCGTTCGGGCGCAAGGAAATCCCGAATGCCGAACGCCTAATCCACATCCTCGACCTTCTCCGGCCCGCCGCCGTGGATGCGCTGGGCGAGCGCGGCTTCCATGAAATCGTCGAGTTCGCCGTCGAGCACTTCGTCCGGCGTGCCCGACGTCACGCCGGTGCGCAGGTCCTTCACGAGCTGATAGGGCTGCAGCACGTACGAGCGGATCTGGTGTCCCCAGCCGATGTCGGTCTTCGACGCGGCGATGGCGCTGGCTTCCGCCTCGCGCTTTTCCAGCTCCAGTTCGTACAGTCGCGCGCGCAGCATGTTCCAGGCGGTCGCGCGGTTCTTGTGCTGCGAGCGCTCCATCTGGCAGGCGACGACGATGCCGGTCGGGATATGCGTGATGCGGATCGCCGAATCCGTCGTGTTGACGTGCTGGCCGCCGGCGCCCGACGAGCGGAACGTGTCGATGCGGCAGTCGCTTTCGTTGACCTGGATGTCGATCTTGTCGTCGACGACGGGATAGACCCACACGGAGGCAAAGCTCGTGTGGCGGCGCGCGTTCGAGTCGAAGGGCGAGATGCGCACGAGGCGATGCACGCCCGATTCGGTCTTCGACCAGCCGTGCGCGTTGTGCCCCTTGACGAGCAACGTGCCGGACTTGATGCCCGCCTCTTCGCCCGGCGTCTCTTCGATGATCTCGACGCGGAACTTATGGCGCTCGGCCCAGCGCGCGTACATGCGAAACAGCATGCGCGCCCAGTCCTGGCTCTCGGTGCCGCCGGCGCCGGAATGGACCTCGATATAGGTGTCGTTGCCGTCCGCCTCGCCGGCGAACAAAGCCTCGACCTGGCGGCGGCGCGCTTCCGCGACCAGCCCCTTCAGCGCGGCGACGCCTTCCTTCTCGGTCTCGACGTCGTTCTCGCTCTCGCCGAGTTCGACCAGCGTGATGGCGTCGTCCAGCTCGCTCTCGAAGCGCGAGATGGAGGTCAGCCGATCTTCAAGCTCATTGCGCTCGCGCATCAGCTTCTGCGCGGCGTCCGGATCGTTCCAGAAATCGGGATGTTCGGATTTGGCGTTCAGTTCCGCTAGGCGGCGCGTCGATGTTTCGACGTCAAAGATGCCTCCTCAGCAGTCCCACGGACTGCTTGATCTGTTCGACGAGGGCTTCGGGTTCAGCGCGCATGGCGGTCCTTGTAATGATATCGGCGGCGGTGTCTACCCGGCGCCTTTGAAAACCTGGCTCCTAGACTCGCGTCGCGCGAAACGGATCTTCGATACGCAATCTGCCTTCGATCAGCATACCGTCGTGCAAGTCTTCCGACAGAAACGCTGTGCAGTTCGCCGAGAGCGCAGCGGCCAGCATCGATGAATCGAAGATCGAAAAGCCGTGTTTCTCCGCGAGATCGACGGCGCGCGATTGCGTTTCCGCCGTCAGCGGCTCGATCTCCGGGCAGACAAGCGTGATCGCGTTCAGCGCGGAACGAACCTCCGCCCATGACATCGCCAGCTTGCGACGCGCCACAGATGCGAATTCGTTCAGCCCCTGGGCGCCGACGACACCGCCCTCGCCCAACAGGTTTCTGGCCCGCTCGGCCCGGGCGTCCAGCGAATAGGCATAGACGAGGACATTGGTGTCCAGAAAGACGCGCCGCCTCATCGCTCGTTGGCTTCGTCCCGGTCGAAGCGCCAACCCGCAGGCAGGGGCTTGGCGAGAGCCCGCATGGTCTCGAGCGCCCGCGCCTTCCTGTCGTCGCGCGCCATCTTGAAATGGCCGTCGTCAGAAGCGCTGATTTCGACTTCGTCGCCCTCTTTCAGGTTGAGGGCCTTGGCGACGGCGGCGGGAATACGGATGGCGAGGCTGTTGCCCCAGCGGGAAACCTGCATGTTTCACCTACGGATATACAAGGAGAGATGTATATCCACAGTCTTCCAATTTCAAGATGTGGCTCAGTAAAGCCCGCCGGTCCCCGAACCAACCGAACGATCCACGTCCGGCGCGGTGGCGGCGCCGCGCGAGGTCGCGTCGCCGATGACCGAATAGGTGTCGGGCGGCGCGGTCCCCGGCTTGAAGGCTTCGAGGATCGAGCCGGCGCCCGCCGAGCGCATGCCCGAACGCGGATCGACGGAGATCAGCTTGATGCCCGGCGGCACGCGGAAGGGAACGTCGGCCTTGTCCTTCAGCGCGAGCGCCATGAAGTCGCGGAAGATCGGCGCGGCGTAGGTGGCCGCCTGCGCGGACTTGCCCGAGCCGAGCGACCGCGGACGGTCGTAGCCGATGTAGACGCCGACCGCGAGATCCGGCGAGAAGCCGACGAACCAGAGGTCCTTGGCGTCGTTGGTCGTGCCGGTCTTGCCGGCCAGATGCTTGCCGACGGCCTTGATGCTCTGGCCGGTGCCGCGCAGCACCACGCCTTCCATGATCGAGGTGATCTGGTAGGCGGTCAGCGGGTCCAGGACCTGCTCGCGCTTGTCGATCAGCTTCGGTTCGGACTGGTTGTCCCACTTGGCCGCGTCGCAGCCGATGCACTGGCGCTCGTCGTGGCGGTAGATCGTGCGGCCCCAGCGATCCTGGATGCGGTCGACGAGCGACGGCTTGATGCGCTTGCCGCCGTTGTCGAGCATGGCGTAGCCCGCGACCATGCGCATGAGCGTCGTCTCGCCCGCGCCGAGCGACAGCGAGAGATAGGGCGCCATGTCGTCGTAGATGCCGAAGCGCTTGGAATATTCGACGATGAGCGGCATGCCCACGTCCTTGGCCAGACGCACGGTCATCATGTTCTTGGAATGCTCGATGCCGTAGCGCAGCGTGTGCGGGCCGGTGCCGTGACCTTCGAAGTTTTCCGGACGCCAGATTTCGCCGTTGCCCTGGTCGATCTCGATCGTCTCGTCGAGGATGATCGAGGACGGCGTGTAGCCGTTGTCGAGAGCGGTCGCGTAGACGAAGGGCTTGAAGGCCGAGCCCGGCTGGCGCAGCGCCTGCGTCGCGCGATTGAACTCGGACTGGTCGAACGAGAAGCCGCCGACCATGGCGAAAACGCGGCCCGTATAGGGATCCATCGCCATGAGCGCGCCGGAAATGTCCGGCACCTGGCGCAGGCGATATTGCCCCGGGCTCTTTTCGAGCGGTTCGACATACACGACGTCGCCGACGCTGAACGCCGTGCGCGGCGACCGGCCCGTCCAGGCCATGCCGTCGCGGTTGATGACGCCGGTCTCGCGCTCGCGCGCCAGCTCGCCGGACTTTTCCTTGCGCGGCTGCAGGCCGATGCGCGCCTGCGAATCCGTTGCGTCGAGAACGACCGCCAGCCGCCACGGCTTCACGTCGCCCAGCGCGGGAATCGCGCCGAGCGGCGCGCCCCAGTCGCCTGCGGTCTCGATATGCTGCATGGCGCCGCGATAGCCCTGCGCCTCGTCGAAGCGGACGAGGCCGTTGACCAGAGCCTTGCGCGCCCAGACCTGCATCTGCGGGTCGAGCGTGGTGCGCACCGACAGGCCGCCTTCGTAGAGTTTCTTGTCGCCGTAGCGCTCGGACAATTCGCGACGCACTTCCTCGGCGAAATAACCGGCGACATAGGTGTTCGGCGAAAGCGCGCGCGGATTGACGCCGAGCGGTTCGGCGCGCGCCTTGTCGCCGTCTTCCTTGGAGATGTAGCCGTCGTCGACCATGCGGCGGATGACGTAGTTGCGGCGGTCGATCGCGCGGTCGCGGTTGCGGAACGGATTGAGATCGCTCGGCGCCTTGGGCAGCGCGGCGAGATAGGCGACCTCGGCGATCGTCAGTTCGTGCACCGACTTGTTGAAATAGTTCAGCGCGGAGGCGGCCACGCCGTAATTGCCGAGGCCGAGATAGATCTCGTTCAGGTAGAGCTCGAGAATCTTCTCCTTCGGATAGGCGGCCTCGATGCGGAACGAGATCAGCGCCTCGCGAATCTTGCGTTCGATCGAACGCTCGTTGCCGACGAGAAAGTTCTTGGCGACCTGCTGCGTAATGGTCGAGGCGCCCTGCACATGCTTGGAGCCCTGCACAAGAATCATCACCGCGCGGGCGACGCCTTCGGGATCGACGCCGTTATGGGTGTAGAAATTCTTGTCTTCGGCGGCGATGAAGGCCTGCTTCACCAGCGGCGGAATGGCGTAGCTCGGCAGGTAGAGACGGCGCTCGCGCGCATATTCCGCGAGGATTGAGCCGTCGCCCGCGTGCACGCGGGTCATCACCGGCGGCTCGTAGTTCTTGAGCTGCGCGGTGTCCGGCAAGTCCTTGGAGAAGGTGTAGATGACGGCGGCCACAGCCACCGCGCCGATCACGAATAGGATCGCGCCGGTCGCAAATACGAAGCCGAAAAAGCGGCCGATCATCCGCATATCGATCGTCTCTGTTCAAACGTCACTGATCAAACGCCCCGGTCTCGCGTCGCCTGCCGTTCCAAGCGCGTCCGCGCCGGGCGACGTGATCGACAACTCGACCCGCCCGCGACGCGCGCGGACAGAGCGCTGCGCTCCGGCGGCCAACCCATATACGCAACACGCCGTCCAATCCACACGAAAACGCGACCGCTTGATGCGCATAAACTATGGTGGATTCAGGGCGCAGGGTTGCCGCGCGCGCAATTGCCGACCTTTCAGCGAACCGCCAGTCCGGCGCTCCGTTCGGGCCCCGCCGCAGCCTCTTCGGCCGCCGTCCGCCGCGTGAAATAGCGCTCGACCGCCTGGGCGATCCGATCCGCCGCCGTCTGGCGCCATTGATCCGAACTCAGCTTGGCGAGATCGCGCTCGTTCGACATGTAGCCCAGTTCGAGCAGCACGGAAGGCACGTCCGGCGCCTTGAGGACCACGAATCCAGCGGAACGGACCGGGTTCTTGTTCAGGTCGCCCGCGGCCTTCCAGAAATCGATCAGGCTGGTCGCGAACTGATGGCCGATCGCCCGCGTCTCGCGGCGCGTCAGGTCGAACAGGATGTCGTTGACGTCGCCGATCTCTTCCGATTCCGCCATGCCGCCGGCCTTGTCGGCCGCGTTTTCAGTCGCCGCCACGCGGGCGGCTTCGGCGTCCGAGGCCCGGTCGGAGACCGTGTAGACGGTCGCGCCATGCACCGAGACCTCATTGAGCATGTCCGCGTGGATGGAGACGAACAGGGCTGCGCCGTTCTTGCGGGCGAGCTTCACGCGATCCGAGAGCGGGACGAACTCGTCGGCGTTGCGGGTCAGCAGCGTGCGCGCCTTGCCGCCCGCCTCGAGCTTGGCCGCAAGCCGGCGCGCGACGTCGAGCACGATATCCTTCTCGTAGACGGTCTTGGCGCCGACCGCGCCCATGTCGACCCCGCCGTGGCCGGCGTCGATCACGATCAGCGGCCTGGCCTGCGGTTCCGACGGCGGGGCGGGCTCCTCGCGCGGCGGCGTCTTCTGGAGCTGGGCCGCGCGGGCGGCCCGGGCCGCGGCGCGGAACGAATCCGGCACGGTCTGGGCCAGTTCGATCACCAGGCGCGCCGCCCCGCCCGACTCTGTCGGCTCGGCGACCGCCTTCACGATCCGCGCGGGCTCCGCAAGATCGAAGACGATGCGCGACCGGCCGCGCGCGAACTGGCCGAAACGGAAGCCCGAGACCACCGACGTCTCGCCCTTGCCCCGGGCGGGGGCGCGACCGATCGCCGGATCGATCAGGAAGGAGGTCTCCGGCAGTTCCACGACGACCCGGTCGGGATCGGCGAGGACATAGGCGTCCACGGCGACGGAACGATTGAGATCGAAGATGAATTTTGCCGCCGTTGCGGACCGCTCGACGCTCGCCGCCGTCACCGCGACGCCGGCGGCGATGTCGCGCGCGACGGACCGGGCGCCGACGAGGCCGGTCGCCAGGGAGGCGGCGGGCGCGAGCAGGAGAGGCGCGGCGAGCGCGAGGCCGATCAGGCCGTTTGTCCGGAGGCGCCCAGGGCCCATTCGATTCCTCGCGATCAGCGTGGCCGGCCGTTGCGTCCTTGTAAGGAATAGAAGCGCGAGGGTTAATGGTTCGTAACCGGGCCGCCCGCTTTGTGGGCGAAGTGTAGCAGCCGGGCAACAGGTCCAGCATAAAACTTGCCAAGGGCCCGCCCGATCGCATATGTAGGCGAGGTCCGTTCCGCGCGTTGCGCCTCCCTCGGGAAGCGCCGGGGACGGATGGGTTTCCCGAGAGTCCGAAGCATCGATGGACGCCGCAGGCATCAATCGATCGCCGGATCCGAGGGCTCTGGATCGATCGCGCCGGGTTTCGACGCGTCGAGTTCGTCATCAGGCCGCACGGCCGAGAGATTTGAAGTGAACGCTGGCCTCTTACATCCGGCATCGACCCGAGCGGCCCCTGCGGCCGCCCCGGTCGTGCGGAACGCGAGGTCAGGCGCGGTCCCCCCGGCGCGCGCGCTTCAGGTCTCGAACTTCTCTTCCTTGACCGTTTCCACGCTCGACAGCGCGGGACGGTCCGTTTTCTCAACCTCTCCTCATCCTCGAACATCGCGCGTGACAGCTCCACAGCGGAGCCGCGCACTCCCGCCCTGGCCGGTTCCGAGCCATGCAGGACGTGCGGCGCCGCCCGGCGGAACGCGCCAAAGAGTTGGCAATGGCAAACAAAATGCTGATCGACGCATCCCATCCGGAAGAGACCCGGGTGGTGGTGCTCAGAGGTAATCGCGTCGAAGAATTCGATTTCGAATCCGCCTCCAAGAAGCCGCTGCGCGGCAATATCTATCTGGCGAAGGTCACGCGGGTCGAACCGTCCCTGCAGGCGGCCTTCGTCGATTACGGCGGAAATCGCCACGGATTCCTCGCCTTTTCCGAAATCCATCCGGATTACTACCAAATCCCGGTCGCCGACCGTCAGGCGCTGCTGGAAGAAGAAGCCGCCTCGCACGCCGAGGAGGAAGAGGAGCAGCGGCCGCGCCGCAGCCGCCGCCGCCGTGGCCGCGACAACGAGGCGCGCCGCCAGTCCAATTCCGACGAGACGATTTCCGAGGCTGCGCCGCTGAGCGAAGACGGCGAATCGCCGTCCGACCTCCAGGCTGAAGGCGACGCGCCGGTCGAAGGCGCGGCGGACACAGAAACCGCCGTCGCGGCGACGGAACCTGTCGCGGCGACCGGCGAAGGCGACGCCCCGGCGACCGAGAGCGGGCCGGCGGCCGAAGAGCCGACGGCGCAGGCCGTGGCCGCCGCGGAGCCCGCCCCGGCCGAACCCGAGCAGCGCGCCCCGGCCGAGCCGAAGGTCCAGGACGAGGACGCGGCGCATACGCTCGCCGTCGACGAGCAGGGCTACGCCACGATTTCCGAGACCGACGCCGACCTGAACACGGACGAAACCGTCGAAACGCCCGACCACGAGGTCAAGGCGCGCCGCATCGACCAGCGCGACGAGGAAACCGGCGACGACGAGGACGAAGACGAGGAAGAACACGTCGAGCAGATCGGCGGCGACGCGATGGAGGAAATGCCGCGCCGCCAGCCGCGCCTGCGCCGCCAGTACAAGATCCAGGAAGTCATCAAGCGCCGGCAGGTTCTGCTCGTTCAGGTCGTCAAGGAAGAACGCGGCAACAAGGGCGCCGCGCTCACCACCTATCTCTCGCTTGCCGGCCGTTACTCGGTGCTGATGCCGAACACGGCGCGCGGCGGCGGCATTTCGCGCAAGATCACCGACGCCGGCGACCGCAAGCGCCTCAAGACGATCGCGCAGGATCTCGACGTGCCTGACGGCATGGGCGTCATCCTTCGCACGGCCGGCGCCTCGCGGACCCGGCAGGAAGTGCGCCGCGACTTCGAATATCTGATGCGCATGTGGGAGACGGTGCGCGAGACGACCCTGCGCTCGTCGGCGCCGACGCTCGTCTACGAGGAAGGCTCGCTCATCAAGCGCGCGATCCGCGACCTCTACAACAAGGAGGTCGACGAGGTCGTCGTGTCCGGCGACAATGGCTTCCGCGAGGCCAAGGATTTCATGCGGCTGCTGATGCCGAGCCACGCCAAGAACGTGCGGATGTGGCGCGAGCCGCAGGGCGTGTTCGTGAAGGCGGGCGTGGAGACGCAGCTCGACGCGATGTTCTCGCCGCAGGTGACGCTCAAGTCCGGCGGCTATCTGGTCATCAACCAGACCGAGGCGCTAGTCGCCATCGACGTGAACTCGGGCCGCTCGACGCGCGAGCACAATATCGAGGACACGGCGCTGCGCACCAATCTGGAGGCGGCCGACGAGGTCGCGCGCCAGCTGCGCCTGCGCGATCTCGCGGGCCTCATCGTCGTCGACTTCATCGACATGGAGGAGCCGCGCAACAATCGCGCGGTGGAGCGTCGCCTGAAGGATGCGCTCAAGAATGATCGCGCACGAATCCAGGTCGGCCGCATCTCGCATTTCGGCCTGCTGGAAATGTCGCGCCAGCGCATCCGCACCGGCGTGCTCGAAGGCTCGACCGTCCCCTGCCCGCATTGCGCGGGCGCGGGCACGGTGCGTTCGACGTCCTCCATCGCGCTGCACGTGCTGCGCGTGCTGGAAGAAGCGCTGATCAAGAGCGCCTCGCACAACATCGTCGTGAAGACGCGCACCAATGTCGCGCTCTACATCCTCAACCAGAAGCGCTCGCACCTGCGCGAGATCGAGCGCCGCTTCGGCGTCGAGATCTACGTCATCGCCGACGACACGCTCACGGGCTCCACCTATCACGCGCTGGAGCGCGGCGAGCCCGCAACCGGCACGCCGGAGCCTGCACGGATCGACCCGGCCCTGCTCGCCGCCGACGAGGAGATCGACGAGGTCGACGAGACGCTGGAGGACGAGGAAGCCGACGAGACCGAAGGCGACGGCGATTCGGACGCTGACGACGCGGACGACGGCGATGGCGACGGAGAAGGCCGGAAGGATGGTCGTTCGGCGCGCGAGGATCGCGGCGAGGATGGCGAGGACGGCCAGCGCCGGCGCCGTCGTCGCCGGCGCCGGCGCGGGCGCGGCGATCGCGAGGGCTCGATCTCGGCCGACGCGCCGCAACCGTCGGACGACGGGCTTGCGATCGTCGCGGAAGCGAACGGCGATTTCCTGCAGACGGAACTTCCCGCCGAGCGCTCGGGCGCCGGCTATTGGGCGCGCGAAAACTCCGACCGCCCCGAGCCATTCCACGCGCCGGACGGCGAGCAGGCGTCGGACGTCGCCGCCGCGCCGCATGACGAAACCGCCGCGGAGCCGGTCGCCGAGAAACCCGCGCCGCACGAGCCCGCGCCGGTACAGCCCGAACCGGCGGTGGTGGAGCCCGCGCACGCCGAACCGGCACGCGAGGAAGCGCCCGCGCCCGCCCTCGAAGCGCAGCCGCAACCCGAGGCTCCGCCGCAGCCGCCGCGCGCGATCGAACAGCCGCGCGCCGACGTCGGCCGCGTGATCACGCAGGCCGATCCCAGCGCGCCCAAGAAGGGCGGCTGGTGGCAACGCGCCAAGGCCTCGATCACGGGCGAATGATCCAGCCCGCACGAACACAAACGCCGGGCTTTCGCCCGGCGTTTTTCGTTTGCGGACCGAGGCGCGCGCGCGGCCTATTTCGGGACGGCGGCTCGCGCCGTCCTTGCGGCCTGACCGATGGCGCCCGCCCTGCGCGGCCTCAGGCGGGCACGCTCTCCAGCACCGGATAATCCGTGTAGCCGGCAGGCCCCTCCGAATAGAAGGTCGCCATGTCCCAGGCGTTGAGCGGCGCGTTCTGCTTCAGGCGCTCGACCAGATCGGCGTTGGAGATGAAATCCTTGCCGAAGGAGACGGCGTCAGCTTCGTCGTTGGCGAGAACCTGCATCGCGGTCTCTCGCGTCAGCCCCTCGTTGGCGATCCAGGGACCGCCGAACGCCTTGCGCAATTGCGGGCCGAGGCGCGGCTCCTTCAGCGACTCGCGCGCGAACATGAAGGCGATCCTGCGCCGGCCGAGCTCGCTCGCAACATAGCCGAATGTCTTGGCCGGATCGCTGTCGCCCATCGAATGGGCGTCGCAGCGCGGGGCGACATGCATGCCCACCCGGTCGGCGCCCCAGACGGCGATACAGGCGTCGGCGACCTCGAGCATGAGGCGCGCGCGGTTCTCGAGCGAGCCGCCATAGCGGTCGGCGCGCTTGTTCGAGCCGTCCTGCAGGAACTGGTCGATCAGATAGCCGTTGGCGCCGTGGATCTCGACGCCGTCGAAGCCGGCCTTCTTCGCATTCTCCGCGCCGCGCCTGTAGGCCGCGATGACGCCCGCGATCTCGTCCGTCTCGAGCGCGCGCGGAACGGGGAACGGGCGCTTCGGGCGCAGCAGGCTGACATGGCCCTCGGCGGCGATGGCGCTCGGCGCCACCGGCGGCGCGCCGTCGTGATACATGGGATCCGAGATGCGGCCGACGTGCCAGAGCTGCATCATGATGCGCCCGCCCGCGGCGTGCACGCCGTCGACGATCTGTTTCCAGCCCGCCGTCTGCTCGTCCGACCAGCAGCCTGGCGTCGAGGGATAGCCGACGCCGCGCGGATCGACGGAGGAGGCCTCGGTGAGGATGAGGCCGGCCGAGGCGCGCTGCACGTAATAGTCGCGCATCAGCGCGTTGGGGACGCGGCCCGGCAGCGTCGCGCGATTGCGCGTCAGCGGCGCCATGACGATGCGGTTGGGCAGTCGGATCGCGCCGAGCGCGATCGGGTCGAACATCGAGGTCATGCAGGATTTCCAGTCTTCGAGGGAAATTGCCAGTTTCGGGGAAGGTGCGGCAGGATAGCCGCGAGATGAACGCGCAGATAGAGCGCCAGAGCATAAGCTCCACGCCTCCGGCGCATCGGCCGTCCCGGCGGCGCCGCCTCGCGTGGGCGGCCGCGGCCGGCCTCGCGCTGTGGGCCGCGCTCGCTTACCTGGCGCTGCCCCTGTTCTGGCGGCGCGAAGACCGGCATGGGCTCGCCGGGCGGCAGATGGTGACGCGCACGTCCGCCGATATTCCCGGCGATCCCGTCAATTTCGGCGTCGTCGGCTCGGAGCGCGACGTCGTCTGCGCCTTCAACGCCGCCGGCTGGTCGGCGGCCAATCCGACGACGCTGGAGAGCGCCCTGCGCATCGTCGGCAGCGTCGCGCTGCGCCGGCCCTATCCCGCCGCGCCTGTCAGCCCGCTCTACTACGACGGGCGGCCGGAAGACCTCGCCTTCGAAAAGAGCGAAGGCGGAAGCGCCGACCGGCGCCATCACATTCGCCTGTGGCGGGCGGCGGCCGCCGGCGACGGGCAGCGTCCGGTCTGGCTCGGGTCGGCGTCGTTCGATCGCGGCGTCGGGTTCAGCAGCTACACGCTGCAGGTGACGCACCACATCGCGCCGGACGTCGACGCCGAGCGCGACTTCGTCGCCGCGCAGCTCGCCGGCGCCGGCATGGCGCAGAGCGTCTACGAGATCGCGGGCGTCGGGCCGACGCTCAACGGGCGCAACGGCGGCGGCGATCGCTATTTCACGGACGGCGAGGCGATGATCGTGACGCTGTCGCCCGAGTGCAGGGAGCGCGCGGACAAGACGCCGCTGCACGAGAGCGCGCCGTGGCAGGCGACCTTCAAGGACGCGATCTGGTCGGCGCTGCGGCGTGCGCTCGGCACGACGCAGCGACTCACGCCTTGAGCCAGCCGGCCATGCGCGCGATGGCCTCGGCGATATCGGCCTCCGAGCCCGCATAGGAGAGCCGCAACGTGCGATGGCCGCGCACGCGGTCGAAATCGACGCCCGGCGTCGCCGCGACGCCCGCCTCTTCGAGCAGACGCCTTGAGAAATCCAGCGAGTCGTTGGTGAAGCGGCCGATGTCCGCGTAGATGTAGAAGGCGCCGTCCGGCGGATGGAAATCGGTGAGGCCCATCTTCGGCAGCGCCGCCATCAACGCCGCGCGGTTGCGGGCGTAGCCGGCCTTGACCGCCTCGAGTTCGTCGCGCGCGTCGAAGGCCGCCTCGGCCGCGACCTGGCTCAGAAAAGGCACGGAAATCGCCAGCGACTGCTGCAGGCGCTCGACCGGACGAACGAGTTCCTCGGGAATCACGAGCCAGCCGATGCGCCAGCCGGTCATGCAATAGTACTTGGAGAAGGAGTTCACGACGATCGCCTCGTCGCTGAATTTCAGCGCCGTCTCGGCCGGCCGCTCGTAGGTCAGGCCGTGGTAGATCTCGTCCGAGATGAAGGCGATGCCGAGCCGGTCGCAGGTTTCGCAGATTTCACGCAAGGCCTCGTCGCTCGTCATGACGCCCGACGGATTGGCCGGGCTCATCAGCAGCGCGCCCTTGAGCGGCTTTTCGCGATGGGCGGCCGCGATCATCTCGGCCGTCACCGCATGACGCGTCGCCGCCGTCGTCTCCAGCGGGACGCAGACGCAACCGAGCGCCTCCAGGATATTGACGTAGGCGGGATAGCCGGGCGCGGCGACGGCCACGCGGTCGCCGGCGTCGAACAGCGCGAGAAAGCTCGAGATGAACCCGCCGGACGAGCCGGTCGTGACGACGATGCGCTGCGGCGCGACCTCGACGTTGTAGGTCTCGCCGTAGTGGCGCGCGATGCGGGCGCGCAGCGAGGCGCGGCCGAGCGCGTCCGTGTAGCCGACCCTACCGCCCTGCAAGGCGGCGATGGCGGCGGCGCGCACAGCCCCGGGCGGCGGGGCGCCGGGCTCGCCGACCTCGAGATGCATGATGCGGCGGCCCTGCGCCTCCAGCGCGCCTGCCTCGCGCAGCACGTCCATGGCCAGAAACGGCTCGACCGCGCTGCGGCGGGAAGCGGCGAGACGGGCGGTCCTGTCTTTCATGGAAACTCCTTGCGCACCCCTTATCAGGCCGGCCGGGCCCGGCAAACGCCGGCCTATTTCCGGCCGCTTTTGCGGTCGATAGGATGGGACGACCTGTTTCGGCCCTATCGCAGCCAAGATGAACCCGATCAACACGCGCCGGTCCGCCATCGCCGCCCTGACGGCCCTCGCCCTCCTCGCGCCCGCCGCGCCGCCGGCCGCCGCGCAGCAGGGCGTTGCGATCATCCGCGACGCCGAGACCGAGCAATTGCTGCGCGACTACGTGACGCCGATCTTCCGCGCGGCGGGGATCAATACCGGCGCGGCCAAGATCATTCTGGTCGGCGACCGCGGCTTCAACGCCTTCGTGGCGGACGGGCAGAAGATATTCATCAACACCGGCGCGCTGATGGAAGCGAAGACGCCGAACGAGATCATCGGCGTTCTGGCGCACGAGAGCGGCCACATCGCCGGCGGACATCTGGTGCGGCTGCATCAGGAACTCGCGCGCGCGCAGATCATGGCGATCGCCGGCATGCTGGTCAGCGCCGGCGCGGTGGCCGCGCAGATGCACACCTCGCGCGGCGGCGCCCGCCAGACGCAGGTCGGCATGGACCAGGGCGGCCTGGCGGGCATCGTGCTGGGGCCGCAGGAACTCGTGCGTCGTTCGCTGCTCTCCTACCAGCGCGGTGAGGAGCAGGCCGCCGACCGCGCCGCCGTGAAATATCTGACGGCGACCGGACAATCCGCGCAGGGCATGCTCACGACCTTCGAACGCTTCGCCAACGAGGCCCTGTTCAAGACGTCCTCGGTCGACCCTTACGTCCTCTCGCATCCGCTGCCGGCCGAGCGCATTTCCGTTCTGCAGGAGGCGGCGCAGCGGAGCCCGCATTTCGCGGCCAAGGATTCGCCCGGGCTGCAGGCGCGTCACGACATGATGCGGGCGAAGCTGTTCGGCTTCATGGGCGATCAGGCGGAGATCGCGCGGCGCTATCCGGTCAGCGACAATTCCCTGCCGGCCCGCTACGCGCGCGCGATTTCCAACTACCGTTTCGGCCGTCTCGGCGAATCGCTGCAGGCGATCGACGGATTGATCGCCGCGCAGCCGGCCAACCCGTATTTTCAGGAATTGAAGGGCCAGGTGCTGATGGAGAGCGGACGGGCGCAGGCGGCCCTGCCCTATCTGCGCAAGGCCGTCTCGATGGCCCCGAACGCCACGCCCATCGCCGTGCTGCTCGGCCACGCGCTCGTCGGCGCGGGCGGGCCGGCCAACGACAAGGAAGCGATCCGCGTTCTCGGCAAGGCGACGCAGCGCGATCCGGATTCGGCCGAAGGCTTCCAATATCTGGCGATGGCCTACGACAATATCGGCGACCGCCCGAAATCCCAGCTCGCCTCCGCGCAGGCCCTGTTCGTCGCCGCCAAATACGTGGAGGCGCGCACCCAGGCCAAGCGCGCGCAGGATCAGTTCAAGCAGGGGTCGCCCGGCTGGCTGAAGGCCGACGACATCCTCAACTACAGGCCGCCCAAATTAGACTGAAAACCGCCGATATGACATTGGCGACTTTCATGAGTACAAGCGTTCGGGAACCGGACGACCCGCCCTCGGAGCAACATATGCCACGCCTTCTTGCGAACATCGCCGCGCTCGCGCTTTTCGTCGGCGCCGTCGCGGCCGCGCCGCCGGCGCGCGCGCAGCAGTTCAACGACGCGCAGAGGTCGGAGATCGGCCAGATCGTCCACGATTATCTGCTCAAGAATCCCGAGGTCCTGCGCGAGGCGATCGGGGAACTCGAAAAGCGACAGAGGGTCGAGGAAGCCCAGCAGCGCGAAACCGCGATCGAGACGGTGAAGAGCAAGATTTTTGATTCCAAATATCAGGTCGTCGTCGGCAATCCCGACGGCAAGATCACGCTCGTCGAGTTCTTCGACTACAATTGCGGCTATTGCAAAAAGGCGCTCTCGGACCTCTCGAAGCTCGCCAAGGAAAACCCGGACCTGCGCATCGTGCTGCGCGACTTTCCGGTGCTCGGCCAAGGGTCAGTCGAAGCGGCGCAGGTCGCGATGGCGGCCGGCAAGCAATTGCAGGGCGAGAAGTTCTGGACCTTCCACCAGAAGCTGCTCAGCGGGCGCCAGGCGGGCAAGGAACAGGCGCTCGCCGCCGCGCGCGAGTCGGGCGTCGACATGACGCGGCTCGACAAGGACATGAAGAGCCCCGACATCCGCGCAGGCTACGAGGAGGTCATGCAGATCGCCGACAAGCTGGCCCTGACCGGCACGCCGTCCTGGGTCGTCGGCAAGGAAGTGATCGTCGGCGCCGTCGGCTATGGGGAGCTCAGCAGCAAGATCGCCAATTTCCGCAAATGCGGAAAGACGAGCTGCGGCTGAGGGCGCAGGCGGCGCGGCGGGCATGGCACTTCCCCTGTCCGGCCAAGCCGGATAGAACACCGGCCCGGGCCCGACGGCCCGCCGGAAATCCCGATGAAAACCGTCTACGTCCTCAACGGACCCAATCTCAACCTGCTCGGCTCGCGCGAGCCGTCGACCTACGGGACGGCGACGCTGGCCGACATCGAGGCGAGGCTCCGGTCGCTCGGCGCGGCGCAGGGGTTCGAGATCGTGTTCCGGCAGTCCAACGCCGAGGGCGATCTCGTCACCTGGATCCAGGAGGCCGGCCAGGCCGGCGCGCCGGTGATCCTGAACGCCGGCGCCTATACGCACACCTCCATCGCGCTGCACGACGCGATCCGCGGCGCCAAGGCGGAGGTGATCGAAGTGCATCTCTCCAATACGCACGCCCGCGAGAGCTTCCGGCATCATTCCTACATCTCGCCCGTCGCCAGCGGCGTCATCCTCGGATTTGGCGCGCGCTCTTACGAACTGGCGCTGCAATCCCTTTTCCCATCGTAACGAGCCCGACCACATGACGAAAAAGCCTGCCGCCAAATCCGCCAAACCCGCCGCCGCAGCGGCGCGGGCCGGCGCCTCCGCTTCCGGCGTGGACGCCGGTCTGGTGCGCGAGCTGGCGGGCCTTCTGTCGGAAACCGATCTCACGGAGATCGAGGTCGAAAAGGGCGACCTGCGCATTCGCGTGGCGCGCGAAACCCGCTACGCAATGGCCGCGGCGCCTGCGCCGGTCGCCATCGCCGCGCCCGTCGCATCGCCGGCGCCCGCGCGGACGGCCGGCGCTCCGGTCGAGGCGGCGGCGCCCGCGAGCCATCCCGGCGCGGTCAAATCGCCGATGGTCGGCACCGCCTATCGCCGGCCGAATCCGGAATCGAACCCGTTCGTCGACGTCGGTTCGGTGGTGAAGAGCGGCGACAAGCTGCTGCTGGTCGAGGCGATGAAGACGTTCAACGAGATCGTCGCGCCGAAGGGCGGCACGATCACCGCCATCTTCGTCGAAGACGGGCAGCCCGTCGAATACGACCAGACGCTCGTCATCATCGAGTGATCCGATGTTCGACAAGATCCTGATCGCCAATCGCGGCGAAATCGCCCTTCGCATTCTTCGCGCGGCGAAGGAGCTTGGGATCGCCACCGTCGCGGTCTATTCGACGGCCGACGCCAATGCCATGCATGTGCGGCTGGCTGACGAATCCGTGTGCATCGGCCCGCCGCCGGCGCGCGATTCCTATCTCAACGTGCCCGCGCTGCTGGCGGCCTGCGAGATCACCGGCGCGGACGCATTGCATCCCGGCTACGGCTTTCTGTCCGAGAACGCGCGCTTCGCGGAAATTCTCGAAGACCACAATATCGCGTTCATCGGACCGAAGGCCGAGCACATCCGCATCATGGGCGACAAGATCGAGGCCAAGCGCACCGCGCGGCGCCTCGGCATTCCCTGCGTGCCCGGCTCCGAAGGCGGCGTGACCGACACGGACGAGGCGATGCGCATCGCGCGCGACATCGGCTTTCCGGTGCTGGTGAAGGCGGCCGCGGGCGGCGGCGGACGCGGCATGAAGGTCGCGCGCTCGGAGAAGGATCTCGAACACGCCATCTCCACCGCCAAGGCCGAAGCCAAGGCCGCCTTCGGCGACGATGCGGTCTATCTCGAGAAATACCTCGAGAAGCCGCGGCACATCGAGGTGCAGATCCTCGGCGACGGCAAGGGCGGCGCCATTCATCTGGGCGAACGCGACTGCTCGCTGCAGCGCCGGCACCAGAAGGTGCTGGAGGAAAGTCCTTCAGCCGCGCTCAACGCCGAACAGCGCGCGGAGATCGGCGACATCTGCGCCAATGCGATGCGCGACCTGCAATATTCCGGCGCGGGCACGATCGAATTCCTCTACGAGGACGGCCGCTTCTATTTCATCGAGATGAACACGCGCATCCAGGTCGAGCATCCGGTGACCGAGATGATCACCGGCCTCGATCTCGTCTCGGCGCAGATCCGCATCGCCGCCGGCGCGCCGGTGTCGATGGCGCAGGACGAGATCCGCTTTTTCGGCCACGCCATCGAATGCCGCGTGAACGCCGAACATCCCGCGACCTTCCGGCCCTCGCCCGGCAAGATCATGCACTATCATCCGCCCGGCGGCGTCGGCGTGCGCGTCGACAGCGCCGTCTACCAGGGATACGTGATCCCGCCGAACTACGATTCGCTCGTCGGCAAGCTGATCGTGCACGGCCGCACCCGCAACGAGGCGCTGATGCGCCTGCGCCGCGCGCTCGACGAGTTCATCGTCGACGGCGTCGACACGACGCTGCCGCTGTTCCGCACGCTCGTGCGCAACCAGGACGTGCAGAACGGCCTCTACGACATTCACTGGCTCGAGCATTTCCTGGCGACCGGCGGAATGGACACGAATGCGTAAGCCCGTGGGACGCGCGCGATGATCGACCCGCTCCTGATCGCGGCCATCGCCGGCCTCATCGGCGGTTCGATGAACGCGATCGCCGGCGGCGGCTCCTTCGTCACCCTGCCCGCGCTGGTGGCGGCCGGCGTGCCCTCGATCAACGCCAACGCCACCAGCACGGTCGCGCTGGTGCCGAGCGCGCTCGCCAGCGCCTACGCCTACCGCCACGACTTCCGCCGATTCGAAGGCGTGTCGATGCGCGCGATGGCGATCGTCTCCGTGATCGGCGGCGCGGCCGGCGCGCTGCTGCTGATGAACACGCCGCAGCGCGTGTTCGACGCCCTCGTGCCCTTCCTGCTCGCCTTCGGCACCGTCGTCTTCGCCTTCGGCCGGCAGGCCGGCGAATGGCTGCGCCAGCGGGTGCACATCTCGCCGCACATGGTTCTGGCGTTCCAGTTCGCCCTCGGCGTCTACGGCGGCTATTTCGGCGGCGCGGTCGGCATCATGATGATGGCGACCTGGAGCCTGCTCACGACGTCGAGCCTCGCCGCCATGCAACCGGCGCGCAACCTGCTCAACGCGGCGATGAACGCCACCGCCTCGATCCTGTTCATTGTCGGCGGCCTCGTCTACTGGCCGCAGATGGCGGCCATGCTGGTCGGCGCCATCGCCGGCGGCTATTTCGCGGCGCATTTCGCGCGCAGGCTCGATCCGGCCAAGGCGCGCATCGCCATCTCCTGCCTCAACGCCTGCATCACGGCGCTGATGTTCTGGAAGACGTTCGGGTAGGCGTTCGGCCGTCGGTCCGCCTGCCGACCGCCCCGTGCCCAATGCCCAATGCCCAATGCCAACGCCGATTGGCTGTTTCCTCCCCTTGACCGCCAAGGGGCGGCTCCCCACCCTTTCTGCATGACGCGCGTCTCGCCACGGCCCGAGATCACGCCGGACATCGTCCTGCGCGCTTATTCGATCGGCCTCTTTCCGATGGGCGAGAAGGAGGACGACGACCGGCTCTACTGGGTTGAGCCGGACGAGCGCGGCGTCTTCCCGCTCGACGGCCTGAATATCTCACGCAGCCTCGCCAAGGTCGTGCGCTCGGACAGGTTCGAGGTTTCCGTCGACCGGGATTTCGACGCGGTGATCGACGGCTGCGCCCATGCCGGGACCTCGCGCGAGACGACCTGGATCAACGGGCCGATCCGCCGG
Organism: Rhodoblastus sp.; assembly: GCA_039808645.1. Taxonomy (GTDB): domain Bacteria; phylum Pseudomonadota; class Alphaproteobacteria; order Rhizobiales; family Beijerinckiaceae; genus JAJXWB01. The sequence goes on along the minus strand of JBDHTL010000019.1, from coordinate 13,802 downwards.
CTCTACCGCGACCTTTTCGACGCGGGCTTCGTGCATACGGTCGAATGCCGGCGCGGCGGCGCGCTCGTCGGCGGGCTCTACGGCGTCTCGCTTGGCGCGGCCTTTTTCGGCGAGAGCATGTTCCATGTCGAGCGCGACGCCTCCAAGGTTGCGCTGGTCCATCTCGCCGCCCGCTTGCGCGCGGGCCGCTACAGCCTCCTCGACACGCAATTCGTGACGCCGCATCTTGCCAGCCTCGGCGCCGTTGCGGTTCCCCGCGCCGCCTATCGCGCCATGCTGGAGCGCGCGGTCGAGGCGCGCGCCGATTTTTTCGCATGGCCGCGGGACGCGCGGTCCTCCGGGCGCGAGGCGCTTGCTTCTTTCGCAGCGCAACGTGACAGCGCGCCATAAATCGCTAGCATTTCCGCGTTCTGACAGAGGAACGCGACCCACAGACGAGAAAAAGATTTCGCAGTGCGGTCGCCCAAGGGAGGGAAGTGGATGAAATCGATCAAGCTGGCGCTCGCCACGGCGATTGCGAGCGCGGGCCTCGCGACCGCTGCATTCGCACAGAAGGCCTACGGACCAGGCGTCACCGACACCGAGATCAAGATCGGCAATATCATGCCCTACAGCGGACCGGCGTCCGCCTACGGCATCATCGGCAAGGCGCAGGGCGCCTATTTCCAGATGATCAACGAACAGGGCGGCATCAACGGACGCAAGATCAACTTCATCAGCTACGACGACGCCTACAGCCCGCCGAAAGCCGTCGAGCAGGCGCGCAAGCTGGTGGAGAGCGACAATGTCCTGCTGGTCTTCTCGCCGCTCGGCACGCCGTCGAACTCAGCGATCCAGAAATACATGAACGCGCAGAAGGTGCCCCACCTGTTCCTGGCGACCGGCGCGACCAAGTGGAACGACCCGAAGAATTTCCCGTGGACGATGGGCTGGCAGCCGAGCTACCAGGCCGAAGGCAAGATCTACGCGAAATACCTGCTCGAGAAGAAGCCCGACGCGAAGGTCGCGATCCTCTACCAGAACGACGACTACGGCAAAGACTATCTCAAGGGCTTCATGGACGGGCTCGACGGCAAGATCAAACCCGTCATCATGCTCACCTATGAAGTCGCCGATCCGACGATCGACTCGCAGATGACGCGCATGCAGGCCGCCGGCGCCGACACGTTCATGAACATCACGACGCCGAAGTTCGCCGCCATGGCGATCAAGAAGGCCGCCGAACTGAAGTGGCAGCCGACGCATTTCCTCAACAACGTCTCAGCCTCGATCGGCGCGGTGCTGAAGCCGGCCGGGTTCGAGAATGCGCAGGGCATCATCTCGACCGCCTACATGAAGGACCCGTCCGACCCACAGTGGAAGGACGACGCCGGCTTCAAGAAATGGGACGCCTTCATCGACAAGTACATGCCCGGCGCCAACAAGGCCGACGGCGGCCTCGTCACCGCCTACAACGATGCGCAGACGCTTGTGACGGTGCTCAAGCAGTGCGGCGACAATCTCACGCGCGAAAACGTGATGAAGCAGGCGGCCAATCTCAAGGACGTGAAGCAGGAGATGATGCTTCCGGGCATTCTCATCAACACGACGCCGGACGATTTCGGGCCGGTCCAGCAGGAGCAGTTGATGAAGTTCGAGAAGGATCACTGGGAATTGTTCGGCCCGGTCTACGACGCCCGCAAGAAGGCGACCAACTGAGCGCTATATAATCGGGGCGGCCGTTCGGCCGCCCTTTCTCCAACCAAGAACAAGACCGGATAAGGCGCGCGAGACGCCAGGCCGGCCAGAAGAAAAGCAAAGGGGAATTGGGGGAAACGCCGGCCGCGAGCCGGTCCAAACGAGGGGAGAAAACGCATGAAGAGGAACGCCAAGCTTCTGCTGGCGGCGATGATCGCCGTCGGCATGTCGACGGCCGCCGTGGCGCAGAAGAAATACGGACCGGGCGTCACGGATACGGAGATCAAGATCGGCAATATCATGCCCTATAGCGGCCCGGCGTCGGCCTACGGCGTGATCGGCCAGACCGAAGCCGCCTATTTCAAGATGATCAATGAACAAGGCGGGATCAACGGACGCAAGATCAACTTCATCTCGTATGACGACGGCTACTCGCCGCCCAAGACCGTCGAACAGGCGCGCAAGCTCGTCGAGAGCGACAATGTGCTGATGATCTTCAACCCGCTCGGCACGCCGCCGAACACGGCGATCCAGAAATACATGAACGCCCAGAAGGTCCCCCAGCTCTTCGTCGCGACCGGCGCGACCAAGTGGGACGACCCGAAGGAGTTTCCGTGGACGATGGGCTGGCAGCCGAGCTACCAGGCCGAAGGGGTGATCTACGCGCACTACATTCTGAAGAACAAGCCGAACGCGAAGATCGCCATCCTCTACCAGAACGACGACTACGGCAAAGATTACCTCAAGGGCTTCATGGACGGGCTCGCCGGCAAGATCAAACCCGTCATCACGCTGACCTACGAAGTCTCGGACCCCACGATCGACTCGCAGATGTCGCGCTTGCAAGCGTCCGGCGCCGACACGTTCTTCAACATCACCACGCCGAAATTCGCGGCGATGGCGATCAAGAAGGCGGCTGAATTGCAGTGGAAGCCGCTGCACTTCCTCAACAACGTCTCGGCCTCGGTCGGCGCCGTTCTCAAGCCGGCCGGCTTCGAGAATGCGCAGGGCGTCATCTCGACCGGCTATCTCAAGGACCCGACCGATCCGCAATGGAAGACCGACGCGGGCTTCAAGAACTGGCTCGCCTTCGTCGACAAGCACATGCCGGGCGCCGACAAGACGAACGCCAACATCGTCTACGGCTACAACGTCGCGCAGGGCCTCGTGCATCTGCTGAAGATGTGCGGCGACGACCTGACGCGCGAGAACGTGATGAAGCAGGCGGCGAACTTCAAGGACGTCAGCTTCGAGATGCTGCTGCCGGGCATCGTCGTCAACACGAGCCCGACCGACTTCGCGCCGATCCAGCAGGAGCAGTTGCAGAAGTTCGAAGGCGACCGCTGGGTGCTGTTCGGCGAAATCTACGACGCCAGCAAGAAGGCGACGAACTGATCGGATTTCCGCTGGCGACGCGGGGCGGCGATCCTTCGCCGCCCTTTTTGCCGCGTCACGCGCGCGCGGCGAGCAGTTTCAGCCAGTGCGTGAAGTCGGAAATGGCTTCTTCGTCGAAATAGCCGGTTTCGAGCACGACATGGGCGGCGACCGCGACGGCGAGGCCGACTGCCGCCGATAACGCCAGGTTTGCGCCTGCGCGCGGTCCCCAGGCGAACCGCCGCGCGAGAAACATTGCCGCGACGGCGCCATAGACAAGGCCGAACGCCGTCTCCGTGCGACTGTGGCCGCCGATGACGAAACGGCTGACCGCGACGCCGAGCACAAGGCCGCAGCACAGCGCGACGAGGACATAACGCAGCGCGCCGAGGCTCTCGCGCTTCCACGCCAGCGCCGCGAGCGATCCATAGACGAAGGCGGCGAGCGCGGTGTGGCCGCTCGGGCTGCGCAACGGGCCGCCGCTGTGGATGAATATGAACAGTATTTTCGACAGGACCGTCGCCGCCAGGCACAGCGCAAAGGCGGTTGCGACGACGCGCGCATTGCCGCGTTCGCCGACGACCCACAGGGCGGCGATCGCCCCGCAGACCAGCGGGGCGACGATCGTCGCCTCGCCGAAACCGGTAACCGTGTAGAGCAATTCCAACGATTGCGGACCGAGCATCGCTCAGCTCCGCGCCGTCATTCCGCAGCCTCGGCGTTCGGCTCGGGCGCTTGCGGATTCTCGTCGTGCGCCGCCTCCCCGGCCTCGTCCGCGTCGACCTGCGCCAGCAGCGGAAAGTCGTCGGCCGCATCGTCCGCGTCGAGCGGATCCTCGTCGGCGGCGAGCGCATCGCCGTCGTCGGGCTTGGGCACGCCGAAGCCCGCCGGCAGGCGGCCGTCAAAGAGGCCGGCGCCCTTCAGTTCCTCGAGGCCCGGCAGGTCCGAAATCTGCTCGAGGCCGAAGTGGACGAGGAACCTGTCGGTCGTGCCGTAGGTGATCGGGCGGCCTGGCGCCTTGCGGCGGCCGCGCAGGCGGATCCAGCCGGTCTCCAGCAGCACGTCGAGCGTGCCCTTGGAAATGGCGACGCCGCGGATGTCCTCGATCTCGGCGCGCGTGACGGGCTGGTGATAGGCCACGATGGCGAGCGTCTCGACGGCCGCGCGGGTCAGTTTCTTCTGCGGCGTCTCCTCGCGGCGCAGCAGCCAGCCGAGGTCGTCGGCGGTGCGGAAGTACCATTTGGTTCCCGCGCGCGCGAGATTGACGCCGCGCGTGGCGTAGTCGTCGCGCAGCGCGGCGAGCGTCGCGCGCAGATCGCCACCGTCCGGCAGACGCTCCGCGAGCAGGCTTTCCTCGAGCGGCTCGGGCGACGCAAACAGCAGCGCCTCGACGATGCGCTTGGATTCCGCGAGCAGCGCGGCGCGAGCCTCTTCGAGCGCCCGGTCCTCGTCCTCCACGAATTCGAATGCGCGAGCCGCCTCGGCCATGTTCTCTCCTCAACCCTTCAACGCACTGTCGGACGCCGCGCGGGCGCCCTATTCCGCCGCCGCGAGCGGCGCTTCTTCCCTGCGCCTGATCCAGATCGGCGCGAAGGCGCGGTCCTGCCTCAGATCGAGCCGTCCTTCGCGCACCAGTTCCAGCGAGGCCGAGAAGGACGAGGCCCGAACCGTCCGCGCGACTTCCGGCGACACGCAATATTGCAGGAGGTAGTCGTCGAGCACGGTCCATTCCCGCGCCATTCCGGACAGGCGCTCCAGCGCCTCGCGGGCCTCGGCCAGCGACCAGACGTGCCGCTGCTTCAGCGTGACCTTGGACAGGGCCTGCTTCTGCCGCTGGCGGGCGTAGGCCGAGAGCAGATCGAAGATCGAGGCCTGCCATTGCGGCGTCGCGATCGTCTCGATGCCCTCGCCGCCGCCGCGCATCGCCATGTCGCGGCCGATGCGGGCGCGATTGACGAGTTGCTCGGCCGCCGTCCGGATGGCCTCCAGACGCCGCAACCGCTCGGCGAGCGCGGCGGCGAGATCGGCCGCCGCGGGCTCGTCGGGCTTGGGCGGGGTCGGCAGCAGGAGCCTGGATTTCAGATAGGCGAGCCAGGCCGCCATCACGAGATAGTCCGCCGCAAGTTCGAGACGAACGCGCCGCGCCTCCTCGATGAAGCCGAGATATTGCTCGGCCAGCGCCAGCACGGAAATCTTGGCGAGGTCGACCTTCTGACGGCGCGCAAGTTCGAGCAGGAGATCGAGCGGCCCCTCGAACCCGTCGACATCGACGAGAAAGGCCTGCTCGGTCTCCCCCTTGTCCAGGGGCTCAAGGTCAAATGGCAGGGCCGCCGCCATGCGAATCACTCACCGCGTCCGATACTTGGAACTATCGGCGCGGAATGTGGCTCCTCTAGGCCGCGCTCGCAAGCGCCGCGGCCAGTTTCTCGCGGGAGTCCACAGGATCGAAGGCGAGTCGACCGCCCGCAATCCGCGCGAGCGCCCGTTCGGCCCTTGCCAGCGCCCGGCCGGAAAGCTCCGGCGCTTCGGCGGCGACTTCGCGGGCTTCGGTCAGGTCGCCGTTGCAATGCAGGGCGAGATCGACGCCGGCGGCGAACAGCGCCCGCGCCCGTTCGCGGAAAGAGCCCGAGAGCGCCTTCATCGACAAGTCGTCGCTCATCAAGAGACCGTCGAAGCCTATGAATCCACGAATGATTTCTCCGACGACGGTCGGCGAGAGGGTCGCCGGGCGGTCGGGATCGATCGCCTTGAACACGACATGGGCGGTCATGGCGACCGGCAGGTCGGCATTGGCCCTGAACGGCGCGAAATCGCTGCGCTCCAGCTCCGCGCGGGACGTGCCGACGGTCGGCAGTTCGAGGTGGCTGTCGGAGCTTGCGCGGCCGTGGCCGGGCACATGCTTGAACACGGGCAGGACTCCGCCGGCCATCAGCCCTTCGGCAGCGGCGCGCCCGAGCCGCGCCACGGTCTCGGGGTCCTCGCCATAGGCGCGGTCGCCGATGATGGCATGACTGCCGGCGACCGGCAGATCGAGCACGGGCAGGCAGTCGACGTTGACGCCGACCTCCGCGAGATCATGGGCGATCAGTCGGGCCGCCAGCCACACGACCTTCACCTGTTCTGCCGGATCGGTCGCGGCCGAGGCGAGCCGCGCGGCGGACGGATAGGCCGGCCAGTGGTTGGCCGCCATGCGCTGCACCCGGCCGCCCTCCTGGTCGATCAGGACCGCTGCGTCCGTGCGGCCGACGATGTCGCGAAACCGGCCGGTCAGGGCGCGCATCTGCTCGCGGTCGAGCACGTTGCGCTTGAACAGGATGAGGCCCCAGGGATCGGCATCACGGATGAAGGCTTCCTCGTCGGCGGTCAGAACCGTCGACGAGCAGCCGCAGATGAACGCGCGCGGAGCCATCGGCTAGCCGTCAGCGGGCCACGAAGCAGGCGCCGCCGGCGGCCTTGACCTTGCCGCACATGGAGGATGCGCTTTCCTTGCTGAGGCCGGTGACGCGGATGCGGTAGAGCGAGTCCGAAGCCTTGATGACCGCGGGACGCCGCCCGCCGAGCGCGCCGGACAGTTTGTCGGCAAGGCGCGCGGCCGTCTGGCGGGCCTCCGATTCGGAACCGGCCGAGGCCACCTGCACCGCATAGGCGCCCGAGGAAGCCGCCTTCGGCGTCTCGTCTTCGTCGGTCGCTTCGGCGGCGGCGCCCTGGGCTTCTTCCTTCGGCTCGACGGCGGCGACGCGCGGCTTGGGGGTGAGCTTGGGCTCAGCCTTGGGCTCGGCCTTGGCCTCGACCTTCGGCTTCGGAGCGACCGGCTTCGGCGCGGCCGGCTTGGACGCGGCCGGCTTGGACAGAGCCGCAGAAGTCGTGGCGTCGGCCCGGGTGGCCGATTTCGGCGTGGCGTTGGCGGCAGGCGCGGCGCGCTCGGGCGCCTTGGGCGCGGCGGCGGACGACGGCGCGGCATTTTCGGCCCCGCCGATGATCGAACCGTCGGCGCGCACGGATACGGTCTTCACGCGCTTGGGTTCGGGAAAGGCGGATCTCGCCTGAGCGGGCTCGCGTACGGGCGGCGACGGCGGCGCCACGGCCGGACCGGAAGCCGCGCCCGCGCCGCCGCCGGCTGCGGGCGTCGCACCTGTTGCCTCTTCGAGCGGAATGACGCGCGGCGTCTTGGCCGCGGCGGACACGTCCATCGGCTGCTCGTCGCGCGCCGTGACCTTCTTGACCGGCGGCGCCTGCGTGCGCTCCAGCATGGTCGACTCTCGGGCGGTCTTTTCGCCGCCTTCGCCTTCCTTCGGCTGGATCTTGGTCGGACTGGTAGAGGCCGCAATGGTGGCTACGCCGCCCGCCTGATGGGCGCCGCCCCGCCAGGCGAGGGTCGAGCCGATGGCGACGAAGCCCACGGCGATCACGGCGGCGGCGATATAGAGCGGCTTCTTCGAGCGCGCGCGCGGCGCTTCCAGTGCGGGCGCTTCAGGCGAAAGCTCGGGGGCGCCGGCCCAATCCTCGTATTCCGCCGAGGGCGTCGGGTTTTCAGGATAGACGTCGAGCGCCGCCGGCGGCGCGGTCTCAACGGCTTCCGGGAAAGCGGGCGCCGGGGCGGGCTTGGCGACGCCCCCGCGCAGCAGGGGCCGAAGGTCCGGAAAGCCGGCGAACGGGTCGGACGGCGGGACCGCAGGCGCCACGGGCGAGGCCGGCGTCAGCATCACGGGCGGCGCGCCGCCGGGGCGGGGATTGGCCGCGAACAGATCGGCGACCGGATCGGACGCCTGCTGCTCGCCGAGCAAGCGGGCGAGTTCGGCCATCGGGTCATCGAGCCGGCGCGCGGGCTCCGGGCCGCGCAGGCGGCGCTCAAATTCATCGATATCGATCGGCTCGCGACGTTCGGGCGCTGCGCTCATCTTCTCACCTCAACCGCGATCCGTCGCCCGTCCGGGCGACGCGATCGCATTCGGGAAACCCCGGCGCGGCGGGCGAAGCGCTTGGCTCTAGCGCATTTCGTCCGGAGCGCTCACTCCCAGGACCCCCAGGCCCGCCGCCAGGACAGTTGATAAAGAAAGGATCAACGCGAGCCTGGCGCAGGTCAAATCTCTCTTGTTTTCATTAACAAAACGTAATTCCGCGAGGTCTTTTCCCCTATTCCACTGCGCATGAAGCAAACTGGCGAGCTCATGGAGGTGAAAAGCCAGGCGATGCGGCTCGTGGGCGGCGGCGGCCGCCTCGATAACGCGAGGAAATTGCGCCAGCATTTTGACCAGGCCGACCTCGCCCTCGTCCGTCAGAAGCGCGAGGTCGGCCTGCCCCAGCGCGCCTGCCGACAGGTCGATATCGGGGAAGGCCGCGCGCGCCTGCCGCATCACCGACCTGGCGCGGGCGTGGGCGTACTGGACATAGAAGACCGCATTGTCCTTGGACTGCTCGATGACCTTGGCGAGATCGAACTCCAGCGGCGCGTCGTTCTTGCGGTAGAGCATCATGAAGCGCACGGCGTCCACGCCGACTTCGTCCACCACTTCGCGGAGCGTGACGAAATCGCCCGAACGCTTCGACATCTTCACCGGCTCGCCGGCGCGCATCAGCTTGACGAGCTGGCACAGCTTGACGTCGAGCGTCGTCGTGCCGCCGGACAGGGCCCTGACCGCCGCGTCCATCCGCTTGACGTAGCCGCCGTGGTCGGCGCCCCAGACGTCGATCAGCGTGTGGTAGCCGCCGTCGATCTTCACCTTGTGATAGGCGATGTCGCTGGCGAAATAGGTATAGCCGCCGTCGGACTTCAGCAGAGGCCTGTCGACGTCGTCGCCGAATTGCGTCGAGCGGAACAGGGTCTGGTCGCGGTCTTCCCAGTCGTCCGGCAGCTTGCCCTTGGGCGGCGCGAGACGGCCGACATAGACCAGGCCTTTCTCGCGCAGATAGTCGATGGCCGCCGCGACCTTGTCGCCGCCCGCCCCGCGCGTCAGCGAACGCTCGGAGAAGAAGACCTCGTGCGTGATGTTGAGCGCGGCGAGATCGGCGCGGATCATGTCCATCATCGCGTCGATGGCGAAAACGCGCACAGTCTCCAGCCATTCACTCTCGGGCTTGCCGCGGAGGCTCGCGCCATATCTTTCCGCGAGACCCTTGCCGACGGAAACGAGATAATCGCCAGGATAGAGGCCTTCGGGGATTTCGCCGACGGTCTCGCCGAGGGCCTCGCGATACCGCAGGTGCGCGGAGCGCGCGAGCACGTCGACCTGGGCGCCGGCGTCGTTGATGTAGTATTCGCGCGTCACCGCATGGCCGGCGAATTCCAGCAGGTTCGCCAGCGCGTCGCCGAACACGGCGCCGCGGCCGTGGCCGACATGCATCGGCCCGGTCGGATTGGCGGAGACATATTCGACATTGATCTTCTGAGCCTCGCCCACCCGGCCTTGCGGGGCGCGGCCGAAGTCGCGGCCTTGTGCGAGCGCGGCGCGCAGCACGGCCGAGAAGACATGCGGCTCCAGACGGATGTTGATGAATCCGGGCCCCGCGACCTCGGCCTGCGCAACGTCCGGATCCTCGGCGAGCGCGAAGGCGATTTCGGTCGCCAGTTGCCGCGGATTGCCGAATCCGGCCTTGGCCTCCCTGGCGAAGACCATGGCGGCGTTGACCGCCAGATCGCCGAGCGCGGCCTCGCGCGGCGGCTCGACCACGAAACGGGCGAGATCGAGGTCGGCGGGCAGCCGGCCGGCCTTGGCGAAACCGCGCAGGATCGCGGCGACGCGGGCGTGGAAATCGGCGAAAATGTTCATGGCCGCGCATTAGAGGATCGGCCCGAAAAGGTCAAAGAACCGCCGGTCCGCCGGGAGGCCTCAAAGTCCGTCGATCGGCACCTTGAGGAAGCGCTTGCCTTGCGCGTCCGGCGGCGGAAGCTCGCCGCCGCGCATGTTGATCTGCAAGGACGGAATGATCAGCCTGGGCATGTCGAGCGTGGCGTCGCGCGCCTCGCGCATCTTCACGAACTCGTCCTCGCCGACGCCGTCATGGACGTGGATATTGTGCGCGCGCTCGTCGGCGACGGTCGTTTCCCAGCGGATTTCGCGCTTGTTCGGCCCGTAATCGTGACACATGAACAGGCGCATCTTGCTCGGCAGCGAGAGCACGCGCCGGATCGACCTGTAAAGCGTACGCGCGTCGCCGCCGGGAAAGTCGGCGCGCGCCGAGCCCCCGTCGGGCATGAACAAGGTGTCGCCGACGAAGGCCGCGTCGCCGATCACATGCGTCATGCAGGCCGGCGTATGGCCGGGCGTATGGATGGCGAAAGCCGTCATGCCGCCGATCTCGTAGCTGTCGCCATCGGCAAACAGCCGGTCGAACTGGCTGCCGTCGCGCTGGAACTCCGTGCCTTCGTTGAAGACCTTGCCGAACCGGTCCTGCACGACGACGATCTTCTCGCCGATGCCGATCCGGCCGCCGAGATTGCGCTGGATGTAGGGCGACGCGGACAGGTGGTCGGCGTGAACGTGGGTTTCGATCAGCCATTGCAGATCCAGCGCGTTGTCGCGCACGAAATCGATCATGCGGTCGGCGGATTCGTAGAAGATGCGCCCCGCGGCATAGTCGAAGTCCATGACGGGATCGATGATCGCGCAGGCGGTCGAGGCGGGGTCGCGCACGACATAGCTGATCGTATTCGTGCGCTCGTCGAAGAAAGCGGTCACCTCGGGCTTGAGCGTCAGCTCCACGCGATCGGCGAATTCGGACATGGCTCACCCTCCGACGGCCGGCGCGCCGTCCAGCAAGACATATGCACTTGTGCGAATGTCTCAAGTCCGCCGCGCGTCAGCGCAGACGCGCGAGCCGCAGCGCCGCTAAACGACGAGCTTGCGGTAGAGATGCCAGCTCGCGTGCCCCAGTACGGGCAGCGTGATGAACAGGCCGATGAAGCCGGAGAGAATCGAGGCCCCGAGGAACAGCGCGATCAGCAGCGCCCACGCGATCATCTGCAGCGGGTTGTTCAGGACGCTGCGCAGGCTGGTCAGCATGGCAGTGACGAAATCGACGTCGCGATCGACCAGCAGCGGGAACGAGACGACGGTGATCGAAAAGACGAACATCGCGATGATCGCGCCGAGCAGATTGCCGACGAGCGCGAACAGAAGGCCCCTGCTCGTCGACAGAACGGCGACGACCAGTTCGTTCACCGTCGGAATGTGCAGGCCGTAGAACATCAGGAACAGGAAGATCGCGAAATCAACCCAGATGATGAGGGCGAACACGGTGACGAGCGCCATCCAGCCGAGATCCTTGCCCGAACGCGACCAGATCGAGCCGAGGACCTTCCCCCAGCTCAGCGCCTCGCCGCGCTCGAGCGTGCGCGACACTTCGTACGTGCCGGCCGCCACGAAAGGCACGACCAGCGCGAAGCCCATGGTGAGCGGATAGCCGATCCAGGGCAGACGCAGCGCAAGGAACAAGGCGAGCAGAATCACGCCGCCGAGCGCGTAGATGCCGCCGAAAAACAGGCCGTAGAGCGGCGCGGCGACGAAATCGCGCCAGCCCTGCAACAGGCAGACGATCAGATCGTCGCGCTTCAGCGTGCGAATCTCGAGACGGGCGCCACGCGCTTGACCGACGCGGTCGGCGATTTCCGCTCCTGACTCGGTCATTTCTCTCCCCGTCCTCTCCGCTTCCGCGAACCAAGCCATGAATGGCGACCGGCGGCAAGGCCCGCGGCCTTCGACAATGGACGAGGCGTGCGACGGAACGAGGCGCGACCGATCTCAGCGGCGGCCCGAAATCTCCGCGCCCGCGTCCGGCGCGAGGCGGGCGAAAAACAGGACCGAGGCCGCCGAGACGAGGCCGACGACGAGGAAGGCGGGCGTGAAGTCGCCGACCTGGAGCTGCGAGCCCGCGCCGTGCCGGGCGCGCGCCAGTTCCAGCACGCCCGCCCCCAGCGTGACGCCGATCGACAGGGACAATTGCTGTCCGACGGCCGCGAGGCTCGTCGCATGGCTCATGCGCCGGTCGTCGACCTCGGCATAGGCGACCGCATTGATCGCGGTGAATTGCAGCGATCGGAAGAAGCCGCCTGCCAGCAGGGTGGCGATGATGACCGCGTGCGGCGTTGCGGCCGTGAACAGGCAATTGGCGAGAAAGAACGCGGTCGACAGCAGCGCGTTGGCGCACAGAACGGCGCGGAATCCGAAGCGCTTGAGGATCGGGCCCGCCGTCGGCTTCATCGCCATGGCGCCGAGCGTCGACACAAAAGTGAGCAGACCCGACTGGAACGGCGAGAGTCCGAAACCCATCTGGAACAGCAGCGGCAGCAGGAAGGGCGTGGCGCCGAGGCCCAGGCGGAACAGCAGGCCGCCGCCGACGCTGGCGCGGAAGGTGGGCAAGGCCAGCAGCCGCAGATCGAGAATCGGATGCGGCGCGGTCAGCGCGTGGCGCACGTAGAGCGCAAGGCTCGCGAAGCCGCCGAAAATGAGCGCGGCGTCGACGGGACCGGCGACGACGCCCCGGCCCAGGGCCGAAAAGCCGAAAATGAGGCAGGACAACGCGACGCCGATGAGAACGAAGCCGGCGAGATCGAGCGGCGGCGTATGCTCCTCGCGCACGTCGGCGATGTAGATCGTGGCGAGGATCACGCCGAGAACGCTGATCGGAATGTTGATCCAGAAAATCCAGCGCCAGTGGAAATAGGTGGTGATGAAGCCGCCGAGCGGCGGGCCGATCACCGGTCCGATAAGCGCGGGTATGGTGAGCCAGGCGAGCGCCCGCACGATGTCCGAGCGCGGCACGGAGCGCATCAGCACAAGACGGCCGACCGGCGTCATCATGGCGCCGCCCATGCCCTGCACCATGCGGGCGGCCACGAATTGCGGCAGCGTCGACGACAGGCCGCACAGGATCGAGCCGAACGCGAAGACCAGGATCGCCGCCCGAAACACCTTTCGTGCGCCGAATCGGTCAGCCGTCCAGCCGGACGCGGGAATGAAGATGGCGAGCGACAGCAGATAGGCGGTCAGCGCCAATTTGAGCGCGACCGGATCCTCGTTCAGGTCGGCCGCGATCGCCGGCAGCGATGTCGAGATGACCGTGGAATCCAGGTTCTCCATGAAAAGCGCGGTCGCCACCACAAGCGGCGTCACCATGGACCAGGATTTTCCCGTCTCGCCGCCGCTCAAGCTGCGGTCCCCGGCCCGCCGGACGCGCGCTTGCCCGCGCTCACCCGCCTCTTCGTTCCGCCAGCCTGCAAACCAGTCACCCGCGCGCTCGGTCGCCTTCGCCGCTATTCTAGGGCGCGGCCACGGCCTCTGCGAGGCGATCCGCCCTTATCCACACGGCATGGCGGCGCTGCCCGGGCCGCAGTTTGCCTCCTGTCGCACTCATGCTATGAGCACGCGCCAACCCATGAGCGGCGTCGCGTGTCACGCCGCTGTCCGCCCTTTTCCGGAGTTGGCCATGCCAGACATCGTCCGTCCCCTGCTCGTCGAGGCCCTCACTTTCGACGACGTCCTGCTGCGTCCCGGCCATTCCGAGATCATGCCGAGCGGGGTCGACATCCGCTCGCGGCTGACCCGCGGCATCTCGCTCAACCTGCCGATCATCTCGTCCGCCATGGACACGGTGACGGAAGCCCGCCTCGCCATCGCCATGGCGCAGGCCGGCGGCCTCGGCGTCGTCCACCGCAACCTCGAGCCGGAGGAGCAGGCCGAAGAAGTGCGCAAGGTGAAGCGCTACGAGAGCGGCATGGTGGTCAATCCGATCACCATCTTCCCCGACCAGACGCT
>JBDHTL010000018.1:0-36919 GCA_039808645.1 Rhodoblastus sp. | reverse complement strand
CGAGCGCGGGCGACCCGCCGGCGGCGTCGGCCGCGGCCTGCGCGAAAGCCTGCGACGGGCCGAGCAGCGCGGCGGAGGCCGCCTCTCCCACGACGACGACGCGGCGTTCCAGGTCGTCGCGCGGCTGGGCCGCGATCGCGTCGACGGGCTGCGCCGGAGGCGCCGCGAGAGCGCGCGGCTGCGGGCCATCCTTCAGCAATTCGCGCGCGACGACGAAGGCGACGGACAGCAGCAGCGCCGCCAGCGTCGAGAAGCCGATGATCGGGATCTTCTTCGGGAAGGACGGAACCTGCGGCGCGATCGCGCGCGAGATGATGCGCGCGTCGGCCGGCGTGGACTTCGAGTTCTCGCGCGCCAGCGCCTGCTGGTACTTGGTGGTGGCGGCTTCCAGATCGTCCTTGAGCGACTTCGCGGTGCGCTCGAGTTCGCGCAGCTTCACCTCGTCGGCGCTCAGCGCGCCCACGACCTTCTTCTGCTGGTCGAGCGAAGCCTGAAGGTTCTGCAGGCGCTGACCGGCGATCTTGGCGTCGTTCTCGAGCGTGCGCGCGGCCTTGTCGGCGGCGACGCGCATCTCGCTGTCGAGATCGGCGAGCTGCGCCGTCAATTCCTTGATGCGCGGGTGGCCGGGCAGCAGCGTGCGCGATTCGAGCGCGAGCTGCGCCTTCAGCGTCACGCGCTGCTCGGAGATGCGGCGGACGAGATCGTTGTTGGCGACATCGGGGATTTCGGCGACCCGCCCCTGCTTCAGCATGTCGCGGATGAGCTTCGCCTTCGCCTGCGCGTCGGCCTGCGAGGTGCGCGCGCGCGCAAGCTCCGTATTGACCTCGCCGAGCTGCTGCGCGGTGATGGTCGTATTGTTGGTGCCGACGAGCAATCCGGTCTCCGCGCGGAAATCTTCGACCTTGGATTCGGCGGAAGCCACTTTCGTCTTGAGGTCGCCGACGATCGAGCCGAGCGAGGCGGCGGCCGAGCGGGCGTTGGCGCGCTTGGCGTCCTGCTGGAAGTCGAGATAGATCGAGGCGATCGTGTTAGCCGCCTTGGCCGCGAGGTCGGGATCGTGCGACTGGAATTCGATGTTGAGCACGCGCGTCTTGGTCGGCGAGAACACCTGCAGCTTCTCGTAATAGTGCTCGAAGACGCGGTCTTCGGGCGACATCTGCGAGGGATCGCGCTTCAGTCCGAGGAGCACGAGGATGCGCGACATGGCGCCGAGACCGCCCGACATCGGATCGAACTCGGAATTGCCGAGCAGCCCGATCTGCTTGATGGCGCGGCGCGCGACATCGCGCGAGGTGACGAGCTGGATCTGGCTGCCGACCGCTTCAGCATCGAGCGAGGCGCTCGATTCGGCCTTGGCGTCCTCGCCGGGCATGAAACTGGATTGCAGTTCGAGCAGCACGCGCGTTTCGGCCGTGTAGCGCGGCTTGACGATGTTGACGAAAGCCGTGCTGGCGCAGAGCGCGATCAAGGTCGCGCCGGCCACCCATTTGCGTTTCGCCCACACCGCCTGCCCGATTCCCCCGAGATCGATCTCGGGGACCTGCCGCGGCGCCTGGCCCTGTGCTTGCGACTCGACGCGCATGCTCTACTCCAACCTGTCTGTGGCCGGATTTAAGCCGCTTATGGTTGAAGGCGCGTTAATCCTGTTCCGTCAGTGTTTGTTAACCATGCGGGCATAAAAAGACCGCACGCGGCCCGATCGGTCCGGGCGAAGCAAAACGGTGACCAAATGCGTCGTATGGCGGCTGCCTTCAGTGTGATCCTGGTCGCGCTCACCAGCGGTTGCGCCACGCGTCCCTACCAGGGCGAACTGATGGCGAGCGCCGAGCATCCCTACGCCGTCGGGTCCGGCGACCGCCTCCGGATCATCGTGTTCGGCCAGGATTCGCTCTCCAATTCCTATTCGGTGGACGCGAGCGGCCAGATTTCCCTGCCCCTCATCGGGCTGGTTTCGGTCAACGGAATGACCACGCAGCAGGTCCAGCACGCGGTCGAACAGCGCCTGCGCGCCGGTTTCCTGCGCGAGCCGCGGGTGTCCTGCGAGGTCGAGGCCTACCGCCCCTTCTTCATTCTCGGCGAAGTCACCAACGCCGGCCAATATCCTTACGTCAACGGCATGACCGTGCAGACGGCTGTCGCCATCGCCGGCGGCTACACGCCGCGCGCGGCGCAGTCCTGGGCGCGCATGACCCGCGTCGTCGAGGGGCGGCAGGTGATCGGCGACGTCGACATGTCCTACCCCGTGCAGCCCGGCGACACGATTCAGATTCGTGAACGGTTCTTTTGAACTTTTCGCGTTGACTGGCCGGCATCGCGTGTAACGAGGCCAGAGGATTCATGCCCCATTCGACGTCGGCGAGCCTGAAGATCGTCCATGTGCTGCGGGCGCCGCTCGGCGGCTTGTTCCGGCATGTCGTCGATCTCACGCGCGAGCAGATCGAGCGCGGCCACGAAGTCGGCCTGATCGTCGATTCCTCGACCGGCGGCGCCCGCGCCGACGAGATCCTCGGATCGCTCGCGCCCCGCCTCACGCTCGGCGTCATGCGCGCGCCCATGCATCGCTTGCCGCATGCGACCGATTTCACGGCGCTCGCGCGCATCTCGCGGCGCCTGTCCGAACTGAAGCCCGACATCGTGCACGGCCACGGCGCCAAGGGCGGCGCCTATGCACGCCTGCCGGGCTTCTGGACCTTCGACGACGCGCCGGTGCGCGCCTACACGCCGCACGGCGGCTCGTTCAACTACAGGCCCGGGACCTTCGCTCACACCGGCTACATGGCGGTCGAGAGCCTGCTCGCGCGCACGACCGACCTGCTGCTGTTCGAGAGCGCCTACATCGGCCGGCGCTACCAGCAGTTCGTCGGCAAGGTCGACGCGCTCCAGCGCGTCATCGTCAACGGTGTGAGCCCGACCGAACTCGTTCCCGTCGAGCCCGCGCCCGACGCCGCCGACCTTTTCTATATTGGCGAGTTGCGGTCGGCCAAGGGCATCGACACGCTCATCGACTCGCTGCCCATGGTCGAGCGCATGCTCGGACGGCGCCCCTCGCTCGTTCTGGTCGGCTCGGGTCCGGATCGCGACCGGCTGCAAGCCCACGCCGCCGAGGCCGGGTTCGCGGATTCCGTCCGGTTCGCCGGCGTCATGCCGGCGCGCGAGGCGTTTCGGCTGGGCCATGTGCTCGTCGTGCCGAGCCGCGCCGAATCCCTGCCCTATGTCGTGCTCGAAGCCGCCGGCGCCTGCGTTCCCATGGTCGCGACGGACGTCGGCGGCATCCCCGAAATCTTCGGTCCCTACGCCAATGAGCTGATCCGCTGCGACCGCCCGCTCACGCTGGCAGAAGCCGTCGCGGAGAAACTGAACGGCGCGCGGGACGGAAATCTCGTTCACGCCCGCAGGCTCGCCGCCTTCGTCGGCGCCAAGTTCACCCTGTCCAACATGGTGGAAGGCGTGCTCGACGGCTATCGGGAGGCGCTGGCGCGCAAGGGGCGCGCGACGGGCGACGGCAAGGCGGCGCCGCTACGCCAGGCCGCCGAATAGCGACGACGCCATGAGCGCTTACGCGACCGATCACTTCTCCGACCGCCACGAGCCGGAGTCGCGCGGCGACAGCGCACGGCCCGCCGACGCCTCGACGAGCGAACAGGAGAAGCTGCGCCGCGTCGCGCTCGCCGAATCCCTGGCCGGTCTGCATCCGCGCCCGGCCTATTCCACCGTCGTTCTGACGGGCGTCGTTCGTGTGCTCGAATTCTGCGTGATGGCCGGCGCGGGCTATGCGGCCCATGTCGCTTATCTCGGATTCGACTGGGCGTTCGACGTCACCATCGCGATCGCCGCCATCGCCCTGATCGCGCTCGCCGCCTTTCAGGCGCTGGGCGTCAACACCGTGCCCGCCTTCCGCGACCCCGTCTGGTCCATGCTGCGCATGGGCGGCGGCTGGGCTTTCGCCTTCCTGCTCGCGCTCGCGGCCATCTTCTTCCTCAAGCACGACCTCGCCTATTCGCGCGTCTGGCTCGTGTCGTGGTTCGCCTGCGGCTTCGCGGTGCTGATGGTCGAGAGGCTCGTCGTGTCGGTGATAGTGCGCCGCATGACCGCGTCCGGCAGCCTGGAGCGGCGCACCGTGATCGTCGGCGGCGGACCGGCCGGCGAGGAAGTGCTGCGCGAACTTTCCGCGCAGCGTCACACGGACCTGCGCATCTGCGGCGTCTTCGACGATCGCGCCGACGACCGCTCGCCCGACGTCGTTCTCGGCTTCCCGAAGCTCGGCGCCGTCGACGACCTCGTGGAATTCGCGCGCCGCACCCGCATCGATCTCATCATCTTCACCCTGCCGATCACGGCCGAGGAACGCATCCTGCAGATGCTGCGCAAGCTCTGGGTGCTGCCGATCGACATCCGCCTCGCCGCGCACGCCAACAAACTGCGCTTCCGGCCGCGGTCCTATTCGTGGATCGGCACGCTGCCGGTGCTCGATGTCTTCGACAAGCCGATCACCGACT
Source organism: Rhodoblastus sp. (assembly GCA_039808645.1). Lineage (GTDB taxonomy): Bacteria > Pseudomonadota > Alphaproteobacteria > Rhizobiales > Beijerinckiaceae > JAJXWB01. The sequence continues at coordinate 32,423 of JBDHTL010000018.1, read as the reverse complement.
GGAACGTCGTCGCCAAGAGCCTGTTCGACCGCATCGTCGGCGCGCTGCTGCTCGTCCTGCTCGCGCCCCTCATGGCGCTGATCGCGCTCGCCGTGAAGCTCGATTCCAGGGGCCCGGCGCTGTTCCGGCAGAAGCGCTACGGCTTCAACAACGAGGAGATCGAGGTCTTCAAGTTCCGCTCGATGTACGCCGACCAGCTCGACCATCACGCCGCCCAGCAGGTCTCGCGCGGCGATCCGCGCGTCACGCGCGTCGGCCGCATCATCCGCAAGACCTCGCTCGACGAACTGCCGCAATTGTTCAACGTCGTGTTCAAGGGCAATCTCTCGCTCGTCGGGCCCCGGCCGCACGCGCTGCAGGCCAAGGCCGCCGAACACCCTTACGAAGTCGTGGTCGACGGCTATTTCGCGCGCCATCGCGTAAAGCCCGGCATCACGGGCTGGGCGCAGATCAACGGCTGGCGCGGCGAGACCGACACGCCGGAGAAGATCCAGAAGCGCGTCGAGTGCGATCTCTATTACATCGAGAACTGGTCGCTGCTGCTGGACATCTACATTCTCGCCGCGACGCCGTTTGCGCTGATCAAGGCTGAGAATGCCTATTAGCGGACGATTCCCGTCCCTCAGGGGGAAGGGGCATGGGCGCGCCGCGATCGGAAAGACCTCTGCGCGCAGCGCGAGCTTCGTCGCTCTCGCCCTCCTCGCGACCGTCGCCCCGCTCCGCGCCCAATCCCTGCCGACGCTGAAACTCGCGCTCGAGGGCCGGGCCGAAAAAGTCTTCGACACCGCGACCGACAGATGCGCGCCCGTCGACATGCCCGACATCAATCCGCGCGCCTACCGCGCCGCCGACGGCTCGATCGTCCTGTTCGCCCTGCACTTCGAGACGCGGGCGCTGCGCGGCCCCGATTTCGCGCATCTGAAGATAGACTGCCGCGTGTCGCTGCATTCGTCGCAGGACCCCGATCCCGCGACCTACGACGGGCGCCGCTATCTGACCTCGACCTGGACCGCGGACGGCAAGCGCGTCGCGGCGCTGGTCCACGACGAATATCATGCCGATCACCATCCCGACCGCTGCCTGTTCCAGAGCGACCTGCAATGCTGGTGGAACACGGTCCTGTCTTTCCGGTCCGACGACGGCGGCGCGAATTTTCTGCCGTCCAAGCCGCTCGTCGTCGCCGCCGCGCCCTTTACGCAGGACGTGGGACAGGGGCGCCACCGCGGCTTCTTCAACCCGTCGAACATGTTTGGGCGCGACGGCTACGTCTACGCCCTGGTCTCGACGACGGGCTGGGAAGGCCAGGCGCCGGGCCCCTGCCTCATCCGCAACCGGGACCCGCAGGATTCGGCGGGCTGGCGCGGTTGGGACGGCGAAGCCTTCACGGTGTCGTGGCGCGATCCATACCGGGCCGCGCCCCGCGTTCAGAAATCCTGCCAGCCGATCGCGCCCTTCGGCTACGCGGTCGGCGCCGTGGTCCGCCATCGCCCGACCGGCGCGTTCCTGGCCGTCTGGGACGCGCCGCGCGTGGCCGGCAAGTTTCCGACCACCGGCATCTATTACGCGACGTCGAGGGACCTGCTGCGCTGGTCCGAGCCGGCGCTGCTCGTCGCCTCGCACAACCCGCACGACACCTGCGGCGCAAACGACGCGAACCGCGACGGATGGGTCGACGCCTATCCCTCGCTGATCGATCACGAGGCGGAAGGCCGCAATTTCGACGACGCGGGGAGCAAGGCCTGGCTCTATGTCGCGCGCATCCAGAATGTCGGCTGCAATCCGGCCGGGCGCCGCTACCTGCTGCGCACGCCGGTTTCGATCAGCCCGGCGCGATAGTCGCCGGCGCCGACCGGGGCGCCCGGCGTGACGAGGTATCGCCCGGCGATGAGCCCGCGCCGCGCCGATTCCATGCCCCAGATCGCGCCGATGATGAGAAACACGAAGCGCCAGTGATCGATGTCGATCTGCAGCGCCTGCAGGAAGAACCCGAGCGCCGCCGGCGTGACGACCTGCGCCAGCCGCTGAAACGGCGATCGCGTCAGCGCGAGGCGCAAGCCGACGAAACTGGTGCTGATGACGAGCACGAGGAATGTCAGGCCGCCGACCCAGCCGGCGTCGGCGAAGGCGCCGATATAGGAATTGTGCGGCTGCAGCGTGAATGTGATCGGAAAGCGGAACGGGCCGAAGCCGAACGGCCGCTCGATCAGCATGTCGATCGATCGCTTCTGGTTGCCGAAGCGGCCGGTGACGCCGCCATCGTATTCCTGCTCGACCTTGGCGCGCTGCGTGACGTTTTCCAGCATGTCCGAACTGGTCGCGATCGCGGCGGCGCCGACGGTCGCCAGAAGCAGGAAGACGCTGACGCCGGCGACGATGCGCCTGCGCACCGCCCGCCCGTAGGTGGCCCATGTGACGCTCAGGAGAAAGACGAGTTCGATCATCATCGCGCCGATGGAGCCGCGCGACATGGAAAAGAAAACGCCGCCGACGAATACGATGGCGGCCGCCACGAGCTTGGGACCCGTGTGCCGCTTGTCGATCAGCAGCGACTGCACGAGAAACAGCACGCCCATGATGCAGTAGGAGCCGAGAACGTTCGGGTCCTTGAACGGGCCGGCGATGCGCCCGGGGATGGGCTCGCGCTCGCCCAGATCGGCGACGTTGAGGAAAGACAGGATGCCCCACGCGCCCGCGAAAACCGTGCTGAACGCGTAGCCCTTGAGCGCCAGCGTGACCCGTTCCACGGAATTGTGCGAGAAGACGACGGCGAAGAGAACCGCGCTCAGATAGAGATAGACCGTGTAGATCGTGTAGAGCGACGGCGTCAGCCCGTCGCCGACGACGCGGTGCTGGAGATGCGGAATGAGCGAGAAGAACTGCGCCACGACGATCGTGAACAGCATGAAGAAGAGAAACATCGTCGTGCGCGTGAGCGCGACGCCCGCAAACAGCGCGACAGGACCGAGCAGGAAGAAGAAGAATTCGTAGGGCGAAGGCTCGATGAACGAAACGCAGCTGAGCGCGAGCATCAGCCAGAGCACGCTGCGCAGCAGCTTCTCGCGCGCCGGGTTGGGTTGAAACGCGTTGGTGGCTGCAAGGCTCATCTGGAAACGCCGGGCTCCGGGCCGTCTTTCGCCTTCGACGCGAAATGCCGCGCCTCGATAAAACGGATTCAGGGTTAACAATCCGGCAACGCCGGCGGCGGGCGCGCATCGGCGCCGGTTTCGTGACGCCTGTATGTTAACCCCCGTGCTGCACACTCCGCCCACAGCCCGGCGCATTGGGCGATGGAGTGCCGAAATGGGAGCGTATCGGGGCGCCTGGGACGCGGTCGCGGATTTTCCGCAGCGGTTTCGGCGCCGCATTTCCGGGGGCGCCTATCGTCCCGAGGTCGACGGGCTGCGGTTTCTCGCCATCGCCATCGTGGTCGTCGGCCATGTCGCCGAGCGCGCCGTGCGATTCTTCCCGGCGGCCCGATCGGCCGCGCAGGACAATTGGGCCGCCGATCTGCTGCAACGCGCGGGCCTCGGCGTCTTCCTGTTCTTCACCATCAGCGGGTTCATCATCGCGACGCAGGCGCGCAAATCCACGCATTCGCCGCTGAGCGGCGCCTTTCTCAAATCCTATTTCTGGCGGCGCCTGCTGCGGATCGAACCGCCGTACATCCTGCTGCTGCTCTGCACCTGGCTGGCCCTGACCACGACCGGCTACGCGCCCGAAGGCGCCAATCATTTCGAAGCCGAGCCGCGCTCGCTCGACGCCAGCCTGCTCGGCAGCGTGTTCTACCTGCACGGCCTGATCTGGGGTTCGTATCCCCGGCTGTTTCCGCCGGGCTGGTCGCTCGAAGTCGAGGTCCAGTTCTACATTCTTGCGCCGCTTCTCTTCTGGTTCTGGTTCCGGCTCAAGAACACGGCGCTCAGGATATCGGTCGGCGGACTGCTCCTCGCCGGCGCGGCGCTTCTGTCGCTGGAGCTCGGACCGAGGATCGGGCCGGTCCACGTCGATAAGAGCATTCTCCGCTTCTTCGGCTTCTTCGCGCTCGGCATCCTCCTGGCGGACGCGCGTCCGTGGATCGAGGCCCGCGCCGCCGCGCTGCCGCCGTGGGCGGCGTCCGCGATCGGGTGGCTGGGTCTTGCCGGCTACCTCGTCATTCCGAACGCGCCGGACGACGATCTCGCGGCCGGCATGATCCTTCGCGGCGCGGTCTATGGCGCCCTGCTCGCCATGTTCGTCTCGGCCTGGGCGCGCCGCTCGTCGTTCGCCCGGTTCTGCTCGCGGCCGTGGATCAGCCTGATCGGCGGCGCCTGCTATTCGATCTACCTCGTGCATATGCAGACGACGCAGGTGCTGAGCTCCGTCGCCGCGAAACTTGCGCCTCATCTCTCTCTGGCCGGCGTCGTCGGCCTGGCGCTGCTCCAGTTTGCGGCCATCGTCGGCGTGGGCCTGGTCTTCTACGCGCTGATCGAGCGGACCTTCATGTTGCCCGACTGGCACCTGGCCGCGGCGCGCTGGGCGGCCCGGCGCGGCGGGCGTCCCTCGGCTTCCCCCGCCGAATAGGCGTCGCCCGGGCCTGCTGGCGACGGTCCGTCGCGCGTGCGAAAATGCGCGCCCGACCCAACTGCCGGACGCCCATGACCTATTTCCTCGCCGCACTCGCCGCCCTCATGGGCGCGGCCGGCGTCGCCTCGGCCGCGGCCGCCGCCCATGCCAGCGCCAGCCCGCTGCTCGGCGCGATGGCCCAGATGCTCATGATCCATGCCGCCGCCGGCCTCGGCGCGCTCGCGCTCGGACGCGGCGGGCCGCATGAAGCCTGGTTTGCTGTCGCCGCCGGCCTGATGATGCTGGGCGTCTGCCTGTTCGCCGGCGACCTCGCCTCCCGCATCTGGCTCGGCGGTCGCCTGTTTCCCCTGGCCGCGCCACTCGGCGGCGGGCTGACGATCGCGTCCTGGATCGGCCTTGCCGCCGTCTCGATTCTCGCCATCTTCCGCAATTAGAGGTTCGGCCGGACATCGCCGCGCGGGCAGGCGCGCGAGCGCGCTATGTCGCAGCGCAGCAAGCAAAATTCATCGCCAAGCTCGGTCGCGGCGTAGTATGCAAGCATGCCGCGCCTTGCGGTTCGAGGAAATCATGTACGCCCATTCGAGAACGAGCGCCCCGGCAGCCGCCGCGCTGGCGCTCGCCAGCATCGCGATCGCCACTGTTTCCGCGGCGCAGGAAGCGCCGCGCCGCCCGCCGATCAGCGTGACGGTCGCCCAGGCCGCGACATCGACATTGCCGTATGAGATCGAGGCCATCGGCTCCGTGCAGGCGATCGCCTCGATCCAGATGCGCAGCCGGGTGGACGCGCAGGTGGAGGCGATCGTCGTCCCCGACGGCGCGACGGTCCGGCAGGGCGACGTGCTGGTGAAACTCGATTCCCGTCAGGTTTCGGCCCAGCTCAAGCAGGCGCAGGCGCAGCTCGCCCGCGACCAGGCGCAGCTCGAACAGAACATGCGCGACGTCGGCCGCTACAGCGAACTGGTCGAAAAGAAAGCGACGCCGCAGCTCAACCTCGACAACGCCAAGACCGCGACGCTCGCCACCAAGGCGCTGATCGCCGGCGACGAGGCGGCGATCGAGAACCTCAAGGTCCAGCTTTCCTACTACACGATCACGTCGCCAGTCTCCGGCAAGGTCGGAACCTTCTCGCTGCGCGCCGGCAACATGGTGCGCGCCAACGACAATACGCCGACCGGCGTTCTGGTGACGATCAACCAGATATCGCCGATCTATGTCGCGCTCGCCATTCCGCAGCGCTATCTGCCCGACCTGCGCGACGCCATGAAGGGCGCCGGCGCGATGGTCTCCGCCAAGCCGCAGGGCCTGCCGCGCTGGATCGAGGGCAAGATCGCGGTGCTCGACAACACGATCGACCCGGCGACCGGCATGCTGGTCGCGCGTGCGGAATTCGCCAACAAGGACGAGGCGCTCTGGCCGGGCCAGCTCTGCGACGTGAAGGTGCGCCTGCGCGTCGACGCCGATCTGACCACGGTGCCGCGCGAATCCGTGCAGGTCGGCCAGAAGGGCAATTACGTCTTCGTCGCGGACGGCGACAAGGTCGCCCTGCGGCCGATCAAGGCGGGCCGCGAACAGGGCGGCCGGACCGTCGTGCTCGAAGGCCTCAAGCCCGGCGAGACGGTCGTCGTGGAAGGCGCCAACCTGCTGCGCGACGGCGCGAACATCGCGATCCGGCCGCCGCAGGCCAAGCCCGAAGCAAAGAGCGCTTCCTGATGTCCCTGCCCGAACTCTGCATCCGCCGACCGGTGATGACGACATTGTTGATGATGTCGTTCGTCATCTTCGGCCTGTTCGGGTATCGCCAGCTTCCGGTCGCCGCCCTTCCCCGCGTCGACTTCCCGACTATCGCGGTCACCGTCGGCTTGCCCGGCGCGAGCCCCGACACGATGGCCGCCTCCGTCGCCGCGCCGCTCGAACGGCAGTTCGCGACCATCCCGGCCATCACGACCATGACGTCGCAGTCCGGCCGCGGCGCCACGTCCATCGTCCTCCAGTTCGACCTCGACCGGAACATCGACGGCGCGGCGCTGGACGTCCAGTCGGCGATTTCCGCCGCCATGCGCAAGCTGCCGCAGAACCTGCCGGCGCCGCCGACCTTCCGGAAGGTCAATCCGGCCGACATCGCGGTCATGTTCATCGCGCTGAAATCGAACGAACTGCCGCTCTACGTCACCAACGACTACGCCGAGCAGAATTTCGCGCAGCAGATTTCGCAGATTCCCGGCGTCGCGCAGGTCCAGATCTTCGGCCAGCAGAAATTCGCCGTGCGCGTCCAGGTCGATCCCGAAAAGGCCGCCGCGCGCAACCTCACCCTCGATGAGATCGCCAAGCAGGTCGCCGCCGCCAATTCCAACGCGCCGGTGGGCGTGCAGCTCGGCCGCCGCCAGAACGTCACGATCGAGGCGACCGGCCAGCTCGAGAAGGCCGAATATTACAAGCCGCTCGTGGTGGCCTGGCGCAACGGCGCGCCGGTGCGGCTAGACGAGATCGCGACCGTCCGCAACAGCGTGGACAACGATCAGGTCGCCGCCTGGTTCGGCGACGAGCGCGCGCTGATCCTGGCCGTCTACCGCCAGTCGGACGCCAACACGGTCGACGTCGTCGACCAGGTGCGCGCGCGCCTGCCGGTCTATCAGTCGCAATTGCCGGCCTCGATCTCGGTCTCGGTCATCAACGACCGTTCCAAATCGATCCGCGAATCCGTCCACGACGTGCAGGAGACGCTGCTGATCGCGATCGTGCTCGTCGTGCTGGTGATCTTCCTGTTCCTGAAGACGCTGTCGGCGACGATCATCCCGACGCTCGCCCTGCCGGTTTCGATCGTCGGCACCTTCGCCTTCATGTACATGTTCGGCTATTCGATCGACAACATCTCGCTGCTGGCGATCACGCTGGCCGTGGGCTTCGTCGTCGACGACGCGATCGTGATGCTCGAGAACATCGTGCGCCACATCGAGGAGGGCATGAAACCCTTCGACGCCGCGCTGCGCGGCGCGCGCGAGATCGGCTTCACGATTCTGTCGATCACCTTCTCGCTGGTAGCCGTCTTCATTCCCGTGCTGTTCATGGGCGGCGTCGTGGGACGCATCTTCCGCGAATTCGCGGTGACGATCTCGGTCGCCATTCTCGTGTCGGGCTTCGTCTCGCTGACGCTGACGCCGATGCTCTGCGCGCGCATTCTCAAGCCCATCGACCACCACGCCAAGCCGAGCCTGTTCGCGCGGACCGTCGACCGTGTGCTCGACGCCGTTCTCGAATTCTACCGCGTCACGCTCGACTGGGTGCTGAAGGCCAAGTTCCTCATGCTGCTGGTGACGTTTGCGACATTCGCCGTCAGCGGCTGGATGTACGTGAACATCCCCAAGGGCTTCTTCCCGATCGAGGATACGGGCTTCATTGTCGGCTCGACCGAGGCGGCGCCGGACATTTCGATCGACGCGATGGCCGAGCTTCAGCTCAAGATGATCAACATCGTGCGCGCCGATCCCGCCGTCGACTACGTCAGTTCGGCGATCGGCTTCGGCTCGATCGTCAATCAGGGCCGCATCTTCGTCGCGCTCAAGCCCAAGAAGGAGCGCGGCGACCAGATGGCGATCATCGCCCGTCTGCGCCGCGCCGCCGGCGGCATTCCGGGCTTCACCGTGTCCTTCGTGCCGATCCAGAACTTCAACCTGAACGCCGGCCGCGTCACGCGCTCGAACTACCAGTACACGCTGCAATCGTCCGATCTCGACGCGCTCTACGCCAGTTCCGACCGGATGATGGCGCGCATGACCGACCTGCCGGGCCTGCGCGACGTGACGACGGACCTGCAGATCCGCAATCCCCAGTCCTTCGTCGACATCGACCGCGAGAAGGCCGCCGCCTACGGCATCACCGCCGACCAGATACGCCTCGCGCTCTACAACGCCTTCGGCGCGTACCAGGCCTCCACCATCTACACGCAGGCGACCGACTATCAGGTGATCGTCGAGGCGGGCCGCGAGTTCCAGGGCGACCCGAACCAGCTCGGCCGCCTCTACATCCGCCCCGCCAATGCGGCGGCAGGCACGGGCGGGCAGGCGCCCGGCGCCGTCGCGCCGACGCAGGCCGCGCTGATTCCGCTCGACCAGATCGCCACCATCCGCCGCAGCGTAGGCCCGCTGACGATCAACCGGCAGGCTCAGCAGCCGGCGGTCACGCTGTCCTTCAACCTCGCGCCGGACGTCTCGATCGGCCAGGCCGTCGAGGCGATCCAGAAGCTCGAACGCGAGATCGGCATGCCCGCCCATGTCGCGACGAGCTTCTCGGGCACGGCGCAGATGTTCCAGGAATCGCTGAAGGGCCAGGGCGCGCTACTGCTGGCGGCGGTCCTGACGATCTACATACTGCTCGGCGTGCTCTACGAGAGCTACATCCACCCGATCACGATTCTCTCGGGGCTTCCCTCGGCCGGCCTCGGCGCGCTGATCTTCCTGCGCTGGTTCAACATGGACCTGTCGGTGGTCGCCATCATCGGCATCCTGCTGCTGATCGGCATCGTGAAGAAGAACGCGATCATGATGATCGACTTCGCGCTGGTGCGCCGGCGCGAGGGGGTGGACGCCGAGACCGCGATCCGCGAGGCCGCCCTGATCCGCTTCCGCCCGATCATCATGACGACGCTGGCGGCGGCGCTGGGCGCCGTGCCGATCGCGCTCGGCGCGGGCGCCGGCGCCGAATTGCGCCAGCCGCTCGGCATTTCCATCGTCGGCGGCCTGGCCGTGTCGCAGGTGCTCACGCTCTACATCACGCCGGTCGTCTACTATTACATGGACTTCATCGACCAGTGGCTGGCGCGCGGCCGCAAGGCGCCGCTCGCCGTCGAAGCCCCTGCCCCGGCGCCGGCCGAGGCTGCCGAATAAACGGCTGCGGCGCGCCTGCCGCGCAGGCGCCATTTTGTTGGCGGAGCGCGCCGCCCTCCTGTAGAACGGACCACGGACGACCGCAGGGCGAAATCCGTCCTGCGGCGGGGAGAGGTTTGTCAGAGAGGACGAGAATGCAGAAGGTCTATTCGGACGCCACGAGCGCGCTCGCCGGCCTGGTGAAGGACGGCATGACCGTCATGTGCGGCGGCTTCGGCCTGTGCGGCATTCCCGAGGCGCTGATCGAGGCGCTGAAGGAGAGCGGGGCCAGGGAACTGACGGCGATCTCCAACAATGCGGGCGTCGACGGCATCGGGCTCGGCCGGCTGCTCGAGACCAAGCAGATCAAGAAGATGATCTCGTCCTACGTCGGCGAGAACAAGCTTTTCGCCCAACAATATCTATCCGGAGAGCTGCAGCTCGAGTTCAATCCGCAGGGCACGCTCGCCGAGCGCATCCGCGCCGGCGGCGCGGGCGTCCCTGCCTTCTTCACCAAGACCGGCGTCGGCACGCTGATCGCGGAGGGCAAGGAAGTCCGCAGTTTCGATGGCGAGGATTACGTGATGGAGCGCGGCCTCGTCGCCGACATCGCCCTCGTCCACGCCTGGAAGGGCGATACCGAGGGCAACCTGATCTACCGGAAGACGGCGCGGAACTTCAATCCGATGATGGCGACCGCCGGCAAGGTCACCATCGCCGAGGTCGAGCACCTCGTCGAACCCGGCGAGCTCGACCCCGACGCCATCGTGACGCCCGGCGTCTTCGTCCAGCGCATCATCCATGTGCCCAACGCCAAGAAGCACATCGAGCAGCGCACCACCCGCAAGCGCGAAGCGGCGTAACCAACGGCCATCGACTGTCATACCCGCGAAAGCGGGTATCCAGAGCTAAGCCCGGCAAATCTGCGGCCCCTGGATTCCCGCTTTCGCGGGAATGACACCCGGACACGACAGACAACCCCGTGGAGACCAGAACCATGGCATGGACCAGAGACCAGATGGCCGCCCGCGCGGCGCAGGAGCTGCGCGACGGCTTCTACGTGAACCTCGGCATCGGCATTCCGACGCTTGTGTCGAACTACATTCCGCAGGGCATGAAGGTCTCGCTGCAGAGCGAGAACGGCATGCTCGGCATGGGCCCCTTCCCCTACGAGGGCGAGGAGGACCCCGACCTCATCAACGCCGGCAAGCAGACGATCACCGAACTGCCGACGACCAGCTATTTCTCTTCCGCCGATTCCTTCGCGATGATCCGCGGCGGCCACATCGACCTCTCCATCCTCGGCGCCATGCAGGTGGCCGAGAACGGCGATCTCGCCAACTGGATGATCCCCGGCAAGATGGTGAAGGGCATGGGCGGCGCGATGGACCTCGTCGCCGGCGTCAAGAAGGTCGTCGTCGTCATGGATCATGTCGCCAAGGCCAAGGACGGCTCGATCGAGAAGAAGCTGCTGCACCGCTGCAACCTGCCGCTCACCGGCGCGCGCGTGGTGGACATGGTCATCACCGACCTCGGCGTCTTCGCGATCGACAAGCACGGCTCGGGCGGCATGAAGCTGATCGAACTGGCGCCCGGCGTCACGCTCGACGACATCGCGGCCAATACCGAAGGCGCCTTCCAGGTCGCGCTCGCCAACGCGGCGTGAAAAGCGAATAGGGAGTAGCGAGTAGCGAATAGGGTCCGGTCGCGGGCCTCCCTACTCGCTATTCGCTATCTCGCTACTCGCTCCCTCCCCAGCCACGATTTCGCCGCGCTTTTCATCGAAGGCTTGGCCCGCATCCGCCAGCAAGCGACGGTTCCCTGATGTTCGGACTGCGATCCCGCGCCGCACGATCCGCGGGCGAGGCCACCTCGCCCGACGGCCGTGCGGCCTTGCGCGCGCGCCTGTGGCCGCAGGACAGGTACGGCCGTGCGCTGCGGGTCGCCGGCTTCGTCGCGGTCGCGCTCGGTCTCGGGGCGGCGATTGCGCCGTGGACCGTCTCCCGCCACGCGCTGCGCGAGGAAATCGCCGCCCAATTGCGCTCGTCCCTGGGCGTGTACGTCTTCGTCGAGGGCCCCTCGACCTTCGCCCTCTTGCCGAGCCCGCACGTCAGGCTCGGCCGCGTCAATTTCGTCGAGCCGCAGGCCGCCCTCGTGCTCAAGACGGAGAATCTGACCGGCCAGTTGCGCTGGCTGCCGCTGCTCGCGGGCCGTCTCGAACTGCAGCGCGCCGAGCTGCTGCGCCCGCAGCTCACGGTCGACATCGACGCCAGGCCCATGACCACCGCCGGCGCCGTCGTGCGCGCCGCGGACGCGAAGCCGGCGACGCCGGAGGCCGTCAGGGCCGACCGCGCGCGGCTTGGAATCGTCTCCTTCATCGACGGGTCCGCCGTCCTGCGGCGCGGCGGCGCCGAGGTCGAGACGATCGACCATATCGACGCGACGCTCGACTGGCCGACCGTCTCCTCGCCCGCCGCGCTCGACGGCGGCGCGACCTGGCGCGGCCAGCGCGCGGCGGTCTCGCTCTGGATCGCGCGTCCTTCCGAGGCCCTGCGCGGCGAGGCGAGCCGCCTCACCTTCCAGCTCAAATCGCCGGCGCTGACGGCCTCCGCCAATGGCGAGGCGCTGTTCGGCGCCCGCCCGCGCTTCGAGGGAAGGCTCGTCGCCTCCACCGACTCGCTGCGCGACGTGGTGCAAGTCCTGCGCGGCGCCATTCCGCTGCCGCTGGCGCTCGGCCCGGCCTCGCTGGACGCGAAAGCGGACGCCGGCGCCAAGGGCGTCGACCTCGCCGGCGTGCGGTTGAAGCTCGACAATTCGGCTTACGAAGGGTCGCTGTCCTGGCGCACGGACGACGAGCGCCCGCGATTGTCGGGCACGCTCGCCACAAGCGCGCTCGACCTGCGCGACCTCCTGCGCAATCTGCCCGCCCTTGTCGGCCGCGACGGCCATTTCAGCCGCGAGCAGATCGGCTGGCGCGACCAGAATGCGCTGGATATCGACCTGCGCCTGTCGGCGGCGCGCGCCGTCTACGACCGCCTTCAGGCCCGCGACGTGGCGGGCGCGCTTCTTCTGCGGGCCGGCCGGCTGGAGGCCTCGCTGGTCGACGCGTCGCTCTACAAGGGCACGCTCAAGGCGCGGCTGGTGATGGCGCCGGGCGATACGGGCGCGGTCGAGATGAAATCCGTGGTCGAAGCGCGCGACGTCGATATCGGCGCGCTGGGGTGGGACCGCTTCGGCGCAACCAAGATCGCCGGCGCGGCCAGCGTGAACCTGACGATCGACGGCGCCGGCGCGAGCGCGGATCAGATCGCGCGCAGCCTCAAGGGCCGCGGCGACATCGACTTCGGCAAGGGCGAGATCGTCGGCATCGACGTGTCCCGCGTCCTGCGCCGCATCGAGAAACGCCCGCTCGCCAGCGGGCTCGACATCAGCAGCGGCCGCACGCCCTTCACGTCGGCGCGCCTCGCCGCCGACATTTCGGGCGGCGTGGCGACCGTGACGGATGGACTGGTCCAGGGCGAGGGCTTCGCCATGACCCTCTCCGGCGCGGCGCAGATTCCCGACCGGCAGATCGCGCTGCACGCCAATGTCGCGGCCACCGATTCGAAGGGCGATCAGAAGCCCGACGCGCCTGCCTTCGCCTTCGACCTCGTCGGCCAGTGGGACAATGCGGCGATCGTGCCCGACGCGCCCTCCTTCATCCGCCGCTCCGGCGCCGCGCGTCCCCTTCTCGCGCCGCGGGCGAGCGAATAGCGAGTAGCGAGTAGCGAATAGCGGGAAGACGCGCTGCACTACTCGCTACTCGCTACTCGCTACTCCCTTTCTCCCCGCAATCGCCGAAACCAACAGCGCGATCCCGACCGCGCCCAGCAGCAGGCTCGACATGGCGTTGATCTCCGGCGTCACGCCGAGGCGCACCTGGCTGTAGATGCGCATCGGCAGGGTCGTCGACCCCGGCCCGGAGGTGAAGCTCGCGATCACGAGATCGTCGAGCGAGAGGATGAAGGCGAGCATGTAGGCGCTGACCAGCGCCGGCGCGAGCTGCGGCAGCACGACGCGCAGGAAGGTCGTGACCGGACCCGCGCCGAGATCCATCGCCGCCTCCTCCAGCGACCGGTCCATGCCCGCCAGGCGCGCGCGAACGACGACGGCGGCGAAGCACATGGTGAAGGTCGCGTGGCCCGCCACGATGGTCCAGAAGCCGCGCTCGAGGCCGAAGGCGACGAAGATCAGCAGCAGCGAAAGGCCGAGGATCACCTCGGGGATCACCAGCGGCGCATAGATCGAGGCGACGAAGACGCTGCGCGTGCGGAACGCGCCGAAGCGCTCGAGCGCGAAGGCCGCCAGCGTGCCGTTGAATGTCGCCACAATCGCCGACAGCGCCGCGATCTGCAGGCTGACGCGCGCGGACGCGAGCAATTGCTCGTTGGCGAACAGCGAAGCGTACCAGCGCGTCGAGAAGCCGCTCCAGACCGTAACCAGCTTGGAAGCGTTGAAACTGTAAACGACCAGCAACACGATCGGCGCGTAGAGGAAGGCGAAGCCGAAGGCGATCGTCGCGAGGCGGGAGAGGCGGGCGGAGGTCATGGCGCCGCGCCCGCCCGGCATGTCATTCCCGCGAAAGCGTGGGGCCGGAGCCGCGCGACGCTCGTCCGGATTCCCGATCGCCTGCTGCGCAGGCGTCGGGAAGGACACGGAGGCGAGAAGCGTCCCGTCATGCCGCCTCCCCCTTCGTCTGCCGCCGCTCGAACCACACGATGGGACCGACGAGCAGCGCGAGCAGCACGATCGCGCCGGCCGACGCCGCCGGCCAGTCGCGGTTCTCGAAGAAATCGTTCCACATCGTGCGGCCGATCATGATCGTGTCGGAGCCGCCGAGCAGGTCGGGGATGACGAATTCGCCGACCGCCGGGATGAACATCAGCAGCGCGCCGGCGATCACGCCGGGCAGAGAGAGCGGCAGCGTCACCTTCCAGAAGGTCGCGAGCGCGCCGGCGCCGAGATCGGCCGCCGCCTCGCGCAGGGCCGCGTCCTGCTTCTCAAGCGAATTGTAGATCGGCAGCACGACGAACGGCAGGTAGGAATAGACGATGCCGATCACGACCGCCGCATTGGTGGCGAAGATGGCGACGGGCCTGTCGATCAGGCCGAGCGCGAGCAGCGCGTGATTGAGAAATCCCTCGTCCTTGAGGATCGCGATCCAGGCATAGACGCGGATGAGAAAGCTCGTCCAGAACGGCGCGACCGCGAGCGCGATGAGCAGGCCTCTATGCTTGGCGTCCGAGCGCGCGATCGCCAGCGCCAGCGGATAGGCGACGAGCAGCGCGATCAACGTCGAGACGCCGGCGATGGCGAGCGACGACAGATAGGATTCCAGGTAGAGCGGATCCTCGAACAGGCCGCGATAGGAGGCGAGAGCGAATGCCGTCGCGCGGTCGATCCAGACGGCGGGCCCGTCCGCGAGATTGAAGACGGGTTCGTAGGGCGGTTGAGCGATGACGGATTTCGACAGCGAAATCTTCAGCACCAGCGCGAGCGGCGCGAGAAAGAACAGCGCGAGCCAGCCGTAGGGAATCGCGAGCGCCCAGAAACGGCCGCCTGACAGCGCGCGCCTAGCCATCGAGGACAACGCAGGCTGCGGCGTCGAAGGCGATCGTCACCGTCTCTCCCGCTTGCGGCGCGGACGCAGCGGCGGGCGCGGCCACGCGCGCCAAAGCGCCCGAGTTCAGGCGCACGCGGAAAATGCGGCGGTCGCCGCGATAGGAGGCGTCATGCACGACGCCGGCGAGGCGGTTGGCGCCCCGCTCGCCCGCAGCCGCAAAACGCATGCGCTCGGGACGCACGGCGACGGTTGCCGTCGCGCCATCGGCCAAGCTCGCGGGAGCCGCGGCCTCGATCGGTCCTTCCGGCGTATCGAGCCGCAGCGCATCGCCCGCGCGAAAAGCGCGGCCCTCGAAAATATTGATCTCGCCGATGAATTCCGCGACGTAGCGCGAGCGCGGACGCTCGTAGATCTCCGCGGGCGCGCCGATCTGCTCGATCCTGCCGGCGCGCATAACGGCGATCCGGTCGGCCATGGACATGGCTTCGTCCTGGTCGTGCGTGACGACGACGAAAGCGGCGCCGAGCCGCTTCTGGATGTCCATCAGCTCGAACTGCGTCTCTTCGCGCAGCTTGCGATCCAGGGCGCCGAGCGGCTCGTCGAGCAACAGCAGTTTTGTACCCCGCGCCAGCGCCCGCGCGAGGGCCGTGCGCTGCTTCTGCCCGCCGGAAAGCTGGTGCGGTTTGCGCTTCTCCAGCCCCTGCAATTGCGCGAGCCGCGCCATTTCGGCGACACGCGCGGAAATCGCGTCACGGGAAAGGCCCGCCGCCTTCAGGCCGAAGGCGATGTTCTCGGCGACGCTCATGTGCGGAAAGAGCGCGTAGGACTGGAACATCATGTTGACAGGGCGCCGGTGCGGCGGAACGTCGGTCGCGTCCGCCCCGTCGATCAGCACGCGGCCGGCGTCCGGGCGCTCGAAGCCCGCCGCCATCCGCATCAGCGTTGTCTTGCCGCAGCCGGACGGGCCGAGCAGCGCGAAGAATTCGCCGGGCGCGATATCGACGGAAACGTCGTCCACGGCGAGAGTCGCGCCGAAGCGCTTCGAGACCCGCTCGAATCTGAGGATCGGCGTCTGCGGCAATCAATCGCCCTCGCGCATCGCCTCGCGCAGGCGGGCTTCCAACACGCCGGGCTTGAGCAGCACCAGTGCGCCGCGCGTCTTTTCGATCAGCCCCTCGTGCGTCATGGTCGAGAGTTCGCGCGTCACCTGTTCGCGCCGGCAGCCGATGCGCGCGGCGACGACGTGATGGAACGGCGGCGGCGTGACGACGCGCTCGCCGGCATGGCCCGGCCGCGCATGCGAGAGACGCAGCAGTTCGGAATAGAGCCGGTGGCGCAGGTCGAAGATCGCCATTTCGGCCAGCCGCGTGTTCACGTCGCGCACGCGGTGGGTGAGCAGGCGCAGCACCTTGTCGCAGGCCGGCTGGCTGGTGAACAGGATTTCGCGGAACACGTTCGAGGTCATGATCGCCACTTCGGCCTTGGTCAGCGCGGTGACGTTGGCCGAACGCTCGATGCCGTCGATCGCCGACATTTCGCCGAAGAACTCGCCGGCCTTGATGTCGGCGAGAATGACCTCCTTGCCCGCCGCCGTGCGCAGCAGGACGCGCACGTCGCCCGACAGAAGGAAATAGACATCGGTGGACTTGTCCTCGAAATCGACGATCGTCTCGCCGTCGTCGCATTTCTTCCAGATGACGCGACGGTCGAACTTGTCGAAGTCGAATCCGGCGACATCCTTGAAGAAGGGATGACGAGCAAGACTCTGCATGGCCGTTCCAAACCGACACGCCGCCCCCGCGGCCACAACCGCAAATGTATCACGCGCGCGCCGGGCGTCTACGCGAAGTCCGATATATCGGACTTCGAACCAACGCGAAGTCCGATATATCGGACTTGGGGCATTTGACGCCGAGCGCCGGCCTCACGCGCTGGCGCGGCGCGCGGCCTCCGCGGTATTGGCCATCAGCAGCGGCACGGTCATCTGCCCGACGCCGCCCGGCACGGGCGTGATCGCCGCGGCGCGCTCCAGCGCCTCCGCGTAGGCGACGTCGCCGGTCAGGCGATATTTGCCGTCCGCCGTCGGCACGCGGTTAATGCCGACGTCGATGACGATCGCGCCCTCCTTGATCCAGTCGCCGCGCACCATTTCGGGCTGGCCGACGGCGGCCACCACGATGTCGGCGCGCCGCACGACGGACGCCAGGTCGCGCGTGCGCGAATGCGCCATCGTGACCGTGGCGTTGGCGGCGAGCAGCAGTTGCGCCATCGGCTTGCCCATGAGGTTCGAGCGACCGATCACGATGGCCTCGGCGCCCTCGACCTTGCGGCCGAGCGCCGCGCAGGTGCGCTCGATCAATTGCATCGAGCCGAAGGGCGTGCACGGCACGAGCGCGCGCTCGATCGCGCCGGTCGCCAGCAGGCCTGCATTGACCGGATGGATGCCGTCCACGTCCTTGCGCGGATCGATGCGCTCGAGCGCGTCGGCCGTATCGAGCCCCTTGGGCAGCGGCAATTGCACGAGTATGCCGTGGATCTTCGGATCGGCGTTGAGCGTCTCGACGAGCGCGTTGAGCTCGGCCTGCGAGACGTCGGGCGGCAGGTTGTGCTGCACGGAATGGAAGCCGAGGGATTCGGCCATGCGGCTCTTGGAGCGCACATAGACGCCGCTCGCCGGATCGTCGCCGACGAGGACGACGGCGAGGCCGGGCGTCACGCCCCGGGCGAGAAGAGCCTGCGTCTTCGCGCGCGTGTCCTCGATGACGCCGGCGGCCGCGATCTTGCCGTCGATGATGAGGGCCCGTCTGTCGGACTGCCGCAGGAAATCGTTCATGTCGGGGCTCGCGCGCTGGTGTCGATCGTTGCGCGTCCTTCTGTCAGACGGGGGCCGCGGCGCCAAGCGCGGCCGCCGCCTCACGCCCCGCTTTCCAGAGAAAAGCGAAGGGAATGCCGCGCGGTCGCGCCCGGCGCGAGCAGCCGCATCGACGGCTTGTCGGCGAGTTCGCCGGCAAAGCCGACGGGGTCGCCGTGGCCGGTCCAGGCCTCGATGCACAGGAATGGCGCGGGCGGCCGCGCCCAGAGCGCCAGGTGCGGAAAATCGTCGAGATCGACCCGCAGCCGCGCGCCGGCGCCATTGTCGAAGACCGCGCCGCGGCTGGCGATATCGAGGAAGCACAAGGCTTCCTGCGCCATCAGTTCCGGCGTGATCGCAAGGCTGCGCCCCTCGAGCGGGACAGCGCGGTTGTCCGGCGAAAACAGGCCGCCCGGCGCGATGACGGGAACCTGCGGCCGCTCGGGCGCATCGAAGACGAACCTGTGGGTCGCCGCCGAACCGGCCAGCGGCCAGCGGAAGCCCGGATGCAGGCCGAGCGCGTAGGGCATGGGCTCGGGCCCGCGATTGCTCGCCTCCAGCGTCCAGACGAGCGCCGTCTCTTCGAGGCGGTAGATCGCGTCCAGCCGGAAATCGAAGGGATAGAGGGTCCGGGTCTCCGCGTCCGCGTCGAGCCGGAGCCGGGCGAAGTCGACGCCCTCCTCCACGACGGAAAAGTCCTTGCGCGCCGCAAAGCCGTGCAGGCTCAGCGGATAGCTCTCCCCGCGATGGCGTATCCGCCCCTCGCGCGTCCAGCCGACGACGGGAAAGAGGATGGGCGCGGTCTGCGGCCACACGGCGGGATCGGCCTGCCACAGCAGGTCGAGATCGCCGACGGACCATGCGAGCGGCTCGGCGCCGCGCAGCGCAAGCGTCAGGCGCGACGAGCCCCGGACGAGATCGAACGAATTCAGCGCCAGCCCGTGACGTTGGCGGACAGCCGGTCGCGGTTTGCCCGCACCTTGCGGCGATAGTGGCGCACCACCTTGTCCGGAGCGCCGCCCGTCGCCAGGTGCATTCCGGTCTCGACCGCGGCCACCGCCTTTTCCGATACCATGCGCCGCGTCTCGCGCGCCGCCACCGCCGGGCCGCCAAGCGCCAGGCGCGTCAATCGCAGCGCGATCACCTGCTGCGCCTCCAGGGCGAGCATCGACATGTCCATGCTGAAGCGCAAAAACGAGCTGTACATGACTTTTCCAGAACGAAGGAGAAGCGACCGGACGCCCGAACATAACACATGTCCTCGTCCGTCGCGTTAATCGAAAGTCCAGTGAACGACGGTTACTAAGGGATTGACTCTTGACGGTCTCGGAAGATGCGATTCTAATCTGATGATTCGCCCCGCAAGCCGGTCCGCGATACGAACGGTCGACCTCGGATGTACAGGTCGGCCGTTTCCGTTTTCCGCGCCCCTTCTCCTTGCTTTGCAGAGCCTTGCGCGCTTCTTCGCGCGGCCGGCGGCCGCTGTCATTCAACTGTCACTGAAATGTCGTCAGGTCGAAACGCGCCAGGCGTAGTGAGCGCCCCGACGCCAGAGGCGTCGCATTGAACGACACCGACGAGGGTTACGA
The DNA here is from genome assembly GCA_039808645.1 of Rhodoblastus sp. GTDB lineage: Bacteria > Pseudomonadota > Alphaproteobacteria > Rhizobiales > Beijerinckiaceae > JAJXWB01. Next base: position 12,962 of record JBDHTL010000018.1, on the reverse strand, counting down.
TGAACCTGAACACATTCATGCGCGCCGCCTGCGTGGCCGCCGTCGCGACGATCGCGACCGCCCCTGCCCGCGCCGCCGACATTTCCGGCGCCGGCGCGACCTTCCCCTATCCGATCTATTCCAAATGGGCGGACGCGTACAAAAAGGAAACCGGCGCCGGGCTGAACTACCAGTCGATCGGCTCGGGCGCCGGCATCAAGCAGATCCAGGCCAGAACCGTGACCTTCGGCGCGACGGACGCGCCGCTGCCGGTCGAGAAGCTCAGGAAGGACGGCCTTGTCCAGTGGCCGCAGGTGATGGGCGGCATTGTGCCGGTCGTGAACATTGAGGGCGTGAAGCCCGGCGAACTCGTGCTCGACGGCGCGACGCTGGCCGACATTTTCCTCGGCAAGATCGCCCGATGGAACGATCCGGCGATCGTGAAGCTCAACGCCGGCGTGAAGCTGCCCGACGTCGCCATCGCCGTCGTGCGCCGCTCGGACGGCTCGGGCACGACCTTCAACTTCACCGACTATCTCTCCAAGGCGTCGGACGAGTGGAAGGCCAAGGTCGGCTCCAACACGACGGTCGAATGGCCGGTCGGCGTCGGCGCCAAGGGCAATGACGGCGTGGCGGGCAATGTCGGCCAGACCAGGAATTCGATCGGCTACGTCGAATATGCCTACGCCAAGCAGAACAGGATGACGCACGTCGACATGATCAACAGGGCGGGCAAGCGCGTCGCCCCGACGCTCGCCGCCTTCCAGGCCGCCGCCGCCAACGCCGACTGGGTGAACGCGCCGGGCTATTACCTGATCCTGTCCGACCAGCCGGGCGAGGCCTCCTGGCCGATGACAGCGGCGACCTTCATCCTCATGTACGCCGATCCGGCCGACAGGGCGCTATCGGCCGAAGCGCTCAAGTTCTTCGACTGGGCCTTCAGGAACGGCGACAAGGCGGCCGAGGAGCTCGACTACATCCCGATGCCCGCCAACGTGAAGGACATGATCCGCAAGACCTGGGTCGCGGACATCAAGAACAGCTGAGCCGAAGGGTCGGAGGCGGCTGCGCCTCCGCGCCCCCTGCGGCGCCCTGCAAGGAGCGACGACGTGTCAGACCTGACGCTCGCGGCGCCGACCGCGAACGAAGCGGCGATCGGCGCACGAAGCGCGGCGCTGAGCCGCCTGCGAACGAACGACCGGCTCTTCTTCTGGGCGACGCGCCTGTCGGCCTGGATCGTTCTGCTCATTCTCGGCGGCGTCATCGTGTCGCTGTTCATCGGCGCCTGGCCGGCGATCAGGGCCTTCGGCGTCGACTTCCTTCTCGTGCAGCGCTGGGCGCCCAACGCCCAGCCGGAGCCGATCCTCGGCGGGCTCGGACCGATCTACGGCACGCTCGTTTCCTCGCTGATCGCCATGGCGATCGCCGTTCCCGTCGGCCTCGGCGTCGCGGTCTTCCTCACCGAAATCTGCCCACGGAAGCTGCGCCAGCCGATCTCGACCGCGATCGAACTGCTCGCCGGCATTCCCTCGATCATCTACGGCATGTGGGGCTTTTTCGTTCTCGGGCCGTTTCTCGCCGAACATTTCCAGCCGGCCGTGATCGCGGCCTTCGAGCCCATTCCGGTTCTCAACCAGATCTTCAAGGGCCCGGCGAGCAACCTGTCGCTGTTCAACGCCGCGCTCGTCCTCGCGATCATGATCCTTCCCTTCATCACGTCGATTTCGCGCGACGTGTTCATGACCGTGCCGCCGGTTCTGAAGGAAGCCGCCTACGGCGTCGGCTGCACGACCTGGGAAGTCGTGCGCAACGTCGTGATCCCCTACACGCGCGTCGGGGTGATCGGCGGCGTCATGCTGGCGCTCGGCCGCGCGCTCGGCGAGACGATGGCGGTCACGTTCGTGATCGGCAACAGCTTCAAGATCCAGGCGTCGATCTTCGCGCCCTCCACCACGATCTCGGCCGCGATCGCCAGCGAATTCGCGGAAGCCTCCGACCTGCACCAGTCCGCGCTCATCCTGCTCGGCCTGCTGCTGTTCGTGCTCACCTTCGCGGTGCTGGCCGTCGCGCGTCTCATGCTGATGCGCATCGAGCGGAAAGCGGGGAATTGATGCCGGCTCTGTACCGCGCCCGCCGACGTCGCAACGGCGTCGCCATGAGCCTCTGCACGGCGGCCGCCGCCATCGGCGTCGCCTGGCTTCTCGTCATTCTCGCCACGCTGCTGTGGAACGGTCTCGGCGGGCTCGACCTCGCCGTCTTCACGCAGATGACGCCGCCGCCGAACGTCCGGGGCGGCGGCCTGCTCAACGCCATCGCCGGCAGCCTGATGCTGACGGTCATCGGCGTCGGAATCGGCGCGCCAATCGGTCTTTTCGCCGGCACCTACATGGCCGAATACGGCCGCTACGAAAAGCTGACGACGGTCACGCGCTTCATCAACGACATTCTGCTGTCGGCGCCCTCGATCATCGTCGGCCTGTTCATCTACGGCGCCGTCGTCGTGCCGATGCACGGCTTTTCCGGCCTTGCGGGCGCGCTCGCGCTGGCCGTGATCGTCATTCCAGTCGTCGTGCGCACGACCGAGAACATGCTGCTGCTGGTGCCACAGCAATTGCGGGAAGCCGCGACCGGCCTCGGCCTGCCGCGCGCGCTGGTCGTGCAGAAGGTCGCCTACAGGGCCGCGAGGACCGGCCTCCTCACCGGCCTCCTGCTGGCGGTCGCGCGCGTCAGCGGCGAGACCGCGCCGCTGCTCTTCACCGCGCTGTCGAACCAGTTCTGGAGCCTCGACCTCGCCCGCGAAATCGCCAACCTGCCGGTCACGATCAACAATTTCATCAACAGCCCGGACCCCAACTGGAAGCGTCTCGCCTGGGCGGGCGCGCTGATCATCACTTTCGCGGTGCTCGCGCTGAACATAGCGGCGCGCGCCGTCGGATCGAGGAGTGCAGTCAAGTGAACGTTCAGACGACCAACGACGGCGCCCGCGCCGTGCAGCCGCCGGTCGACGCCGCGCTACGCAGCGTCAAGGTCGACATCCGCCATGTCGATTTCTTCTATGGCGCCGGCAAGGCGCTGAAGGACATCTCGCTCCCGCTCCACGAGCACGAGGTCACCGCCTTCATCGGGCCGTCGGGCTGCGGCAAGTCCACGCTGCTGCGCGTCCTCAACCGCATGTACGATCTCTATCCCGGCCAGCGCGCCACGGGAGAGGTCATGCTCGACGGCGAGAACATCCTGTCGCCCCGGCAGGATCTCAACCTGCTGCGTTCGAGGGTGGGCATGGTCTTCCAGAAGCCGACGCCGTTTCCGTTGACGATCTACGAGAACATCGCCTTCGGCGTCCGCCTCTATGACCGGCCCTCGAAAGGCGAGTTGGACGGACGCGTCGAGGAGGCGCTGCGCGGCGCGGCGCTGTGGAACGAGGTGAAGGACAAGCTGCACACGAGCGGGCTCGGCCTGTCGGGCGGCCAGCAGCAGCGCCTGTGCATCGCGCGCACCGTCGCCATCCAGCCGGAAGTCATCCTGTTCGACGAGCCCTGCTCCGCCCTCGATCCGATCTCGACCGCCAAGATCGAGGAACTGATCGACGAACTGAGCGAGAAATATACGATCGCCATCGTCACGCATAACATGCAGCAGGCCGCGCGCGTCTCGCAGCACACGGCCTTCATGTATCTCGGCGAACTGATCGAGTTCGGCCCCACGACGAAACTGTTCACGACGCCGTCGAACAGGAAGACGCAGGACTACATCACCGGTCGCTTCGGCTGAGCGCGGGCGGACAGGAGAGATCGATGACCGATCACACCGTAAGGGCTTACGACCGCGAACTCGGCACGCTCGGCCAGCGGATAGCGGAAATGGGCGGCATAGCCGAGCAGATGCTGTCCGACGCGATGGACGCGCTGGCCAGCCTCGACACGGACCTGGCGCGAAAGACCGTCGCCGTCGACATGCGCCTCGACACGCTGCAGCGCGAGGTGGAGGACAACGCCATTCTCACCATCGCGCGTCGCCAGCCGCTCGCCGTCGATCTCCGCGAATGCGTGGCGGCGATCCGTGTCTCTGGCGACCTCGAGCGCGTCGGCGACCTGGCCAAGAACATCGCCAAGCGCGCCGTGAAAATCGCGGCCGAAGCGCGCATGCCGCGCGCCATCGTCGGCCTCAGGTCGATGCACGAATACGCCGCCGTGCAATTGAAGGACGTGCTCGACGCCTATGCGCAGCGCGACGTCGAGCGCGCGCGCGCCGTCTGGGCGCGCGACGCCGAACTCGACGCGCTCGAGGATTCCGTGTTCCGCGACCTCCTCACCTTCATGATGGAGGATCCGCGCAACATCACCTTCTGCACGCATCTCCTGTTCTGCTCCAAGAACATCGAGCGCATCGGCGACCACACGACCAATATCGCCGAGACGGTGATCTATCTGGCGACCGGCGAACAGCCGCCGGTCGACCGCCCCAAGGGCGCCGCGACGGCGATCCAGCAATGAGCGCGGCGAACATGAGCGACACGAAACCGGCCGCCCGGGAAACGCCGCCCACCCGCGCGCCGCGGGTGCTGGTGGTGGAGGACGAGCAGGCGCTGGCGTTGCTGCTGACCTACAATTTCGAGGCGGAAGGCTATTCCGTCGAGCGCGTCGAGCGCGGCGACGAGGCCGAGATGCGGATCGCCGAGACGACGCCGGACCTCGTCATTCTCGACTGGATGCTGCCGGGCGTGTCGGGCCTCGAAATCTGCCGCCGCCTGCGCGCGCGCGACGAGACGCGCGACCTGCCGATCATCATGCTGACCGCGCGCGGCGAGGAGACCGAGCGCGTGCGCGGCCTGTCGGTCGGCGCCGACGACTACGTCGTGAAGCCGTTTTCCGTGCCGGAACTGATGGCGCGCGTGCGCTCGCTGCTGCGCCGCGCGCGGCCCGAGCGCATCGCCAGCCGCCTGAAGTCCGGCGACATCGATCTCGACCGCGAGACGCGTCGCGTGCGGCGCGCCGGCCGCGACATCCACCTCGGCCCGACCGAATTCCGCCTGCTCGAGTTTCTGCTCGAAAAGCCGGGCCGCGTCTTCTCGCGCGCGCAGCTTCTCGATTTCGTCTGGGGAACGTCGGCCGAGATCGACGAACGCACGGTCGACGTGCACGTCGGCCGGCTGCGCAAGGCGCTGGTGCGCGGTCGCGAACGCGACCCGATCCGCACGGTGCGCGGCGCCGGCTATTCTTTCGACGAGACGTTCGGGAAGAGTTGAGCGCGGCGTTCGGGACGATTGCGCGCGGCGCCGCCGATACCGCCCGAACACACCTGGAACACGCGAGTCGCAAGACCGGCCGCAAGGTCGAAAATGTTCACGCTACGGTCCAAACGGCCGCGGCGTTTTTCTTTAGCGATTTCAGATGGTTGAATGGTCGGAGTGGCGGGATTCGAACCCACGACCCCTTGTCCCCCAGACAAGTGCGCTAACCGGGCTGCGCTACACTCCGACTGCGCCGCTTATAGAGAAGCCGTACGCGCCGCGCAACGCGCAAACCGCCCTTTCTCAGCTCATCCGCGCCGCACGCAGAATCCGCGCGCATTCGGCCAGTTCCGCGGCGATTTCGGCAAGCTGCGGAAGGGCCGCGGCGGCGGCCGTGGGCGCGGTCGTCGCCTCCTCGTTCGTCTCGTCCTGCGCGATCGCCTCGTCCTCGTCCTCGCCGAGCGCCAGCGCGGTTTGCGCCGGCGCCAGCGCGACGCCGCCGCGCACCGCCGCCACGACCGCGCGGGCGCCATTCTCCTTGAACAGCCGCTGCACGCCCTTGATCGTGTAGCCTTCGCCGTAGAGCAGGTGCTTGATGGCGCCCACCAGTTCGACGTCGGCGGGCCGGTAGTAGCGGCGGCCGCCGGTGCGCTTCATCGGCTTGATCTGCGAAAAGCGCGTCTCCCAGAAACGCAGGACGTGCTGGGGCAGGCCGAGATCGTCGGCCACCTCGCTGATGGTGCGGAAGGCGTCGGGACTCTTTTCCATGCGCGCGCTCTCGGGGCCGGACCGAATCGGGCAGCCCATTCTAGCGCGTCCGCGCCGGCCTTCAGTCGTCGGCGAGGCCGTCGACCTGCTGGCCGTTGATGCGGGCCTTCAGCACATGCGAGGCCTTGAAGACGATCACGCGCCGCGGCGAGATGGCCGCCTCGACGCCGGTCTTGGGATTGCGTCCCAGGCGCTCGCCTTTCGCCCGAACGATGAACGACCCGAACGACGAGAGCTTGACCGTTTCGCCGGCCACCACGACATCGGAAATCTCGCCGAGCACCGTCTCCACCATTGCGGCGGATTCGGCGCGCGACAGGCCGACCGCGCGGTAGACCGCATCGGCCAGATCGGAACGCGTCACCGTGCGCGCAGAGCCCGCGCCGGAATTGCCTACGCTGCTGGAATTGCCAGCGCTGCTTTCGGAATCGCCATAGGTCGCCATTGCATTGCTCAAAGAAATAAACGACGAAAAATAGCTCTCCGCCCTGGCCGGCGCAGAACGGCCCCTTCAATGAGGCTGATCGCCGGACGAACCCCCGTCGTGCCGGCGAAGACCTGAAACAGGTTAAGCGGTTACGAACGAGAATCGCAAGCGAAATCCAGCCGTTGCGCTATCGCAAATACGCGTCTTCACCACCGGATGATCGCCGCGCCCCAGGTGAAACCGCCGCCCACGGCCTCGATCATCACCACGTCGCCGCGCTTGATCCGGCCGTCGCGCACCGCCACGTCGAGCGCGAGCGGTATCGAGGCGGCCGACGTGTTGCCGTGCAGGGCCACGGTCTTCACCACCTTTTCCGGCGCGATGCCGAGCTTTTCGGCGGAGGCGTCGATGATGCGGGCATTGGCCTGGTGCGGCACGAACCAATCGAGCGTTTTCGCGTCGACGCCCGCCTCGGCGAAACAGTCGAGCATGACGTCGGCGACCTGTCCGACCGCGTGCCGGAACACGTCCTTGCCCAGCATCCGCAGGTGGCCGACCGTGCCCGTGCTCGAGGGCCCGCCGTCGACATAGAGCTTTTCGCGGTGCCGCCCGTCCGAACGCAGATGCGTCGACAGCACGCCGCGTCCGTCCGGGCCTTCGGGCTGCGCCTCCAGTACGATCGCGCCGGCGCCGTCCCCGAACAGGACGCAGGTGGTCCGGTCCTCCCAGTCCAGCAGCCGCGAGAAGGTTTCGGCGCCGATCACCAGCGCGCGCTTGTGCGAGCCGGAGCGCAGGAACTTGTCGGCGGTCGAGACCGCGAAGACGAAGCCCGAGCACACCGCCTGCAGGTCGAAGGCCACGCCCCTGGTTATCCCCAGCGCCGCCTGGATCTGCGTCGCCGTCGAGGGGAAGGTGTAATCCGGCGTGGAGGTCGCGCAGATGACCAGGTCGATGCTGGCGGCCTCGACGCCCGCGTTTTCGAGCGCCGCGCGAGCGGCGTTCGTCCCCAGCATGGAGGTCGTTTCCCCCTCGGCCGCGACATGACGCTCGCGGATGCCGGTGCGCTGGACGATCCAGTCCGAGGTCGTGTCGACCATCTTCTCGAGATCTTCGTTGGTCAGCGTCTTCGCCGGCAGATAGGCGCCCACGCCCAGCGCCACGGAACGCAGCTTCGTCTTGTCGTCATTGTCTGTGGCGTCGGCCATGGGGTCGTCGCTATCCTCGTGTTGTGTCTTCGTCGGCCGGCGGCGCAGCGGCGCTCGCCTCGGCCTCGCTCGAAAGCGTGATGGTCTCGCGAATCTTGTCGAGCAGCCTGTGCCTGGCCATGTCGTAGCCGAGTTCGATCGCGCCTGCGAAACCGACCGAATCCATCCCGCCGTGGCTCTTGATGATCACGCCGTCGAGGCCGAGAAAGAGGCCGCCGTTGACGCGGCGCGGATCGATCTTCTCCTTGAGCGCCCTGAAGGCGCCGCGCGCCATCAGCGCCCCGAGTTTCGACATGAGCGAGGAGCGGAAGGCGTCGCGCATGTATTGCGCGATCTGCTTGGCGGTGCCTTCGGCCGTCTTCAGCGCGATATTGCCGGTAAATCCTTCGGTGACGACCACGTCCACCGTGCCTTTGCCGAGATCGTCGCCCTCGACGAAGCCGCGATAGTCGATGGTCGGGATATTCGCTTCGCGCAGCCGTCGCGAGGCGGCCTTCACCTCTTCCAGCCCCTTGATTTCCTCGGTCCCGACATTGAGCAGGCCGACCGTCGGCCGGTCGATGTCGAAGAAGATGCGCGCCATCGCCGAGCCCATGATCGCCAGATCGAACAGGTGTTCGGCGTCCGCGCCGATGGTCGCGCCGACATCGAGCACGATGGATTCGCCGCGCAGCGTCGGCCAGACCGCGGCCAGCGCCGGCCGCTCGATGCCCGGCAGCATGTGCAGGCAGATTTTCGACATGGCCATCAGCGCGCCGGTATTGCCGGCCGAGACGGCCGCGTCCGCCTCTCCCTTCTTCACGGCGTCGATGGCGAGCCACATGGACGAGCCGCGCCGGCCCGAACGCACCGCCTGGCTCGGCTTGTCGTCGCTCTTCACGAAGACGTCGGTGTGGCGGATTTCGGAGACGGCGGCGAGCCTGGGATGCTGCTCGATCAGCGGCCGAATCTGCTTCTCGTCGCCGAAGAACAGATAGCTCGTGTCGGGCCTGCGGTCGCGCGCGATGGCGGCGCCGGGCACGACCACGGAGGGACCGAAGTCGCCGCCCATGGCGTCGAGCGCGATCCGCACGCCATTCGTCATCTGCGCTGAGGCTCCGTCTGGATCAGCCTGCGTCCGAGCGTCGCTCGAATGCAGAAGAATTGATCGGCTTCAACATGCGGAGCGCGCTTCGCGCGAAAACCGGCTTCCGTTTTCTCGCGAGCCGCGCTCCATCGCCCAAACTCGGTCTGCGGGCGGCGGACCATAGCCTTTGGGGCGGCTATGGCAACCGGTTTTTGCCCCGTTCGACGCAAGGATGAGGCTGCTCCGCGGATTTCCTTCAAGCCCCCTCGTCGGGGTCGGCCTTGCGGCCGGCGCGGCGCGCGAACGGCGAGACGGTCGCGCCTTGCCCCTGCGGCTGCTCGAAGGCGACGCCGGGCTTGCGCGGATAAGGATCGATGCCGAGCGTCAGGAATTCGGCGGCCAGGGCGCCGAGATCGACCTTGCCGTCCACGATCTGGTCGGGCGCATCGAGAGCGTCCATGCCCTCCTCGTCCTCCTCGACGGGCGGCCGTGCGTCGCGGCGACGGCGGCTCATGCGCTCCTTGTCGTCGCGTTGCGGCCGCGGCGCCGGGGCCGGCTCGAATTCCACGTCCACCGGCTCGACGATCTCGCTCTCGAACGGTTCGAGGCTGACGACGCAGGTCTGCGTGACGCGCGCCCGGACCTCGCCCGTCACATGCAGACGCTCGCGGCCGCGCGGCGCCGCATGCAGCTTCGCGGTCGCCGAGGAGAGGCCGGCAAGCCCGTTCAGCCGCGCGAGCGCCGCGCGCTGGGCGGCGTCCGCCTCGAGCGCGATGTCGACGCCCTGCGGCGGCACCTCGCTGACGGCGAGCGGCGAGGACCAGACCGGAGTTTCGCGCTGCTGTTCCGCCCTCGTCATGGCTGCTCCTCCGGTTCGGGGAATGGGACGGGCCCCTTGGCGAAGGCGGCGAATGGCGCAGCGGCCAGCGCCGCCTCCGTCTTCAGCATGTAGCGCGCCAGCGCGGCGGCGACCGCCGGCTCGGCGCGTCCGTAGACATTGCGGGCGAGCGCGACGGCCAGCGCCGGCTCCCCCTGCCCGAGCGCGGCGTCGTAGGCCGTGCGGCGGCCGTTGTAGTCGGCGGCGAGCCTGGCGATGCGCTTGGGCACGGCGAGGTCGCCGACGCCCATTTCCCGCAGCGCCCGGTCCAGCGCCGAGAACATCTGGTTCGACAGGTCCTGCGCCAGTTCGGGCGCGGGCGCCGGCAACGCCGCGAGGCGGCGGATGGTCAGGAACGCATGCAGGACGAGCATGTCGAACCGGCCTTCGAGCGTATCGGGAACGCCGTAGGGCGGCAGAAAAAGCGCCGGCCGCCGCGCCGCGGCCATGATCTCGCCGTACAGACGCTCGGCCGCGTCGTTGCGGGGCTTGCGGGAAAAGAGCTTGAAGATCATGGCTCGAACGTTTCGCGACCTCTGCAGCGCAAGCGCGGCCAGCTTGCATTTGGCTGTTCCGGGGGTTAGGCATCGCCGGTCGTCGACGCAAGCCCCAAATTTGGTTTGCGGCGGCGGGCGTCGCGATAGGATGCGGAGCGTGGGAATGGCCTTGGGAGATAAGCGGCGCTTTCTGACGCCGGCGCGTCTGGCTCTCGTTGTCGCGCTCGCGGTCCCGCTGGGCGCCTGCTCGACCGGCGGCCTTCCCGGCGTCAGCTACGACGGCGTCGTGCAGCGCGGCTACCAGGCCGACGCCGCGACCATGAACCAGCTCAAGAACGGCCTCTCCAAGGAGAAGACGCTCGCCCTGCTCGGCACGCCGTCCACGACGTCCACGGTCGGCGGCGACGCCTGGTACTACGTCAGCCAGACCGTATCGCGCTCCGTCGCCTTCATGCCGCAGAAGGTCACCGACCAGCGCGTGCTGGCGGTCTATTTCGGCAAGGGCGGCGTCGAACGCGTCGCCAATTACGGCCTGCAGGACGGCAAGCTGTTCGACTACGTCAGCCGCACCACCCCGACGGCCGGCGGCGACGAGAGCTTCGTCCAGAACATGATCAAGGGCCTGCTGAAGTTCTCGTGAGGCCTTGGCGGTGAGCGCCCGCGTCGTCGCCGTCTCGCGCCGGTCCGGTCATCACTTTTCCAAGACGGCCGCGCTGTCGATCCGTCTCGTCGCCGGCCTCGGCGTCGAGGGCGACGGCCATTTCGGCGAAAAAGTGCAGCACCGCTCACGCGCCGCAAAATTCCCGCACATGCCGAATCTTCGGCAGGTCCATCTTATCCACGCCGAATTTCTCGACGAACTGTCGCGGCGCTTCGGAGCGATCGGCGCAGGCGATCTCGGCGAGAACATCCTGACCTGCGATCTCGCCCTGCTGGCGCTGCCGGCCGGCGCGCGCCTGCGCATCGGCGCTGCGGCGGTCGTTGAACTCACCGGCTTGCGCAACCCCTGTGGCCAGATCGACCGCTTCCGGCCGGGCATGATGGCCGCCTGCCTGGAACACGCCGCCGACGGTTCGCTGATCCGCAAGAGCGGCGTGATGGGCGTGGTCGTCGTCGGTGGGGATGTCGCGGCCGGCGATGCGATTGCCGTGGAAACGCCTTGCGACCCGCTGCGACCGCTCATGCCGGTCTAACGCTCCGGTATTTTCGATTCTACATCATAGACTTGCGCGCTAAACCGGAATCACCGCGCGAAGCATCAGACCTTCTTCACGAACTCGGTCTTGAGCACCAAACCCTTCACCTGCGCCGAGCGGCATTCGATCTCGCGCGGGTCGTCGGTCAGGCGGACGTTCTTGAACACCGTGCCGCGCTTAAGCGTGGTCGAGGCGCCCTTGACCTTCAGGTCCTTGATGATCGTGACGCTGTCGCCATCAGCGAGAACGGCGCCGTTGGAGTCGCGGGTTTCCATGTTTTCTTTCTGCCGAGTCGTCTGGAAATGCGGCTTCTAGCGCGCCCTCACGCTTTGGCCAACAATCCAGGCGGCTTCGGATATGACAATGTCATACCGACGCCCTATAATGACGGCATGCGCACGAGCAAACCCATCACTGTCACCCTCGGCAATCAGCAACGCAGCCTCGAGAAGCGGCTCGAATCCGGGGCGTTCGCTTCAGCCAGCGAAGTCCTGCGGGCGGCGATGCGCGCGCTCGACCGCGAAGAGAATGCGCTCGACGCTGTGCTTCGCCAAAGGATTGCGGCCGCGATCGACGATCCGCGCCCGAGCATCCCCGCCGACGATGTTTTTGCGGCGCTCCGCGCTTTTCATGCCGCCGGCGCGAAGGGCCGGTCCGGTGGCGCATAGAATCCTATTTCGACCGCGCGCCAAGGACGATCTGTTTTCACTCTATCGCTACATCGCCGAGCAATCAGGCATCGACCGGGCCGGCGGGTTTGTCGATCGGATCGAGGCCGCGTGCAGCGCGCTCCGTCATTTCCCCGAACGCGGTACGCGGCGAGACGATCTTGGCGATGGGATACGCACGATCGGCTTCGAGCGGCGCGCAACGATCATTTTCCGGGTGCGCGCCGACGTCGTCGAAATCCTGATGATTGCTTACGCCGGTCGAGAGTTCGAGGCGGGCTGGGGCGACCAGGGATAAGGCCGTTCGCTCACCCTTCGTCCGCCGTTTGGAGCATGCGCCGGGCTGCTGCCTGAAAACAAAAGGGCGGAGCCGAAGCCCCGCCCTCGTTTTCAGCGCAAGCTGCGCGGCTCAGTGCGCCAGGATCGCCAGCAGCAGCAGGGCCACGATGTTGGTGATCTTGATCGCCGGGTTCACGGCGGGGCCCGCCGTGTCCTTGTAGGGGTCGCCGACGGTGTCGCCGGTCACCGACGCCTTGTGCGCGTCGGAGCCCTTGAGGTGCTTCACGCCGTCCTTATCGACGAAGCCGTCTTCGAAGGACTTCTTGGCGTTGTCCCAGGCGCCGCCGCCCGACGTCATCGAGATGGCGACGAACAGGCCGTTGACGATCACGCCGAGCAGCATCGCGCCAAGCGCCGCGAAGGCCGAGGCCTTCGAGCCCGAGATCGCCAGCACGCCGAAATAGGCGACGAACGGGGCCAGAACCGGCAGCAGCGAGGGGACGATCATTTCCTTGATCGCCGCCTTGGTCAGCATGTCCACCGCGCGGCCGTAGTCCGGACGATCGGTGCCGGCCATGATGCCGGGCTTTTCCTTGAACTGGCGACGCACTTCCTCGACCACCGAGCCCGCCGCGCGGCCGACCGCCGTCATCGCGACGCCGCCGAACAGATAGGGAATCAGGCCGCCGAAGATCAGGCCCGCCACGACGTAGGGGTTGGACAGGTCGAACGTGACCGGGCCCATGCCCTGGAAGTACTTGGCGCCGGAC
>JBDHTL010000017.1:0-39103 GCA_039808645.1 Rhodoblastus sp. | reverse complement strand
CGCCTGCGGCGACGAGCGCACGCCGGAAGAACCGCGCAAGCCGGCCGCCGCGCCCGGCTGGCTGTTCGAGCCCGCCGCCGACGAGCAGGAACCGCCGCCGCCGCTGCGCCCGTCGAGCGCGCTGTCCGGCGCCGACAGGCTCGACACGCCGGAGATCGCCGGCGCGGCGCGTCGTCTCTCGGCCGTGCAGCGGGGAATTCTCGTTCATCAGCTCATGCAGAGCCTGCCCGCTCTCGCCGCGAGCGGCCGCGCGCCCGCCGCGCTCCGGTATCTGCGCGCGCAGGCGCCCGGGATGACCATTTCCGAAGCCGAGGCGATCGCCCACGAGGTCGCCGCGGCCCTCGCTCTCGCCGACGCCGCGCCGCTCTTCAACGCGACCTCGCGCGCTGAAGCCGCCGTCGTCGCCCGCATTTCGCGCGCCGCCGGAAAGCCGATCGACATCGCGGGCCGCATCGACCGGCTCGCGGAAGTCGACGACGAAGTCTGGATCGCCGATTTCAAGACCGGCGTCACGCCGGAGGATATTCCGGACGCCTACGTCGCGCAGCTCGCGCTCTATCACGCCGCGCTGAGCGACCACTATCCCGGCAGGCCGGTGCGCGCCTTCATCCTGTGGACGCAGACGCCGAAGCTGCAGGAAATTCCGGCGCGCGCGATGGAGGCGGCGCTGGCGGCGATCTGACGATCCGTCAGATCGTGACCTGTGCGCCCAGCTCCACGACGCGGTCGGACGGGATGGCGAAGAAGTCCGTCGCCGTCGTCGCCTGTTTCGATAGACTGATGAACAGCTTGTCCTGCCACAGCGGCATGCCCGAGGTCGGGCTCGGCTTCAGCGAGCGGCGGCCGAGGAAGAACGACGTCGTCATGATGTCGAACTTGAAGCCGGCCTTGCGCAGAACAGCCATCGCCGAGGGAATGCGCGGGCTCTCCATGAAGCCGAAATGCAGCGTCACGGCCATGAAGTCGTCGGACAGCTTGCGCGTCTCGAAACGATGGGCGGGATCGACGCGCGGAATGTCTTCGGTGACGACGGACATCAGCACGACTCGCTCGTGCAGCACCTTGTTGTGTTTCAGGTTGTGCATGAGCGCGGGCGGCGCGACCTCGGGCGACGCGGTCAGGAACACCGCCGTTCCGGGAACGCGCGTCGGTTTCGACTTGGCGAGCATGCGCAACAGGTCGGTCGTCGGGATCGAATCGCGCTTGCTCTTTTCGGACAGCTGCGACGTGCCGCGCGACCAGGTCCACATGGTCACCATGGACGCCGCGCCGAGCAGGATCGGCACCCAGCCGCCCTCGAGCACCTTCACGAGATTGGCGGACAGGAAGGACATGTCGATCGCCAGGAAGAAGCCGACGAACAGCAGCACGCCCCAGATCGGCCAGCGCCACAGCTTCCAGACGACGATGGCCGCGAGCGCCGTGTCGACCGCCATGGAGGCGGTGACGGCGATGCCATAGGCGTTGGCGAGCGAGTCGGAATTCTTGAACAGGATGACGAGAATGACGACGCCGATGAGCAGCAGGCGGTTGACGCGCGGAACGAAAATCTGGCCTTCCGCCGATTCCGAGGTGTGGCGGATTTCCATGCGCGGCAGCAGGCCGAGCTGGATCGCTTGCCGCACGATCGAGAATGCGCCGGTGATCACCGCCTGGCTGGCGATGATGGTGGCCACCGTCGCCAGGATGATCAGCGGGATCAGCCCCCAGTCCGGCGCGAGCTGATAGAAGGGGCTGAAATTCTCCTGCGTCACCACGGCAGGGTGGCTGAGAATGAAGGCGCCCTGGCCGAGATAGTTGAGGATGAGCGAGGGTAGCACGAAGAAGACCCAGGCGAGCTGGATCGGCTTGCGGCCGAAATGGCCCATGTCGGCATAGAGCGCCTCGGCCCCGGTCACCGCGAGGAAGACGAGGCCGAGCGTCGTAAAGCTCTTGGCGCCGTTGGAGAACAGGAAGATCAGTCCGTTGACCGGATTGATGGCGTTGAGAATGGTCGGCTCGTCGGAAATATGAATCGCCCCGAGCGTCGCCAGCGTTCCGAAGAACAGGACCATGATGGGGCCGAAGAACGCCGCAACCTTGGCAGTGCCGCGGCTCTGAACCATGAACAGCGAGATCAGGATCGCGATGGTGATCGGCAGGATGTAGGGCGACAGGTCGACATATTGCCGAACGGCCGGCAGCTTCAGCCCCTCGATCGCCGAAAGCACGGAAATGGCGGGCGTGATGATGGCGTCGCCCGAAAAGAGCGCCGCGCCGGCGACGCCGAGCAGGAAGATCGGCATGGTGCGCTTGCCGACCGCGTGCTGCGCGAGCGCCATCAGCGACAGCGTGCCGCCTTCGCCCTTGTTGTCGGCGCGCATGATGAACGCGACGTACTTGACGGTCACGATGAAGATGAGCGCCCAGATCAGGAGCGACACGATGCCGACGATTTCGGTCTCGTGCGTTCCGGTCTGCTTGGTGTGCTCCAGCGAGGCCTTGAGCGCATAGAGCGGGCTTGTGCCGATGTCGCCATAGACTACGCCGACGGAGCCGAGCGCCATCGCCCAGAAGCCGTGGCCGTGACCGGGCTCGCCACTCGACTTGCTGTCGGGATTGGCGTCGGGCGCGCGGCCGTCCGTGATGGTCTTCGGAACGGCCGCGGCTGAACTGTCGCCGTTCGGTCCTGATTGCGTCATTCGCGCGCTCGGGGGAGAAGCCCCACCGCCGGTTGCAGCCGGCGGGCGCGGCGATATACGCCGTTTCCCCATCACAGAAAAGTCCCATTCGTAAACGGCGCGCCGAAAGCCGCCCGCGCGTCCGCACCGCGAAATCGGGACGCGGAATGGAAACGCGTCGGGACGCGTTGCGGTTGCGATTCGTAGCTGCCAAGAGACGCCATGCGCTCCTTCATCGACCGCTTGCCCATCGACGATGTGCTCGCCTCCCTTCGCGAGAGCCTCGCCGCGCGCCCCAATCTCGCGCTGGTCGCGCCGCCCGGCGCCGGCAAGACGACGCGCGTTCCGCTGGCGCTGCTCGACGAGGCGTGGGCCGCCGGCAGGCAGATCGTCCTGCTCGAGCCCCGGCGCCTGGCGGCGCGCGCGGCGGCGCAGCGGATGGCCGAGACGCTCGGCGAAAAGGTCGGCGAGACCGTCGGCCTGCGCATCCGCATGGAATCGCGGACCTCGGCGCGCACCCGCATTCTCGTGGTCACCGAGGGCGTATTCACGCGCATGATCCTCGACGACCCGGCGCTGGAGGGCGTCTCGGCGGTCCTGTTCGACGAATTCCACGAGCGCTCGCTCGACGCCGATCTCGGCCTGGCGCTGGCGCTGGACGCCCAGGCGGGGCTTCGCGAGGACCTCAGGCTCGTCGCCATGTCCGCGACGCTCGACGGGGCGCGCGTCGCCGGGCTGATGCGCGATGCGCCGCTGATCGCGAGCGAGGGCCGCGCCTTTCCGGTCGAGACGATCTACCTCGGCCGCGACCCGGCGGAACGGATCGAGGCGGCGATGTCGCGCGCGATCCTTCGCGCGCTGGACGCACAGCGCGGCTCGATCCTCGCGTTCCTGCCGGGGCAGGGCGAGATCGAGCGGGTCGCGCGCGATCTGTCCGAACGCATCCGCGATCCGGCCGTCCTGATCGCGCCGCTCTACGGCGCGCTCGGCCGGCGCGACCAGGACCGCGCGGTGCTGCCGGCCGCGCCGGGGATGCGCAAGATCGTGCTGGCGACCTCGGTGGCCGAAACCTCGCTGACGATCGAGGGCGTGCGCGTCGTGATCGACAGCGGTCTGGCGCGGATTCCCGGCTTCGAACCGGACATCGGCCTGACGCGGCTCGAAACGGTGCGGGCGGCGCGGGCCTCCGTCGACCAGCGTCGCGGCCGCGCCGGCCGCACGGAGCCGGGCGTCTGCTACCGGCTGTGGGAGGAGGCTGCGACCGGCGCGCTGCCGGCCTTCGCGCCGCCGGAGATTCTCGGAGCCGACCTGTCCGGCCTCGTCCTCGATCTCGCCTATTGGGGCGTTCGGGACCGAACCGCGCTCGCCTTTCTCGATCCGCCTCCCGCGCCGGCCTGGACGGAGGCGGTCAGGCTGCTGCGCGCGCTTGGCGCCCTGGAGGAGGACGGGGCGATCGCCGCGGAAGGCCGGGCGATCCGCGAACTGCCCCTGCCGCCACGGCTGGCCCGAATGGTGGTGGACGCCGCGCGGACGGGCGCGGGCGCCACGGCGGCGGAGGTCGCGGTCCTCCTGTCCGAGCGCGGGCTCGGCGGCGCGTCGGTCGATCTCGAGGACAGGGCCGACCGTTTCAGGCGCGAGCGGGGACAGCGGGCCGAGGCGGCGCGCGGCATGGCGAGAAACTGGGCGCGGGCCGCCCGATCGGGAACGCCCGCGGCCGGCCAGCCGGCGAACCGGGAGGCCCGCGCCTCCGGCGAGCTTTCCGTCGGCGCCCTCGTCGCGCTCGCCTTTCCCGAGCGCGTGGCGCAGCGGCGCGGCAGGCCCGGCGAATTCCTGATGGCGAACGGCCGGGCGGCCGCGGTCGAGCCCTACGACCGGTTGGCCGGGTTCGACTATCTGGCAGTCGCGGAAGCGACGGGGCGGGCGGCGCAATCGCGCATTCTGGCCGCCGCGCCGATCGAACTGGCGGAAATCGAGTCTCTGTTCGCCGACCGGATCGAGAAGCGGCGCGAAATCTCCTTCGACACGGAAAGATCGACCCTGCGCGCCCGCGAGACCCGGAAGCTCGGCGCGCTGACGCTGGAAGCGCGCAATCTCGCCGTCGAGCCCGGGCCGGAGACGGCGCAGGCGCTGGCCGATGCGGCGGCGGCCAACGGCGTCGACCGCCTGCCTTGGAGCCCGCGGCTCCAGCAGCTGCGGGGCCGCGTCGCCTTCCTGCGGCGCGCCGAAGGCGAGGAATGGCCCGACCTGTCGGACCGCGCGCTCGCCACGACCGCCGCCGACTGGCTGGCCCCGTTTCTTGAGAGCGCCCGCGGCCTGTCGGACGTTTCGGAAACGCTCCTCTCGGACGCGCTCGACGCGCTTTTGCCCTGGGACATGCGGCGCCGGCTGGACGCCGAGGCGCCCACGCATTTCGAGACGCCGGCCGGGTCGCGCATCGCCATCGACTACGAGGCCGAGGGCGGCCCGGCCATTCATGTGCGCGTCCAGGAACTCTATGGTCTCAGGACGCATCCGGAACTGGCCAATGGCCGCGTCAAGCCCGTGTTCCACCTCCTCTCGCCCGCCCACCGGCCGATCCAGACGACCGGCGATCTGCCGCGCTTCTGGGCGGGCGCCTGGGCCGATGTGAAAAAGGACATGAAGGGCCGCTATCCGAGACATGTGTGGCCGGACGACCCGGCCAACGCCGCGCCCACGACGCGGGCCAAGCCGCGCGGAAGCTGAGCGTTGAGGACTTTTTCAGGCGAGGCGACTATGTTGCCCGCGCTGCGGGGCGGCCTGCGTCGCTCCCGACCCGTCTTCCCCTTCACCGAGCACAGGGCCTGGCATGTTCCCGAAACCGGCGCCGTTTCTGAAGACCAACACCTACGAATACGAATCGGCGCCGATGGTGAAGCCGACTGGCTTTCGCGAATATGACGCGCGCTGGCTGTTCGAGAAGGAGATCAACCTGATGGGCGTGCAGGCGCTGGGGCTCGGCCTCGGCACGCTGCTGCACGAGATGGGCGTGAAGCCGGAACTGGCGACCGGCCACGATTTCCGCTCCTATTCGGCCTCGATCAAATATGCGCTCGTCACCGGACTGATGGCGGCGGGCGTGAAGGTGAAGGACATCGGCCTGGCGCTTTCGCCCATGGCCTATTTCGCGCAATTCGCGCTGGACACGCCGGCGGTCGCGATGATCACCGCCTCGCACAACGACAACGGCTGGACCGGCGTGAAGATGGGCGCGCAGCGTCCCGTGACCTTCGGTCCCGACGAAATGGGCCGGCTGCGCGACATCGTGCTGAACGGCCGCTTCCGCACCGCCGACGGCGGCGGCTATCAGTTCGTCGAGAATTTTCCGGAAATCTATCTTTCCGATTTGGCGGACCGGCCGAAGATCAGGCGCAGGCTGAAAGTGGTCGCGGCCTGCGGCAACGGCACGGCCGGCGCCTTCGCGCCGAAACTGCTCGAGCGTCTCGGCGTCGAAGTGATCCCGATGGACGTCGACCTCGACTGGAATTTTCCGAAATACAACCCGAACCCCGAGGACATGGAAATGCTCCATGCGATGGCGGCGAAGGTGAAGCAGACGGGCGCCGACCTCGCGCTCGGCTTCGACGGCGACGGCGACCGCTGCGGCGTCGTCGACAACAATGGCGAGGAAATCTTCGCCGACAAGATCGGCGTCATGCTGGCGCGCGATCTCGGCAAGCTCTATCCGGACTCGACCTTCGTGGTGGACGTGAAGTCGACGGGCCTCTACGCGACCGATCCTGCGCTGCTCGCGACCGGCGCGAAGACGGACTACTGGAAGACCGGCCATTCCTACATCAAGCGGCGCGTGACCGATCTGAAGGCGCTCGCGGGCTTCGAGAAGTCGGGGCATTTCTTCTTCAACGCGCCGGTCGGGCGCGGCTACGACGACGGCCTGCTGACGGCCGTCCACGTGCTCGAAATGCTCGACCGCAATCCGGGCCGGTCGATGGCCGACCTCTACGCCGACCTACCGAAGACCTGGGGCTCGCCGACCATGTCGCCGCATTGCGACGACGAGAAGAAATACGGCGTCGTCGATCGCGTCACCGCCCGCTTCAAGGACATGCAGGCGAAGGGCGAGACGATCATCGGCCAGAAGATCCGCGATCTGGTGACCGTCAACGGCGTGCGCGTGACCGTCGAGGACGGCACGTGGGGCCTGGTGCGCGCGTCCTCGAACAAGCCGGAACTGGTCGTCGTCGTGGAAAGCCCGGCTTCGGAGACCAATCTGCGCGGCATGTTCGCGGCCGTGGACGGCGTCTTGCGCGAGAGCCCGGAAGTCGGCGCCTACAACCAGACGATCTGACGGCGCAAACGAAAACGGCGGACCAACCGGTCCGCCGCCCGTTCTCTCCAATCGCGCAGGCGCTCAGGACACCGACGGATTGTTCTGCGAACAGAGGGTCGCGTTGGTCGTCAGGCTGGAGCCGACGATCGGCAGGCCCGTGCGCGACCAGAAGGCCTGCGACCAGCCGGTCTTGATCGACGTGAGGTTCGACCAGTTGAAGATCTTGAAGGTGAAGCCCGGCGTGTAGGTGTAGGTCACGTCGGCCACGATCAGGTAGCCGGTCGGGGCGCCGGCCGTCGTGTATTCCGGCGGGAGGGACTTCTGGTAACCCGTCGTGGTCAGGGAAACGTCGCCGGCGAGCAACGGGTAGGTGCTGCCGTTGGTGAGCGTGGGGCTGCCGGGGGGCGTGAACGCCGCATTGGTGCCGTTGCAGGGACGCGCCACGCCGCTGTTGCTCGTCACCGACCATTTGGTGAAGGCCCACATGTTGTTGGAATTGTCCTTCACGACGTCGATGCGCGAGAGCGTCATTTTCAGCGAGGACGACGAATAGGGCGCCATGATCGTCGCGGCCGCGGCGAAGAAGTTCGTCATGTCCGAGTTGGTGACGGTCGGGTTGCCCGTCGCCGCCGTCTGGCGCGAGGCGATGTCGGCGAGCGCACGTGCGACGAGCGCGACCTTGCGGGTAGCCATGTAGGCCTTGGTCGTCACCGCCGTAGACAGGTAGAGCCCGAGCATGACCGGCAGGATGATGGCGAATTCGACCGCGGCGACGCCGCGGTCGTCGCGCCAGCGCGCCGGCAGGAAGGACAACCAGCGATGCTTTGCCGGAGTCCGGTCCGACGGGTCGGAAGGCTCGGCCATCAATAATTCTCCGACTTGAATACGGTCGTCGCCATCAGCGTCACCGTCGACGAGTTGAAGCCGCTGAAGCGGTTGAAATAGATCGGGTAGGGATAGCAGACGCGCACGACCAGGACGTTGCCCGCGGAACCCGGCGTGTAGCTCGCCGTCTGACCGCTGCCGCAGATCGTCTTGGTCGTGTCGAAGCTGTTGGTGTAGTCGCTGGCCGACCGCACGTCGATCTTGACGTTGGCGCAGGAGAAATTGCGCCAGAGCTTGCCGCACAGGAGGTTGGTGAAGGTCGTGAGCTGCTGCGAGCTGCTCTGCCCGTTCGTCTGGATCTGCCCGGTCAGGAGCTGGCGCGAGGCTTCGTAGGTCGCATTCTCCAGATTGCTCTGGTTGAAGAGCAGGAACGCGGCCTCGAAGATGGCGCAGAGAATCATGAAGAAGGGGATCGACACGATCCCGAACTCGACCGCGGTGGCGCCTTGCGCATTCTCGGCGAAGTCCGTTCCGCGGCGGCGGGCGGCCTGCGCCCTCCTGCCAAAGGAACTCAACAGACGGCGGACATTCATCTGACGCAAACTCCGACACCGGGCGCGATACGCCCGCAGCCAGAAAACACAGAATTCGTTAAGAGACCGTGGAAGATTGGACGAACCTGGTTTGGCGACGGCCGTCTACTTGCCGCCCGTAAGCGCCGCGCCGGTGCGCGTGCGGATATTGCCGATGCCTTCCGAGAGGAACTTGCTGTCGTCGCCGAGCGCGACGGTCGGCGCGCAGCGCGGATTGCAGGAATAGGATTCCTGCGACATGCCGCGCAGGACGACCAGCGACTGGTTGCCCGCGACGACCTTGATCGTCGTCTCGTCGATGGCGTTGCCGGACGAGTCGAGGGAAATCAGATTCGTCGAGCCGAAGCTGCGGCCGCTCACCACCATCGAGCCGTTGCCCTTGAGCATGGTGACGTCGGCGACCAGCGGATTGCCGATGATCAGGGTCTGCGTGCCGGCGGGAACCTTCACGATGCGCGCGCGATCGAGCGAGACGACGATGCCGCTCGCGTCCGCAAGGGCCGCGACCGAACCCAAAATCGTCAGCGCCAACCCTCCGGCGAGGGAACGCAGAGGCGTCAGAACAGACCCCGACATAAAAAGATGCTCCGCGCGATAAACCGCGCCTCCAAGACAACATGGAAAGGTGAATGAAACATAAATCGCCGCTGCGAACCCCCCGCGCAGGGCCGCCCCGGACGCCCGCCCCGGCATCGCTTACGCAGCGAAGCGTGCGCGCCGGCGTCACGCCGCGCCATCGAAGGCCGACGACGCGGCGCCCGCGAACAGGGCTCGCGCAGACAATTGGACACATGTCGTTACATCGCTTTTAACCAAGAGAATCCGGAGACTGCGGGCCGCCGCAACTGGCGATCGGATTAACTGTCTCGCAACGGTCGGCGTCTATAAGTCAGCCATTCCAGCGATGAGCCATCGACAATGCTGGAACGAAGATCGGAGCCAACCATGAAGACCCTTTTCTCTCGTTTCGTGAAGGACGAATCGGGCGCCACCGCGATCGAGTACAGCCTGATCGCGGCGCTCATCGGCGTCGCCGTCATCTCGGCCGTCAAGATGCTCGGCACGACGCTGTCCGCCAAGTTCTCGAACATCTCGAACAACCTGACCTAGCGATCGGGTCCTTCGGGACAGTATCGAAGCGGCCCCGGTCCCCTGGGGCCGCTTTCTTTTTGCCCCGACCATGTTCGTTAAGAAAGAGTCAACGCGTCGCGGTTAGGATCGCCCGACCGCCCGCTTGTTCCAATGGAGCCGCGCATGCTCGATCTCGCCATTCTCGCCATCTTCCCCGGAGTGATGGTGTTTGCGGCAATCTCGGACATGTTGACCATGAAGATTCCGAACGCCGTTTCGCTCGTTCTCGTCGCCGGCTTCTTTGTTCTGGCGATCGCGACCGGCATGCAATGGTCGACGATCGGGTGGCATCTGTGCGCGGGCGCGTTGATGCTCGTGGCCTGCTTCATCATGTTCAACGCCGGCTGGATCGGCGGCGGCGACGCCAAGCTCGCCGCCGCCACCACGCTCTGGCTGGGTTTCGGCCTGCTGCCTTCCTACGGTGTGTTCGCGTCGATTTTCGGCGGCGCGCTGACGCTGGCGATTCTCCAGCTGCGCCGCATGGCGTTGGAGGGCCCGCTCTCGTCCACGCCCTGGCTCGCGCGGCTGCGCGAGAAGAACGGTGGAATTCCTTACGGCATCGCGCTCGCCGCGGCGGGCCTCGTCCTCTATCCCGATACGGCGCTGTGGATCGCCGCGCGCTCGATCTGACTGTTCTCCCGGGCGCTTCTGCGCCGCGCGCCCCATTCGAAACAGATCGACTTGGATAGGTTCGGTTAACCTTAATTTGACGTTTCACTGCTCAAATCCGGGCAACGACATGCCTCGTGGCTTCGGGTTTGGTGACCATGAAAAAAGCTCAGATCGCCGTCTTGGGCGTCGCGTTGACGGCAGGGGCTGCGGCCTATCTCCTGATGCCTTCGCAGCAGCCGCCGCAGGCGCCGATCGTCCAGACGGTGACCCCGGTCGTCGACAACGACGACGTTCTGGTCGCCGCCGTGCCGCTCGACTACGGCAGGACGCTCGACGAGACCATGATGCACTGGCAGGCATGGCCGAAAAGCAGCCCGATCGTCGGGGTCATCCGCAAGAGCGCCGAACCCAACGCGATCCAGGATCTCAAGGGCTCCATCGTGCGCGGCGGTTTTCTGGCCGAGGAGCCGATGCGCCGCGAGCGACTGGTCAAGGGCCCGACCGCGGGACTCATGGCGACGCTGGTCGGCCAGGGCAAGCGCGCGGTTGCGATCAACATCGATGCGAGCGGCGCGACGTCGGCCGGCGGCTTCGTTCTGCCGAACGACCGCGTCGACGTTCTGCGGACCTATCGCGACGAGGACGCCGCCAAGGCGGGCCAGCCGGACGCCTTCGTGACGGAGACGCTGCTGCGTAACGTCAAGGTGCTGGCAGTGGGACCGAACGTGCGGACCGAGGACGGCAAGACCGTGATCATCGGCTCCAACGCGACGCTGGAGCTCGATCCCAAGCAGTCCGAAACCATCACGCTCGCGCAGCGCACCGGGCAATTGTCGCTCACGCTGCGCAGCCTGCTCGACGCGGTCGCCGACGCGAAGCCCGAAGAGCCGGTTCCGGACGGAAAGCCCGACGACAAGTCGGTCACCATCATCCGCTACGGCGTCACCACCAGCGCAAGGCCGAAGTGATGCGCAACGACACGACGCCGAATGAAACACGCGCGCATCGCGGCGCGGAGAAGACCGGAAGGACGACCATGGGCGCATTGCGGCGGATCGCGTCAGGACTGGGCGCAGGCGCGCTGGCGCTGACGCTCCTTCCCGCAGGCGTCTCGACGGAGGCCCTCGCGCAGCGGCGCGGCGGCGTGGAATCGCCGTCCGCGGCGATGTTCGCCAAGCGCATCACGCTCGGCGTCGGCCGGACGATTATCATCGACCTGCCGGCGGACGCGGCCGAAATCGTCGTCGGCGACCCCAAGGTCGCCAATGCGGTCGTGCGCTCGACGCGCAAGCTCTACGTGATGGGCCTGGGCACCGGGCAGACCACCATCCTCGCCATGTCGGGCGACGGCCGGCAGATCGCCAACATCGAGATGAACGTCGGCCGCGACCTCGACGAACTCGACAAGCTGCTGCACACGGCGCTGCCGCGCAGCCGCATCGTCGTGAAGCAGGTCAACGATTCGATCGTGCTGACGGGCGAAGCGCAATCCGCCGGCGAGGCCGCCACCGCGGTAGACGTCGCCAAGGCCTTCATCGCGCGCGTCGGCGCAGGCGCCGCGACCGGCGTGGTGTCGCCCGAGAATACGGTCGTGAACGCGATCTCGATCCGCGGCCAGGACCAGGTGATGGTCAAGCTTACGATCGCCGAAGTGCAGCGCACCGCGATCAAGCAACTCGGCGTCTCGACCTCGTCGAGCGGCGATACGATTCTGAGCGCGACCTGGGCGAAGCTGACGCAACAGAACACATTCGGCCTCAACGGCCAGATGTCGAACAACGCGCTGACCGTGCCGCTCGGCAACGGCCTCTCGGCCACGATGAGCGCCTTCGAACGCTGGGGCGTGTCGCGCATTCTGGCCGAACCGACGGTGACGGCGGTCTCGGGCGAGAGCGCGAAATTCACTGTCGGCGGCGAACTCCCGGTGCCGGCGAATTCGGCCTGTTCGACCAGCCTCGGCGTGACGACCTGCCAGAACACGGTGACCTTCAAGCCCTACGGCATCACGCTGAACATGACGCCGGTCGTCGTCGGCGAAGGCCGCATTCTCCTGCGCATCGCCACCGAAGTGACTGAAGTCGACACGACGCAGACGATGACGATCAACTCGATCTCCGTGCCGGGCTTCAGAACCCGCAAGCACGAGACGTCGGTGGAACTGCCCTCGGGCGGCTCGATGGCGACCGCGGGCCTGATCACCAACAATTCGCGTCACTCGATCACCGGCCTTCCGGGCCTGCTCAACCTGCCGATCCTCGGCGCGCTGTTCCGCTCGCGCGACTACCAGCGCCAGGAAACCGAGCTCATGATCATCGTGACTCCCTATATCGCCCGCTCCGTCGCGCCCAACGACGTCCAGCGGCCCGACGACGGCTTCACCGACGCCAGCGATCCGCAGGCGTGGCTGCTCGGCCGCGTCAACCGTCTCTATTCCACCAGGTCCAACCCGCGCGCCGCCCAGAACTGGAAGGGTCGCTTCGGGTTCATCCAGGATTGAGCGCAAGAGGACTAAACCAGATGGCACGTCGGTCGCGTAGCGCGCTGAACCTCAGTTCAATTTCCCGGGCAAGGCCCCTCGCGGCGCTGCTGGCGCTGGCGCTGGCCGCGCCTTTGGCCGGCTGCGGCACGACCCGCGTGAAGGTCGACAACGAGAACGGCATGGATGCGCGCCTGCGCCATCCGATCGCGCTCATGAACCAGGCCTACACGCTCGACGTCTTCCCGAGCGCGAGCCCCGGTCGGCTCGACATTCGCACGCAGGAGCAGATCAGCGCGTTTGCGCGCCGCTATCGCGACATCGGCTCCGGGCCGATTTCGATCGTCGTGCCGCAGAGCGGCCCCGGCGCCGAATCCGGCGTGCGCGCGCTCGAGCCGATCCGGCACGAACTCGCCAGGTCGGGCGCGGTCGCTCCGGTCGCCGTCAGCCATTATCCGGTCGAGAACCCCTCGCTCGCCGCGCCGGTGCGCCTCGCCTTCGACGGACTGAAAGCGAAGGTCGTCCACAAGTGCGGCGACTGGCCGGAGGATCTCGCGTCCGGCTCGTCGACGGACGGGTGGCAGAATCGCAGCTACTGGAATTTCGGCTGCGCCAGCCAGAACATGATCGCGACCCAGGTCGCCGATCCCCGCGACCTCGCGGAGCCGCGCGGCGAAACGCCGGCAGACCCCAGCATGCGGATGCGCGCCATAGGCAATGTGCGCAAGGGGGCGGACCCGGCGACCAACTGGTCGACGAAGAACAGCAGCATCGGTTCGGTCGGAGGCTGACGCATGATCGACGACGAACTGCCGCCCACGCCCGCTCGCGCGCCGGAACCCGAACAGATCGCGGTCATACCGCGCATCTCGATGCAGGCCTTCTGCGAGTCGTCCGAACTTGCCGGCGTGGTTTCAGACGCGGCCGGCGACCGCAGGATGGACAAGGCCCATGTCAAGGTCCACATGGGCGGCGCGCCGGCGGCGATCGAAGCCTATCGCACGGCGCCGACGCCGAATCTCATCGTGCTCGAAGTGGGGCCGGATCGCTCCAAGCTGCACAGCGACCTCGACGAACTCGCGCAATTCTGCGATTCCGGCACGAAGGTCGTGATCGTCGGCCGCACCAACGACATCGCGCTCTACCGCGAACTGATGGCGCGCGGCATCAGCGAATATCTGGTCCTGCCGCTCAACGTGCTCGACTTCATCCGGGCCGTCTCCGCGCTCTATTCGGGCGAGGGCGCCGAACCTCTGGGCCGCGTCATCGCCTTCGTCGGCGCCAAGGGCGGCGTCGGCGCATCGACCATCGCGCACAATGTCGGCTGGTCGATCGCGCGCGATCTCGAGGTCGAGACGGTCATCGTCGACATGGACCTCGCGTACGGAACCGCTGGCCTCGATTTCAACCAGGATCCGCCGCAGGGAATCGCCGACGCCGTCTTCGCGCCCGACCGCATCGACGCCAACATGATCGATCGCCTGCTGTCGAAGTGCTCGGACCATCTCAGTCTTCTGGCGGCGTCCGCGACGCTCGATCGCGTCTACGACTTCGAAGACACGGCCTTCGATGCGATCTTCGACATCCTGCGCGCCAGCGTGCCCTGCATCGTCGTCGACATGCCGCATGTCTGGACGTCGTGGTCGAAGCGCGTGCTGACGGCGGCCGACGACGTTGTCGTCGTCGCCTCGCCCGATCTGGCGAACCTGCGCAACGCCAAGGGTCTTCTGGACATCCTGCGCACCTCGCGGCCGAATGACCACAAGCCGCGCCTGGTCATGAACAATGTCGGCGTGCTGAAGAGGCCCGAGATCGAACTGAAGGACTTCACGAAGGCCGTGGAGACGGAAGCGATCGGCGTGATCCCGTTCGACGCCAAGCTCTTCGGAACGGCGACCAACAACGGGCAGATGATCGTGGAGGTCGACGCGGCGAGCAAGACCGGCGCGATCCTCGCCGACATCGGCCGCACCGTGATGGGCCGCGCCGAGATCAAGAAGCCGAAAAAGACGCTGCTCGATCCCATCGTCGCCCGAATCCTGAAACGCAAGGCGTCGTGAGCGAATGACCGATCCAGCTTCGTTCGATCACGGGAGTGAGAGGCATGTTCGGTAAGCGGCCGACATTCGGCGGCGGCGCTCAGCAGAAGCCGCAGAGCGGAGCGGGCGCGGCCGATTCACGGCCGAGCGGCCAGACGCAAGGCGCCGCCAAGGCGCCGCCGACCCCGGCCGCGCCGATACCGGTCGAGACGCGACGCTCCGACGAATATTACATCACCAAGAGCATGATCTTCGGCGCGCTGATCGAGGCGATCGATCTGGCGCAGCTCTCGAAACTGGAGCCGGAGGCGGCGCGCGAGGAAATTCGCGACATCGTCAACGAGATCATCTCGATCAAGAATGTCGTCATGTCCATCTCCGAGCAGGAGGAACTGCTCGAGGACATCTGCAACGACGTTCTGGGCTACGGTCCGCTCGAGCCCTTGCTGGCGCGCGACGACATCGCCGACATCATGGTCAACGGCGCGCTCAAGACCTACATCGAAGTCGCGGGCAAGATCCAGCTCACGAGCATCCGCTTTCGCGACAATGCGCAGCTGATGAACATCTGCCAGCGCATCGTGAGCCAGGTCGGCCGCCGCGTCGACGAAGCGTCGCCGATCTGCGACGCGCGCCTGGCCGACGGTTCGCGCGTCAACGTGATCGCGCCGCCGCTGTCGATCGACGGGCCGGCGCTGACGATCCGCAAGTTCCGCAAGGACAAGCTGACGCTCGACCAGCTCGTTCGCTACGCCTCGATTTCGGAGGCCGGCGGCGAACTGCTGAAGATCATCGGGCGCGTCCGCTGCAACGTGCTCGTCTCCGGCGGCACGGGCTCGGGCAAGACCACGCTGCTCAATTGCCTGACGAATTACATCGACGCCGACGAACGCGTCATCACCTGCGAGGACGCGGCCGAACTCCAGCTGCAGCAGCCGCACGTCGTTCGTCTCGAGACGCGCCCGCCCAATCTCGAGGGCTCCGGCCAGGTGACCATGCGCGACCTCGTCAAGAACTGCCTGCGCATGCGTCCCGAGCGGATCATCGTCGGCGAGGTGCGCGGCCCCGAAGCGTTCGACCTCCTGCAGGCGATGAACACGGGCCACGACGGGTCGATGGGCACGCTGCACGCCAACTCGCCGCGCGAGGCGCTGAGCCGCCTCGAATCCATGATCACGATGGGCGGCTTCTCGCTGCCTTCGCGCACCATCCGAGAAATGATCGTCTCCTCGGTCGACGTGATCGTGCAGGCCGCGCGCCTGCGCGACGGCTCCCGCCGCATCACGCATGTCACCGAAGTGATGGGCCTGGAAGGCGAGGTCATCATCACGCAGGACCTGCTCGTCTACGACATTGCCGGCGAGGATGCGAACGGTCGCCTGATCGGCCGGCATCGCTCGACCGGCGTCGGCAAGCCGCGCTTCTGGGATCGCGCCAAATATTACGGCGAGGAAGAGCGCCTCGGCGCGGCGCTCGATGCGGGCGAAACAGGCAACGGCTAGCCGGACGGTTCGAAAAATGGATGAGCAGTCGCTGATCTTCACCGGTTTGATGATGCTCGCTGCGGGCGGGCTGTTCTATGTCTTCGTCTATCCCTACCTGTCGGGCGAAGCGGCGGCGGAAAAGCGCCGCGCGCAATTCGAGGCGCCGGCCGGCAGCAAGGGCAAGCGCGACCGGCAGGTCGATCCCAACAAGCGGCGCCAGCAGATTCTCGAGAGCGTTCGCGAACTGGAAAACGAGACGCGCAAGAAGAAGAACACGCTCGCTTCCAAGCTGCTGCAGGCCGGCCTGTCGATCGACGTCAACCGGTTCTACCTGATCTCGGGCGGCGTCGGGCTCGCCTTCGCATTCGTCACGCTCATCCTGAACGGCAATCCCTTCATCGCGCTGGGCGCCGGCGTGGCCGGCGGCCTCGGGCTGCCGCGCTGGGCCGTCAATTTCAAGATCAAGCGCCGGTTCAAGAAGTTCCTGTCGGAATTCCCGGGCGCGGTCGACATCATCATCCGCGGCGTCAAGGCGGGACTGCCGCTGACGCAATGCGTCGGCATCATCGCGGCCGAGTCGCCCGAACCCATCCGCAGCGAATTCCGGCGCATCCTGGAGGCGCAGTCGATCGGCCTGTCGATCGGCGAATCGTGCGACCGCATGGCCGAGAGCATGCCCGTCGCCGAAGCCAACTTCTTCTCGATCGTCGTGAACTTGCAGCAGAAGTCGGGCGGCAACCTGTCCGAAGCGCTCGGCAACCTGTCGCGCGTGCTGCGCGATCGCAAGAAGATGCGACTGAAGGTGAACGCCATGTCGGCGGAGGCCAAGGCCTCCGCCGGCATCATCGGCGCCCTGCCCTTTGCGGTCTGCGGCCTCGTCTACGTATCGTCGCCGGACTATCTCTCGCTTCTGTTCACGACCATGACCGGGCGGATCGTGCTGGGCGTCAGCGCCTGCTGGATGATGATCGGCATCCTCGTGATGCGAAAGATGATCCAGTTCGACTTCTGACCGCGCAATCTGACGGCCTGCGGCCGGGGCAAATCGATGATCAAGACCATCTACGACAAGCTGAGCGACCCAGGCACGGTGGTGGCCCTGCTCGTGGCGATCGCGGTCATCGCCACGATTCTGACCATCGCTATGCCGCTGCTCGAGTCCGATTCGCTGGCCAAGCGGATGAAGTCGGTCGCGAGCGAGCGCGAGAAGATCAGGGCGCGCGAACGCGAGCGCCTCGCGGCGCGCGACAGGGCGCCCGCGTTGCGCATGCAGCCGAAGGCCTACATGCGCCAGCTCGTCGACAATTTCAGTCTCGAGAAATGGCTCGGCACCGAGGAAGCGAAGTCGCAACTGACGATGGCCGGCTTTCGCGGCCGCCAGGCGGAAGTCGCCTTCCTGTTCTTCCGCGCGATCGCGCCGGTCGCGCTGTTCGTCTTCGTCCTGATCTACATGTTCCTGTTCTTCGGTTCGGACATGCCCGTGATCACCAAGATCGGCGCGGCGATCGGGGGCGCCTATCTCGGCCTCAAGACGCCCGAACTCTTTCTCAAGAACAAGATCACCAAGCGCCAGGCCTCCATGCGCCGCGCCTTTCCCGATTCGATGGATCTCATCCTGATCTGCGTGGAATCCGGCATGTCGATCGAGCACGCCTTCCGCAAGGTGGCGAGCGAGATCGGCATCCAGTCGATCGAGATGGCCGAGGAATTCGCGCTGACCACGGCCGAACTGTCTTACCTGCCGGACCGGCGCCAGGCCTATGAGAATCTCGGCCTCCGCACGGGCGTGGACGGTCTGAAGCAGGTTTCGACCGTTCTCATCCAGGCGGAGAAATACGGCACGCCGCTCGGTCAGGCGCTGCGCGTCGTGTCACAGGAAGGCCGCGACGCGCGCCTTCTGGAGGCCGAACGCAAGGCGGCCGCCCTGCCGCCCAAGCTCACGGTGCCGATGATCGTGTTCTTCCTGCCCGTTCTGTTCGCCGTCATCCTGACGCCGGCGCTCATCCAGATGTCCGAGAAGCTGATGTGAGGCGGGCGTGGCGGCGCGCCGTCGCCGCGCCGCACGGAGCACGGGCCTGCGGCGCGCGCTTTTCGTCTTTGACAGCCTGCAAAGAGATGCGGCCGCGCCGGTCAGCCTTCGTCGGGCGCGGGTGATCTTGCCGCGGCGCCCTTCGCTCTTGCGGGCGCAGCCTTGCGGTCGACCTGCCGGATCGCGCTCCAGGTGTTGGACTGCGAGATCATGCGGCGTATTTCGGCGATATTGGAAGCCGCGTCGGCCGGCGCCAGATCGCGGCGCAGAATGTTCTCGGCCTCGCCGAACTTGCCCTGCAGCGCGAGGACCAGCGCGAGGTTCTGGCGGACGCGCATATCGGCCTGGGGCTGCGCGACCGCGTTGCGCAACGTCGCCTCGGCCGTCGGAAGATTGCGCGAGAGCGCGTGGGAGAGGCCGAGATTGGACAGGACCGTCGGATCGTTCGGCCGGATCTTCAGCGCCGAGTTGTAGTAGTCGCGCGCCCGCTCGTGATCGCCGAGCTGGTCGGCGACCGAGCCCTGCGCCGAGAGGATCGACCAGTTCGGACGCTCCGGCGTATGCGCGTTCTCCAGCACTTTGGCGGCCTCCTGCAGCTTGCCGTCGTCGGCGAGCGCCTTGCCGTAGGCCCCGAGCACTTCCATGTCGCGCGGATAGGTGATGGCGAGGCCGCGCAGCACGGCGGCGGCCTGAGAATGCTGCGTCAGCGCGCGCAGCGCGCGCGCGTAGTTCATCGCCGTGCGCTTGTCCCTGCGATCGGAATCGTAGCGCCGGCCCCATTCCTCGGCATATTGCCGGAGCGCGATTTCCGAATTCGGCAGGGCGTCGCTGCCGCCGATCGAGCCCGTCACATCGCTCATCGAGGGGCGATTGCAGCCGCCCAGCGCCAGACCCAGCGACAGGCCGAGCGCGATCGCCGAAACGGCGGCGAGGCGCGGACGAGGACGATGGCGGACGGAAATTGCGGGCACGTGTCTCGATCCGGGCTTGCGGGAACGGTCGTTCGAGCAATAAAGCGTTAACCCTAATCGAGAGTTAACGGCTTATCCGGAGCGCTTCATGCCCCTCGTTCTCGGCGACCCGACGCGCAACGCCATCCCGATCGTGCTGACGAGTCGGTCGCGCCTGCGGGCCACGCTCGACGCGCTGCCCGCGGAAGCGCGCGCCTTCGCCGACGCGACGGGCTACCAGGGCGCGCCCGGCGCGCATCTGATCGTGCCGACCGCCAGGGGCGCCGTGGCGGCGGTTCTGTTCGGTCTCGCCGACGCGGGCGCGGAGCGGGCCGACCCGATGGCGTTCGGCAAGCTCGCAACCCTCTTGCCGCGCGGACGCTACCGGATCGCGGAGGGCGACGCGCCGGCCCATGCCGAACTCGCCTTTCTCCTCTCGGCGTACCAGTTCGCGCGCTATCGCAAGCCGAAGGCGGGCGAAGTCGTCCTCGAGTCGCCGCGCGGCCCGGCCCGCGCGCGTATCGAGACGATCGCGGAGGCGGTGGCGCTCGGCCGCGACCTGATCAATACGCCCGCCAACGACATGGGGCCGGGCGCACTGGAACAGGCGGCGACGGAGCTCGCCGCGAAATACAGGGCGCGCGCGAAGGTCGTGCGCGGCGCGCAGCTCGCGAAAGGGTTTCCGCTCGTGCATGCGGTCGGCAAGGGCGCGGCCGAGGGGCCGCGGCTGGTCGATATCTCCTGGGGCGCGCGCAAGGGCGGTCCGAAGATCACGCTGGTCGGCAAGGGCGTCTGCTTCGATACGGGCGGGCTGGACCTCAAGCCGGGCGCCTCGATGCTGCTCATGAAGAAAGACATGGGCGGCGCCGCCAGCGCGCTCGCCGCGGCCTCCATGATCATGCGCGCCAGACTGCCCGTGCGGCTGCGCGTGATCGTGCCGATCGTGGAAAATTCCGTTTCGGCGCAATCCTTCCGCCCCGGCGACGTCTATCCGAGCCGCGCGGGCCTCACCGTCGAGATCGGCAATACGGACGCCGAGGGCCGCCTGATCCTCGCCGACGCCCTCGCCCTCGCCGACGAGGACGGGCCGGACCTGCTCGTCGATTTCGCGACGCTGACCGGCGCCGCGCGCGTCGCGCTCGGCCCGGATCTGCCCGCGTTCTTCACCGACGACGAGACGCTCGCGGCCGACATATCGGCGGCGGGCCAGGCGGCCGCCGATCCGGTCTGGCGGCTCCCGCTCTGGGCGCCCTACGGCGCGCTGCTCGACAGCAAGACGGCCGACCTCAACAACGTGTCGAACGGGCCGTTCGCCGGCGCGATCGTGGCGGCCATGTTCCTCAAGCGCTTCGTGCGCAAGACCGGCGCATGGGCGCATTTCGACGTCTACAACTGGTCGTCCTCGGCCAAGCCCGGCCGTCCCGAAGGCGGCGACATCCAGGCGGCGCGGCTGATCTTCGAACTCGTCTCTCGCCGCGTCGGCGCAAATCCCGCTTGAGCCGGGGACATTCAGCGCGCTTTAATACGCCTGCGAAATAATCGGCGGAGACGGAGCGCGATCATGTCCATCGTTCTTTCTCCGCAGCAGGCGCTGCGGCTGCTGTCCGACGTCGCGCTCGACGTCGTGCGCGACAAGGGTCCGCAGAACCACCCGGATTTCACCTTCCGGCAATTGTCGATCCTGATGACCATCTATCTGGAAAAGCCGCCGCATACCGTCCGGGGAATAGCCGGCCGCCTCGGCGTGACGAAGCCGGTCGTGACCCGCGCGCTCGATTCGCTCGGCGCGCTCGAACTCGTCACGCGGCGGCGCGACGAGGCCGACCGGCGCAACGTGATCGTGCAGAGGACGGTCAAGGGCGCGCTGTTCGTGGAGCAGCTCGGCGACCTCGTGGCGGACAAGGCGAAAGGCCTCGCGCCATGAGCGTTTTCGACAAGCGGCTGACGCCGGCGCGGCGCGATCTCGCCGCCGCGCATCTGAAGGGCAGGGTCGACGCCGCGCGCTTCGTGGAGGGCGTGCGGATGCAGGTCACGGCGCCCATCGCCGACCTGAAGAGCGCGCCGGCGCCGGACGCGGGCCTCGACACGCAGGCGCTGGCCGGCGAGATCGTCGCCGTCTACGAGCGCGCGGAAGGCTGGGCCTGGGTCCAGCTGGCCGGCGATTCCTACGTCGGCTACATGTCGGAGCTTGCCCTCGCATCGACGGCGATCGCGCCGACGCATCGCGTGAGGACGCGGGCGACCTTCGTCTATCCGGCGGCGAACATGAAGACGCCGATCGTCGAAACGCTGCCGTTCGGCGCGCAGGTCGCCGTTGTCGAAACCTCGGGCGAATTCGCGCGTCTTGCGCGCGGCGGTTTCGTCTTCGCGCGCCATCTGGCGTCCGTCGTCGCCCACGAAACGGATTTCGTCGCCGTCGCCGAAACGATGATCGGGGCGCCCTATCTGTGGGGCGGCAAGACGCCGGCGGGGGTGGATTGTTCCGGCCTCGTCCAGGCCTCGCTCGCGGCCTGCGGCTTCGCCGCGCCGCGCGACACGGACATGCAGGCGAAGGCCCTCGGCGAGGCTCTGCCGATCGACGACAAACTCTCGCATCTGCGGCGTGGCGACCTCGTATTCTGGAAAGGCCATGTCGGGATCATGCGCGACGCCGCGACGCTGCTGCACGCCAACGGCCACCATATGCTGGTCGCCAGCGAACCCGTCGACGAAGCGCGCGCGCGCATCGCCCGCAATTCCTTCGGCGCGATCACGACGATCCGACGGCTCGCCGCGGTCGGTTGAGGCGGCGCCGACGGGTTCGCTACGCGATCTGTTCGACGACGACCGCGCCGCAGGTCGGCGCGCCGTCAAATATCTCATAGGCGCGCAGGACCGTCTCGACCGCGGCGGCGGCGGTCGCCTCGTCGCGCGCGTGAATGCGGGCGAGCGGTCGGTCGGCCGCGTCCGCGCCGAGCGGCGCGAGGTCGGAGAGGCCGACCGACGGGTCCACGCTGTCGTCGGCGCGCCGCCGCCCGCCGCCGAGGGCGACGACGGCAAGGCCGAGCGCACGCACGTCGATGCGTCCGACGAAGCCCGCGCGATCGGCTCGCGCTTCCCTCACGACCGGCGCCTGCGCGAGATGACGCTTCGGCGCCTCGAGGAGATCGGCCGGTCCGCCGAGACCGGCGACCATGCGCGCAAAGCGGTCGGCCGCGGCGCCGCCCGCCAGGGCCCTTTCGAGTCGTTCGCGCGCGTCCGCGTGCGACGATGCGATCCCGCCGAGCGTGAGCATTTCCGCGCCGAGCGCCAGCACGACCTCGTGCAGCCGCGCGTCGCGTCGCGCCCCGGTCAGGTAATCGATCGCACAGGCGGCTTCGACCGCATTGCCGGCGCAAGGCGCGAGCGGCTCGCTCATGTCGGTGAGGAGCGCGCGCGTCGGGAGTCCCGCCGCGTTCGCCGTCGACACCAGCGAGCGCGCGAGCGCGCGGGACTGCTCGCGTTCGACCATGAAGGCGCCGTTTCCGGTCTTCACGTCCATGACGAGCGCGTCGAGGCCCGCGGCGAGCTTCTTCGACAGGATCGAGGCGGTGATGAGCGGAATTGATTCGACCGTCGCGGTCACGTCGCGAATGGCGTAGAGGCGGCGATCGGCGGGCGCCAGATCGTCGGACTGGCCGACGATGGCGCAGCCGGCCTCGCGCACCACGCGCTGCATCGCCGCGAGATCGGGCGCCGTGCGATAGCCCGGAATCGCTTCGAGCTTGTCGATGGTGCCGCCGGTATGCCCGAGGCCGCGGCCGGCGATCATCGGCACGAAGCCGCCGCAGGCCGCGACCATCGGCGCGAGCATGAGGCTCACGACATCGCCGACGCCGCCGGTCGAATGCTTGTCGAGAACGGGGCCTGGCAGGTCGAGCGCGCGCCAGTCCAGCCGCGTCCCCGAGGCGGTCATCGCCGCGGTGAGATCGGCGCATTCGCGCGCGTCCATGCCGCGGAAGAACACGGCCATCGCGAAGGCCGCCGCCTGTTCGGCCCCCACCGCGCCGGATGTCAGGCCCCGAATGAAGAAATCGATCGCGTCGCGGTCGAGGCGCAGGCCGTCGCGTTTGCGGCGGATGATCTCCGGCGTCGCAAAGCCGGCCATCAGGCCGGCGTCAGTTCGCGCGTCTTCGGGAAGGCGCGCAGCAGGCGCCGCAGGCCGATCGCCGTCGCCTGCGCCTGTTTCAGCGTCTGGTCGTGGCGCGGCGCGCCGCCCTGGAAGCCGGAGCCGTAATATGTCACCGCGCCGATGGCGGCGACATTGACGCCGAGGCGGCGCGCCAGGATCACTTCCGGCGCCATCGAGGTCGTGACGACGTCGGCGCCGAGCGTGCGCGCCATCTTGATCTCGGCCGGCGTCTCGAAGGACGGGCCGGAGAACCACATCATCACGCCCTCGTGCGTCTGCACGCCACAATGCAGCGTCGCGCGCTTGAGGCGGCGAAACAGCTTGGGATCGTAGGCTTCCGTCAGGCTGATGAAGCCGCCGTCGGCCGACATGCCGATCAGCGGATTGATGCCGCCGAAATTGATGTGGTCGGTGATGAGCACGAGATTGCCGGGATGCATGTCGCCGCGCACCGAGCCGACGCCGCTGGTCAGGATGAAATTGGTGGCCCCGAGCATGGCGAGCGTTTCGAGAGGGGCGGCCATGGCGGCGGCGTCGCCCGAATCGTGGAATTCCGCGCGGCCGCGCATGTAGGCGATGTTCATGCCGTCGGAGTTCGCCACGACCAGGACGCCGTCGGGATCGTTCTGGTTCTGCGGAAAGCCCGGAAGGTCCGCGTAGGGGATCACGATGGGGTCGTCGAGCTGGTCGGCGACGGAGCCGAGGCCCGCGCCGAGCACGACCGCGAGATCGACGGACAGAACGTCGCGCGAATTGATGATTTCCACGGCCTGTTCGACGGCTTCGGTCATGTCGCTGGCTTTCGTCTGGAAGGGTCGAGATGGCTCGGGCCGAAGGAATGCGGCAACAGCGAGCCGAGCGAATATGTGGCGACGACTCCGGTCGCGTTCGCCGCGTGAACCGGCGCCTCGTCGGCGGCGAATTCGCGGAGACGCTGGCGGCAGGCGCCACAGGGGGTGGTGGGCGAGACGGCGTCGGCGACGACGAGCGCTTCGACGATTTTGATTTCTCCGGCCGCCACGCAGGCGCCGATGGCGACGGATTCGGCGCAGAGGCCGTCCGGATAGGCAGCGTTTTCGACATTGCAGCCGGCATAGACCCGGCCCGAGGCGCCGCGCACGGCGGCGCCCACCGCAAAGCCCGAATAGGGCGCGTGCGCATGGGCGCGCGCGGCCCGGGCGGCGGCGAGGAGGTCGTCAGGCGCGGTCATCGGCCGCGCCATTCTGGTTTGCTGCGTGTAGCATCGGCTGTCCGTAACCGCGCAGGATGCCCGGCAATGACAAAAGATTTGCAAACGACCGCGGCCCGACGAGGTTATGTCGGGGCGATCGCTGCATTTTTTCTGGTCGTCGGCGGACTGGTCCCGCCGGCGCGCGCCGACGGCGCGCCGCCGATCATCGCCGGCGTCGCGCGCAACCTGCCGGTTCTCGCGCGCAACGGCATGGTGGTCGCGCAGGAAAAGATCGCGGCGCGAATCGGGCTCGATTTCCTGAAACAGGGCGGCAACGCCGTGGACGCGGCCGTGGCGACCGGCTTTGCGCTGGCCGTCACCTTGCCGCGCGCGGGAAATCTCGGCGGCGGCGGGTTCATGGTCGTGCACCTGGCCAAGGACAATCGCGACGCCGCGCTCGACTATCGCGAGACGGCGCCGGCGGCGACGACGGCGGACGTGTTCCTGGACGCCTCGGGCGCCGCCGACCCGAAGAAATCGCGCGACGGCGGCCTCGGCGTCGGTGTTCCCGGCACGGTCGCCGGCCTCGCCCATGCGCGGGAAAAATGGGGGTCCGGCAAGTTTTCGCTCGCCGAACTGCTCGCGCCGGCGATCCGGCTGGCCCGCGAAGGCGTGGACGTCGAGGACGATCTGGCCGATTCGCTGCCGCAGGCCGCGCAGCGGCTCGGGCGCTGGCCGTCGAGCCGGCGGATCTTCTTCAAGGCGGACGGCTCGCCCCTCGCGGCCGGCGACCGGCTCGTGCAGCCGGAACTGGCCGCGACGTTGGAGCGGATCGCGGCCGGGGGACCGAAGGGCTTCTACGAAGGCGTGACGGCCGAGCGGATTGTCGCTTCCGTGCGCGACGCCGGCGGGCTGATGAGCGCCGACGACATGATGAATTATGCGGCGATCGAACGGCCCGTCGTGCGCGGGACCTATCGCGGCCGCGAGATCGTCTCCATGCCGCCGCCGTCCTCCGGCGGCGTGCACCTGATCGAGCTTCTCAACATTCTCGAGCATTTCCCGATCCGGGAGACGGGGCCGCAGACCGCCGCCACCATCCACGTCATGGCGGAGGCGATGAAGCTCGCTTTCGCCGATCGCGCGGAATGGCTGGCGGACCCGGATTTCGTGAAAGTGCCGACGTCCGGCCTGCTGTCGAAAAAATACGCGGCGAAGCTGGCGGCGGAGATTTCGACGGAGCGGGCGCGGCCGTCCATCGAGATCAAACATCTCGACCCGGCGCCCTACGAGGGCGACCAGACGACGCATTTTTCCGTCGTAGACCGCGAAGGCAATGCGGTCGCCAACACCACCACGCTCAATTTTTCCTACGGACTCGGGCTGGTGGCCGAGGGCACGGGCGTGCTGCTCAACAACGAGCTCGACGATTTCGCCGCCAAGCCAGGTTCCCCCAACGCCTTCGGGCTGGTGGGCGGAACCGCCAATGCGCCGGGACCGCGCAAAAGGCCGCTGTCCTCGATGACGCCGACCATCGTGCTGAGAGACGGAAAGCCGGAGATCGTCACGGGTTCGCCGGGCGGCCCGCGCATCATCACCACCGTGCTGGAGCAGATTTCGGATCTGATCGACCACGGGATGAACGCCGCCGAAGCCATGCAGGCCCCGCGCTTCCACCATCAATGGCTGCCCGATGAGCTGCGCGTGGAGCGCGGCCTGTCGCTCGACACGATCCGTCTATTGCGGGAGAAGGGGCACAACGTGGTCGTCGGCGGGACGCTCGGGTCGGTGGCGACCATCCAGATCATCGACGGGCTGATGATGGGGGCGTCGGACAGCCGCCAGCGGGGGACGGCGGCGGCGGGGTGGTGATCCCGCCGCGGACGAAGGCCTAGAACTCCACGTCCAGCTCTTCCAGCTCGTCGGGCTCCTCCATCGCGCCTTCCGTCCATTCCAGCATGGACTTGCGCTCCAGGATCATGTCCCGGTAGGCGGCGCACTGGGCGTCGAGCTTGACGTCGTAGGTCTTGAAGCGCGAGCAGACCGGCGCGTACATGGCGTCGGCCAGAGAGGCCGTTTCGCCGAACAGGAACGGGCCCTTGTAGGCGGTGAAGCAGCCGCGCCAGATCGCCAGGACGCGGTCGATGTCGGTCTGGGCGCCCTGCCAGACCTTGAAGCCCGGATAATGGCCCTTGATGTTCATCGGCAGGGCCGAGCGCAGGTTGATGAAGCCCTGGTGCATCTCGCCGCAGACGGCCCGGCAATGGGCGCGAGTGGCGCGGTCGGCCGGCAGGAGCTTGGCTTTCGGTTTGATTTCGTTAAGGAATTCGGCGATCGCGAGCACGTCCCAGACCTCGACGCCGTCATATTCCAGCTTCGGCGTGAGGAAGGAGGGCGAGAGATGCAGCAGTTCGGCGCGCACGTCCGGATTGTCGGCCGCCAGCGTCTTGACCTCGAAATCGATGCCGGAGGCCTTGCAGATCAGCCAGCCGCGCAGCGACCAGGACGAATAATTGCGGCTCGTGATCGTCAGAACGCCTTTTGGCATCTCATTCCTCCACAGATCGCCAGCCTAACATGCGTTCCCGCAATGCGGAATCGACTTCGGCGGCGCACCCCGCCCTTACTCCAGGCAGTCGGCTCTTTCCACAGGCAGGCGTTGTGTCTTTACCGCCCGTTTCCTGCATTGTTCCAAATCATAAGCCTGAGCGCGCCAAAAGTCGTATCGCCCGTTGCGCTGCACCAACGTAGCATGGCAGCATGCCAGCGCGCCCCGGCGAGGGGTCGAGCGCGGGAATGAACGCGGGGTCGGTGTTGCAGCGCATGATGTACTACGCCTATCAGGCGCAAGACGACCTGATCGATCCGTTCCGCGTGTTCGCGCAATCGGCGCTCGACGTAATCGAGAATTCCTGGCTTCGCAGATCCGGCATTCCCTTTCTCGGCAATGTGTCGGCGGCCTACGAACTGATGACGCGGGCGCGGCTGACGCATCACCGCCCGCCCTACCGTATCGACAAGGTCAAGGTCGGCAAGCGCGAGGTCGGCGTCACCGAAGAGGTCGTCCATTCCACGCCGTTCGGCTC
Source organism: Rhodoblastus sp. (assembly GCA_039808645.1). Lineage (GTDB taxonomy): Bacteria > Pseudomonadota > Alphaproteobacteria > Rhizobiales > Beijerinckiaceae > JAJXWB01. The sequence goes on along the minus strand of JBDHTL010000017.1, from coordinate 11,588 downwards.
GCTGCTCCGCTTCCGCAAGGACGTCGACGTCGCGCAACCCAAGGTCCTCGTTGTCGCGCCTCTTTCGGGCCATTTTGCGACCCTGCTGCGCAACACCGTCGAAATCCTGCTCGCCGACAATGACGTCTATATTACGGACTGGCACAATGCCCGGGACGTGCCGCTGTCGGCCGGCGAATTCGGCATGGACGGCTATGTCGGCCATCTCATCGAGTTCCTGGAAAAGCTGGGGCCACGGTCGCATGTGGTCGCGGTCTGCCAGCCCTGCGTGCAGGCGCTCGCCGCCACCGCGATCATGGCCGAAGACGACAATCCGGCCACGCCGGCAAGCCTCACGCTGATGGCCGGACCGATCGACTGCCGGCTCAACCCGACCAAGGTCAATCACCTGGCGACGACGCGGCCGATCGACTGGTTCGAGAAGAATCTCATCGCCCTCGTGCCCGGCCGGTTCAAGGGCGGCGGGCGCTTGGTCTATCCCGGCTTCATGCAGCTCACCGCCTTCATGTCGATGAACCTCGACCGCCATGTGAAGGCGCATGTCGAGCTCTACAATTCCTTGGCCGCCGGCGAGATGGAGAAGGCGAACCAGACCAAGACCTTCTACGACGAATATTTCGCCGTCCTCGACCTGACCGCCGAATTCTACATCGAGACGGTCAAGCTGGTGTTCCAGGATTACGCGCTGGCCAAGGGACAGCTCCAGTACAAGGGCCGCACCGTCAATCCCAAGGCGATCCGCAAGACGACGCTATTGACGGTGGAAGGCGAGCGCGACGACATCTGCTCGGTCGGCCAGACGCTCGCCGCGCACGATCTCTGCTCGAGCCTCAAGCCGTTCCGCAAGCGCCACCATCTTCAGCCCGGCGTCGGCCATTACGGCGTCTTCTCCGGCAAGAAGTGGGAGGGGCAGATCTATCCGCTGGTGCGGAACGCAATCCTGTCGAGCGAGTAAGCGCGGCACAATGCCTCGGCGCAAGGCGCGCGGTGAACCGAATCGAAAGACGCGCGTTCGTGGCATTGCCGCAATCGCCTGTATAGTAGGGGCATGCCGAACGCCTTCTTCTCCGATCTCGTCTCCAGCATCGCCGAACGCGGGCGCGGCCTGCTGCGCCTCAAGACATGGCCGACCGACGCTGCCGGGCAGGCAAGCAGCCTGATCGGCCTCTGCCGAGCGCTGCTGACCGGGCGGGGCGAGGCGACGGGCGTGGCGATCGCGGCCGAGATTCTCGCGCGCTACCGCACGCTGGACATCGAGGCGCGCCAGGCTTTTTTCCGCGCCCTCGCCGACGATTTCGGCCCGGACCACGAGCGCCTCGGCCAGGCGATCGAAAAATGGACGGCGGAAGCCAGCGACCGCACGGCCGCCGACCTGCATTACGCCTCGGAGCCGCGCCGGCTGGAGCTCTTCCGCCGCCTCAACCGCGCGCCGGGCGGCACGGCGGCGCTGGTCGCCATGCGCGCCGACCTCCTGACCGAGATGCGCGCCGAGAAAGCGCTCGCGCCGATCGACAAGGATTTCACCCATCTCTTTGCATCCTGGTTCAACCGGGGCTTTCTGGTGCTGCGGCGCATCGACTGGTCGACGCCGGCCAGCGTGCTGGAGCGCATCATCCGCTACGAGGCGGTGCACGAGATCCACGACTGGAACGACCTGCGCCGCCGCATCGATCCGCCGGACCGGCGTTGCTACGCCTTCTTCCATCCCGCGCTGACGGACGAGCCGCTGATCTTCGTCGAGGTCGCGCTGATCGAGCAGATTCCCGGCGCCATCGCGCCGCTGCTCGCGCACGACCGCGCGCCGGTCGCGCCGGAACGCGCGCGCACCGCCGTGTTCTATTCCATCTCCAACTGCCAGAAGGGGCTCGCCGGCGTCACCTTCGGCAATTTCCTGATCAAGCAGGTGGTTGAGGAATTGCGGCGCGAGTTGCCGCGGCTCGAGAATTTCGTGACGCTGTCGCCGGTTCCCGGTTTTCGCGCCTGGCTCGCGAGCGCCGAGGACGCGCCGATCGACGTCGAATCCGCGCCGCTGCTGGCCGAACTCGACGATCCCGCCTGGACCAGGGAGCCGGACAGGGCCGAGCGGCTGCGCAAGATCATCGAGCCGCTGGCGGCGCATTATTTTCTCAAGGCGCGGCTGCCGAACGGCCGCGTCGTCGATCCCGTCGCGCGTTTCCATCTCGGCAACGGCGCGCGGCTCGAGCGCATCAACTGGATGGGCGATCTCTCGCGCAAGGGCCTGAAGGAATCGGGCGGCGTGATGGTCAACTACCTCTACGATCTCGACGAGATCGAGAAGAACCACGAGGCCTTCGCGAACCAAGGCGAGGTGACCGCTTCCGGCGCCGTCAAGCGGATGCTGAAGGGCGAACGCCAGATTTTCGGCATCACGGCGCCGAGTTTCGCGCAGGGATAACGACGATTGTCATCCCGGACGGCCGACGGCCGATCCGGACCCAGCCTGCAAGGCGTCTTCCGGATCCCGGCTCGTCGCGGCGCTTCGGCCGGGGTGACAGTCTCCATTTCCCTCGCCCTACCTCCTGCGCTAAACCCTGAGCAAATCTCAGGGGACGACCGCCGATGCCCGCCCATCTCTACGCCCAACTCTCCTCCCGCTTCCCCTCGCGTGAGAAAATCGCGTTCGAGACGCACGATGGCGTGCTGCACAGCTATGGCGATGTGGAAGCGGGCGCGGCGCGCATGGCCGGCGCGCTGGTTTCGCTGGGCGTGAAGCCCGGCGATCGCGTGGCCGTGCAGATCGAGAAATCGCTCGCCGCCGTTCTCCTCTATCTCGGCTGCGCGCGCGCGGGCGCGGTCTTCCTGCCGCTCAACACCGCCTATACGCCGGCCGAGATCGAATATTTCCTGACCGACGCCGAGCCGACCGTCTTCGTCTGCGATCCCGCGCGCAAGGACACGCTCGCCGGCGCGGCAGGCGCCGCCAAGGTCGCGCATGTCGAGACGCTCGGCGCCGACGGCAAGGGCACGATGACCGACCGCGCCGCCGCCATGCCCGCAACATTCGCGGACGCGGAGCGGGGCCCCGACGATCTCGCCGGCATTCTCTACACATCCGGCACGACGGGGCGCTCCAAGGGCGCGATGATCACGCAGGAGAATCTCGCCTCGAACGCGCGCGCGCTGGTCGACTACTGGCGCTTCACCAGCGACGATGTGCTCATCCATGCGCTGCCGATCTATCACACGCACGGCCTGTTCGTGGCGATCAACGTGCTGTTGATGGCGGGCGGGAAGATGATCTTCCTGCCGAAGTTCGACGGCGACCAAGTTATGTCCTACATGCCGCGCGCCACCAGCCTGATGGGCGTACCGACTTTCTACACGCGCCTGCTCCAGCACAAGGGCCTGACGAAGGAGGCGACCGCGCACATGCGGCTGTTCATCTCGGGCTCCGCGCCGCTGCTCGCGGAAACGCATCGCGAATTCTTTTCGCGCACGGGCAAGCCGATTCTCGAGCGTTACGGCATGACCGAAACAAACATGATCACGTCGAATCCCTACGACGGCGATCGCGTGCCGGGCACGGTCGGCTTCCCGCTGCCGGGCGTCTCTCTGCGCATTGCCGATCCCGAGACCGGCGCGCATCTGCCGAAGGGCGAGATCGGCATGATCGAGGTGAAGGGGCCCAACGTCTTCAAGGGCTATTGGCGCATGCCCGAGAAGACGGCGGCCGAATTCCGTCCGGACGGCTATTTCATCACCGGCGATCTCGGCATGATCGACGCGCGCGATTACGTGCATATCGTCGGGCGCGGCAAGGACCTCGTCATCACCGGCGGCTTCAACGTCTATCCGAAGGAAATCGAGACGGAGATCGACGGCATGCCGGGCGTGGTCGAAAGCGCCGTCATCGGCGTGCAGCATCCCGATTTCGGCGAGGGCGTCACGGCCGTCGTGGTGCGCGCGAAAGGCGCCGACATCAGCGAGAAGGACATCGCGGCGGCGTTGGAAGGCCGGCTCGCGAAATTCAAGCAGCCGAAGAAGGTGATCTTCGTCGACGACCTGCCGCGCAATACGATGGGCAAGGTGCAGAAGAACGTGCTGCGGGAGAAATACAAGGGCATCTATTCGGCGTGATTGCCGGGTCGATCCGCGAACCTTTTCGTCGACCGTCTGTTTCGCAACGTCAGGCCGGAGGGGTCTGAATCCCCGGCGCCTTAGCGCTAACGATGCGTTCACCACGTTCCTTTGACGAGCGTTAGGATTAACGCGGCAGATTGCAGCTCCCGGCCGGGTTCGAGAGTTTGCAATGTACGTCCACAAAACCCTGGCCCGCGCGACCGCGCTCGCGCTCGCATCGGCCTCCCCCGCATTCGCCGCCGAACCCGCCGCCCAGGGCTGGACGATCACGCTGAAAGCCAATGGCGGCGTTTCGCCGGCCTGGGAAGGCTCAAAGGACCTGTCGCCTTACCTGCTGCCTGGTCTCAGCGTGCGGCGCGCCGGCAGCCCGCTGACTTTTTCCGCGCCCGACGATTCGCCGGGCTTCGCGCTCTTCGACGAGAACTGGCTGAAGGCGGGCGTCGTCGGCAAGCTCAAGGGGCCGCGCCGCTCGGCCGACCATGCCGAGTTGCGCGGCGTGCACGATGTCGACTGGACCGTGGAAGCCGGTCTGTTCGCGGAATTCTGGCCGATCGAGAAATTGCGCGCGCGCATCGAGGCGCGCCACGGGTTCATCGGCCATCACGGCAATCTCGTCGATCTCTCGATGGACTGGGTGGAGCGGCGCGGGCCGTGGACGGTCTCGGTCGGACCGCGACTGTCGCTCGGCGATACGCGTTACGTGGACAAGCTTTTCGGCGTGAACCCGGCCGAGGCCGTGATGACCGGCCTGCCCGCCTACCGCGCCGAGGGCGGCGCCAAATCGATCGGGCTCGCAGGCGCGGTCTCCTACGAATGGTCGAAGCAATGGACCACGACGGTCTACGCCCGCTACAACCGGCTCGTCGGCTCCGCCAGCCAAAGCCCGCTCGTCGCCGCGCTTGGATCGCGCAACCAGTTCACGCTAGGCGCGATCGTCGCCTATTCCTTCGACTGGGCGGGATTTTAGAGGCCGGACCGCGAGCCTTCAGGCTCGCAATCCAGCAGCGCGAGCCTGAAGGCTCGCGTTCCGTTTACGCCAGCCTTTTCTCGGCGATGCGCGCCAGCAGCGAAGCGCCGATCGGCAGAATCTCGTCGTTGAAGACGTAGCCGGGATTATGCACCGACGGCCCCGGCCCCATGCCGAGCCAGACATAGGAGCCGGGCGCGGCCATGGCCATGTCGGCGAAATCTTCCGAGCCCATCTTGGGCTCGGCGTCCGTCACCACATTGCCCGCCCCAAACAATTCCGTCGCCGCCTCCGCCATCGCCGCCGTCTGTTCTTCCGCGTTGCGCATGACGGAGAAAATATCGCGGATGTCGACGTCGATCTTCGCACCATAGGCGGCCGCGAAACCTGCGCAGATTTCGCGCATGCGCTTCGACACGAGCACGCGAATCTCGTCGTCGAAGATGCGGATCGTGCCGGCCAGATGCGCGGTCTCCGGAATGACGTTGTAGGCCGAGCCCGCATTGAACTTGGTGATGGAGACGACCGCGCTCTTCAGCGCCGGCGCATTGCGGCTGACGATGGTCTGCAGCGATTGCGCGAGCGCCGCGCCGATCATCACGGGATCGTTGGAATATTCGGGCATCGCGCCATGCGCGCCCTTGCCGGTGATGTGGATGTCGAAGAAATCCGAACCGGCCATTGCGGGCCCGGTGCGCATCGAAATCTGTCCCAGCGGCGAACCGGGGAAATTATGCAGCGCATAGACCTCGTCGCAGGGAAAGCGCTTGAACAGGCCGTCCGCGATCATCGCGCGCGCGCCGCCGAGCCCTTCCTCGGCCGGCTGGAAGATGAGCGCGACTTCGCCTGCGAAATCGCGGGTTTCGGCGAGATAGCGCGCAGCGCCGAGCAGCATGGTCGTGTGGCCGTCGTGACCGCAGCCGTGAAACTTGCCAGCCGTCTTCGAGCGCCACGGCAGGTTGGTGAGTTCGTCCATCGGCAGCGCGTCCATGTCGGCGCGCAGGCCCACACGCTTGCCGGTCCCGCGCTTGCCCTTGATGACGCCGACGACGCCGGTCTTGCCGAGCCCCGTGTGCACCTCGACGCCGTAGGATTCGAGCTCGCGCGCGACGAGGCCCGACGTGCGCACTTCCTCGAAGCCGATCTCGGGATGCGCGTGAATGTCACGCCGGATTTCCGTCATGCGATCGGCATAACCCCTGATCTTCTCCAGAACGTCCATCTGCGGCTCCGTTTAATCGCAGGCCTCGACCCATGCGCTGAAGGCAAGGTAGGGCGGCTTGGCCGCGCCCGGCAAGGGCGCGCCTTGACGGGGGCGCCCGCGCGGCCCGAAAGTCGGGCAAATCATACGAGGGCGCCAAGCGCCCGAGCGGGAAACGCCACGATGAACGAACAGCCCAAGATGACGGCGCCGACGGCGCCGTTCAAGCCGATCGACTTCCTTGCGCGCGAGATCGACGCCGAGCGCCGGCCCAACGGCGAAATCATCCTGCGCCAGCGCATTCCGCTCGGCGAATATCAGCGCTGCATCCCGCTCTATCTCGCGCGGTGGGCGCAGGAGCGGCCGGACCAGACCTGGCTCGCGCAGCGCCGCGGGCCGGATCGCGCGTGGAAGCGCGTCAGCTACGCCGAAGCCAAGCGCGACGTCGACGCCCTGACGCAGGCGCTGCTCGACATGAAGCTGACGCCCGAGCAGCCCGTCGCCATCCTCTCCGGCAATTCGATCGAACACGCGCTGATGACGCAGGCCGCGATGCAGGCGGGCATTCCCGCAGCGCCCGTGTCGCCCGCCTATTCGATGATGAGCATGGATCACGCCAAGCTCCGCTACATCTTCGATCTCATCAAGCCAGGGGTCGTGATGGTGCAGGACGGCGTCGCCTTTTCGCGCGCGCTGAAGGCGCTCGATCTGACCGGCGTTACGGTCATCCATGTCGAGCGGCCCTGCGAAGGCGTCGAGAGCCGCGCCTGGGACGATCTCGTGGCGACGAAGCGCACGGACGCCGTCGACAGGGCGCTGGCCGCCATCGGCCCGAAGACGGTCGGCAAGCTGCTGTTCACGTCGGGCTCCACAGGCATGCCGAAGGCCGTCATCAACACGCAGGAGATGATGTGCGCGAATGTCGTGATGGGGCAGATGACGCGCAAGCGCAAAGAGAGCGACCCGCGCATGGTCGTGCTCGACTGGCTGCCGTGGAACCACACGATGGGCGGCAATGCCGGTTTTCATGCGCTGCTGGCCGAAGGCGGCACGCTCTACATCGACGACGGCCGGCCGATTCCCGGCATGTTCGACGAGACGCTGCGCAATCTCAAGGAGATTTCGCCGACCTATTACACCAACGTGCCGGCGGGTTTCGCGGTGCTGGCCACCGCGCTCGAAAACGACGACGCGCTGGCGCGCTCCTTCTTCAAGGATCTCGGCGTGCTCGGCTATGGCGGCGCGACGCTGCCGGACGATCTCTACGTGCGCATGCAGCGGCTGGCGGTGAAATACACGGGCCATCGCATCGTCTTCTTTACAGGCTGGGGCTCGACGGAAACGGCGCCGACCGCGACCTCGACCTATTGGGAAACCGAGCGCGTCGGCCTGATCGGCCTGCCGCATCCCGGCGTCGAGCTGAAGATGGTTCCGACGGGACCGAAATATGAAATGCGCATCCGCTCGGTGATCGTGACGCCCGGCTATTACCGCCAGCCCGACCTGACCGCGAAGGCATTCGACGAGGAAGGCTTCTACAAGATCGGCGACGCCGGAACCTTCGTCGATCCCGACGATCCGGCCAAGGGCCTGATCTTCGCCGGCCGCGTGGTGGAGGATTTCAAGCTGACGTCGGGCACGTTCGTGCATGTCGGCTCGCTGCGCGTGGCCGCCATCGCCGCGGCGAGCCCGATCGTGCAGGATGCGCTGGTCGCGGGCCAGGACCGCGAATTCGTCGCGCTGCTGGCATGGCCCAATCTCGAGGCGTGCCGCCTGGTCGCCGGCAAGGTGAATGCGCCGCTCGCCGAACTCGTGCGCGATCCCGCGATCAAGGAGCATCTGCGCAAGTCGCTGCGCGCCCACAATGCGCAGACGCAAGGCTCCTCGATGCGCATCGCGCGCATCATGCTGATGACCGAGCCGCCGTCGATCGACGGCAACGAACTCACCGACAAGGGCTACATCAACCAGCGCGCCGCGCTCGAGCGCAGGAACGCGCTGGTGGAGCGGCTGTACGCTGGCGAGCCGGACGAGGATGTGATCGTCGTCGAAGGATAGGCTGCGGAACGGCCCCCTCCCCACCCTCCCCCGCTGCGCGGGAGAGGGAGAAGACTGTCGGCTTCATGCAAGCCCGTGAACACGATGTGCGATAAAGCCCCGCATCTGCCCCCCTCTCCCGCGCAGCGGGGGAGGGTCGGGGAGGGGGTCGCGCCCCTACAGCAATCTGGATCATCCATGAAATACCGCGCCATCGTCTGCCCCGAACTCGGGCCGCCCGAAGTCCTGCGCATCGCGGAATTCGAGGCGCCTGTCCTGCAGGTCGGCGAGGCGCGGGTGAAACTGCACTCCTGCGGCGTGAATTTTCCAGACCTGCTGATGGTCGCCGGCAAGTACCAATTCAAGCCGGAACTGCCCTTCGTTCCCGGCTTCGAATCCGCGGGCGAAGTGATCGAGGCCGCCGACGGCGCGAAAGTGAAGGTCGGCGACCGCGTGATCCTGCGGCGCAAGACCGGCTGTTTCGCCGAGCAGGCGGTCGGCAAGCCGAATGAGCTCGTGCCGGCGCCCGCGCATTATTCCTACGATGAAGCGGCGACCTATTCGGTCGGGCTCGTCACCTCCTATCACGGGCTGATCACGCAGGGACGCCTTCAGAGGGGCGAGCGCGTGCTGATCACGGGCGCTTCCGGCGGCGTCGGCATGGCGGCGGTGGCGCTGGCGGCGCATGTCGGGGCGGAGGTCTTCGCAGTCTGCTCGACGGCGGAGAAATGCGCAGCGGCGGCAAAGGCCGGCGCGACGCATACGATCAATTCTTCCCAACAGAAGATCGACGACACGGTGAAGGCGCTGACCGGGGGCAAGGGCGTGCATTGCCTCTACGATCCCGTCGGTCTGTCCGCCGAGGTCGCGCTACGCGCGATCGGGTTTGGCGGGCGCATCCTGCTGATCGGTTTTGCCGGCGACATTCCGAACTATCCGGCCAATCGCGTGCTGATCAAATGCGTCACGCTGATCGGCGTGAGGGCCGGCGAGTTCGTGCGGCGCTTCCCCGAGGTGCGGGTGAAGGAGACGCCTGAAATGGAGGCCCTCACCAAGGTCATTCGGCCCCATGTCGGCAAGGCCTATCCACTTGAAGACGCCGCGCAGGCGCTGCGCGACATCGCCGAGCGCCGCGCCATCGGGCGGATCGTGCTGCATCCCTGAAATTGCCGGCCGGCGGTCCCGGCGGGTTGGCGGCGCCCGAAGGTCGGGGGCCGAAAGAGCTTCCCTTGAACGTCCGGCGGGCCTAGAAAGCCGGCAAATTCCACGCGACGGGCCTCGATCCATGACCTATCAGCACTCCCCCCTGTTTCCGCTGGGCGAAGACAAGACGCCCTATCGCCTCGTGACGACCGAGGGCGTGCGCGTCGAGAAGATGGGCGACCATGAGTTTCTCGTCGTGGACCGCGAGGCGATCCGCAAGCTCGCGGAAGCGGCCACCATCGACACCAACCACCTGCTGCGGCCGGGCCATCTCGCGCAGCTCGCCAAGATCCTCGACGATCCGGAAGCGACCTCGAACGACAAGTTCGTCGCCTACGATCTCCTGAAGAACGCCAATATCTCGGCCGGCGGCGTTCTGCCGATGTGCCAGGACACGGGAACCGCCATCGTCATGGCCAAGAAGGGCCGCCTCGTCTTCACCGACGGGCAGGACGAGAGCGCGATCGCGGAAGGCGTGCGCGACGCCTACGAAAAGAAGAACCTGCGCTATTCGCAGCTCGCGCCGATCTCGATGTTCGAGGAGAAGAACACCAAGACCAACCTGCCGGCGCAGATCGACATCTATGCGGAAGGCGAGGACGCCTACAAATTCCTGTTCGTCGTCAAGGGCGGCGGCTCCGCCAACAAGACCTTCCTCTACCAGGCGACGCCGTCGCTTCTGACCAAGGACCGGCTGGTCGGCTTCCTGAAGGAGAAGATACTGACGCTCGGCACGGCGGCCTGCCCGCCCTATCACCTCGCCATCGTCATCGGCGGCCTGTCGGCGGAACTGAACCTCAAGACGGTCAAGCTCGCCTCCACCCGCTATTACGACGAGCTGCCGACCTCGGGCGGCGACGACGCGCACGCCTTCCGCGACGTCGCGATGGAAGAAGAGATCCACAAGCTGACGCAGCAGATGGGCGTCGGCGCGCAGTTCGGCGGCAAGTATTTCTGCCATGACGTGCGCGTGATCCGCCTGCCGCGCCACGGCGCCTCGCTGCCGATCGGCATCGGCGTGTCCTGCTCGGCCGACCGCCAGGCCAAGGGCAAAATCACGAAGAAAGGCGTGTTCGTGGAGGAGCTGGAGCACGATCCCGCGCGCTTCATGCCGCATGTCGATGAAGCCACATTGGGCGGCGATGTCGTGAAGATCGATCTCACGAAGCCGATGAGCGAAATTCTGGCGACGCTCAGCCAATATCCGATCAAGACGCGGCTTTCGCTCACCGGCCCGATGATCGTGGCGCGCGACCTCGCGCACGCCAAGATCCGCGCGCGCCTCGAAGCCGGCGAGCCGATGCCGGATTATTTCAAGAACCATCCGGTCTATTACGCCGGCCCCGCCAAGACGCCGACAGGCTACGCGTCTGGCTCGTTCGGGCCAACGACGGCCGGCCGCATGGACAGCTACGTCGACCAGTTCCAGGCCGCCGGCGGCTCGATGGTCATGCTCGCCAAGGGCAATCGCTCCGCCGAAGTCCGCAACGCCTGCGGCAAGCACGGCGGCTTCTATCTCGGCTCGATCGGCGGACCCGCAGCGCGGCTCGCGCAGGACTGCATCAAGAAGGTCGAGGTGCTCGAATATCCCGAGCTCGGCATGGAAGCGATCTGGAAGATCGAGGTCGAGGATTTCCCCGCCTTCATCGTCATCGACGACAAGGGCGCAGACTTCTTCAAGGAGCTTAATCTCGGCTGATCGCGATCACGAGACCTTGAACGACCTGTCGAATTTCACTGATTGCAGTGTGCGTTAGCTCACGGCATGCTCGCGGGACATGTGAAATCCTTCGCGTCGTAAGAGAGCTTTGGGGAGCTCTTGGTCATGCGTAGATTGGTCCCGCGCACACTGACACTCGCGTCCATCGTGGTCGTCGCCAGCCCAGCGCTGGCGGCGACCGTTGCGCGACCGGTTCCCGACGTCGCGCAATGTTCGCGCGATCTCGCGTCCGTCGACCGCTCCTTCGCCGCCGCGATGATCGATCTTCAGCGCAACGGCGATCCCGTGAACCGCTGCTCGGCGTGGCGTCGGCACATCGACGTGATGCAGAAGGCGAGCGTGGTCTTTTCGCGCTGCAC